>CAZVMK010000018.1:0-22464 GCA_964628315.1 uncultured Oscillospiraceae bacterium
CAGGGTGTCCTTCTCCTTGGTGAAGGTCTTGCCGCCGCAGTGGGGGCAGGTGAAACCGTCGGGCACCAGTTCCATGGCATCCTTTTCAAACCAGATGTTGGAGCCGTGCTCGTCAAATAGGGCAGAGATCTTTGCGATGGAGTCGGCAGTAGAGACGGGCTTGCCGCAGTCATCACAGTAGAATACGGGAATGGGCAGACCCCAACGGCGCTGACGGGAGATACACCAGTCGGCACGTTCGCGGATCATGCTGACCATCCGGTCTTCGCCCCAGGCAGGATACCACTGAACATTTTCGATGGCGGCCACGGACTGATCCTTGAAAGACTCCACGGAGCAGAACCACTGGGGCGTTGCACGGAAGATGACCGGCTTCTTGCAGCGGTCGTGATGGGGGTAGGAGTGGACGATGTGCTCGGAAGCAAACAGTGCACCGCTTTCCTGCATATCGGCCAGGATGATGGGGTTGGACTCTTCGGTTTTCAGACCCTGATACTTGCCGGCATAGTCGGTGTGGCGGCCGTAATCATCCACGGGAACGACCAGATCCATGCCATAGCGCATACAGGTCTGATAGTCATCGGCACCGAAGCCAGGGGCGGTGTGAACACAGCCGGTACCGGAGTCCATGGTGACATATTCGGCATTGACCAGACGGGAGGTCTTGTCGATGAAAGGATGCTGTGCCAGCATATTTTCGAAGAACTGGCCAGGATAACGTGCCAGCACCTCGTAATTTTCAAAGCCGCCCATGGCCATGGTTTTCTCCATCAGGGCTTCTGCCATGATATAGGTCTCACCGTTTTCGGCTTTTACAAGAACATAGCTGTCCCGAGGATGCAGGCAGATGGCCATGTTGCCAGGCAGGGTCCAGATGGTAGTGGTCCAGATGACGAAGTAGGTTCTGGACAGATCGAACTGGGACAGTTTGCCCAGATCGTCTTTCATGGCAAACTTGACATAGACGGAAGTACAGGGGTCGTCCTGATATTCGATATCGGCCTCAGCCACTGCAGTGGCGCAGAAAGGACACCAGGTAACGGGCTTCAGACCCTTGTAAATATAGCCCTTGTCAAACATCCGACCAAAGACTTTCACTTCCTGCGCTTCAAAATGCTTGTCCATGGTGCGGTAGGGGTGCTCCCAGTCGCCCACAACACCCAGCCGTTTGAAGCCACCCATCTGCTTCTGGATGAAATCTTCGGCAAAATCGGCACAGGCATCGCGGAATTCCGTAACGGACATATCCTTGTTCAGTTTCCGCTTGGAATTTTCAATGGCTCGCTCGATGGGCAGACCGTGGTTGTCCCAACCAGGGACATAGGGGGTGTAGTAGCCCATCATGGCGTGGCTGCGAATGATAAAGTCCTTCAGGGTCTTGTTTAGGGCATGACCCATGTGGATATAGCCGTTGGAGAAGGGAGGGCCGTCATGAAGAATGAACGGGGGCAGGTCCTTGTTCTTTTCCAGCATTGCATTGTACAGATCCAGCTCCTGCCACTTTTCGAGCATGCCAGGCTCACGGGCAGGCAGACCGGCTTTCATGGGAAAATCGGTCTTGGGGGTGATGATCGTATTTTTGTATTCCATTGGATGTTACCTCCATATAATATTTCTGTAAATAAAAAGTGCCTTTGTCCCTCCATCAAGAGACAAAGGCACATGACCTCTGCGGTACCACTCTCGTTCCGCCCTGGGGCGGCACTCGTTTTCGCGTTATCGGGCGAACCCGTTGTAGCCTACGCACCTGAAAAGGCTTCGGTACACAGCTCGGAGGGGATATGACCACCTGCGCATACTGCCTCGCACCATCCGGCAGCTCTCTGAATGCGGTGAAGATGTTCACCTGTCCTCGTCGTTGCTTTTTACGTTTATGGGGCCACTTTCATGTCAGAATCATCGGCATCGCCGATCATCATGGCCAGATTATGGGCAATTTCGTCAGCCAGCGCACCGGTTTTGGCCTCTGCGGCATTGGGGTCGAAGAGACGGTTGCGAGTGTGTCGGGAAACGGAGGGACGATTGGCCTCCTTGATAGACTCCAGCTGATCGATACAGTTGTTCATTTGGATTTGCAGTTCGCTGATCTTGGCGGTGGCAAGCCGACGGGCTTCATCCACCCGTGCCTGCTCCTCTGCAATCAGAGCAGAAGCGTTTTTTGCGTTCTCCGTAGCGGCCTGGCTGGCATCGCTGAGCATCTGAGCGCATTTGCGCTCGGTCTCTTTGACCATCATGTCGCAGGTCTTTTGGGCATTGACCATGGCATCTTTCATGTTGGCCTCATTTTCCCGATACTCTTCCAGTTTTGTCACCAGGACTCGCATTTTGCTTTTGAGCAGGGCGTTTTCCTTGTAGAGGGTGATATAATCCTGGGTCAGCGGTTCCAGAAAGTCATCCACTGCCTGCATATCGTAGCCGCCAAAGGTGGCTTTTTTGAAAGAAACTTCTTCGATTTGTTGAGGTGTAAACACGTTGCTACCCCCTGCGGATCCTTACAGACCCAGCTCTGTTTCGGAATGGATATTGCCCAGATCACCGGCCACATCCATATTGTGGGGACAGAACAGATAGGTTCCGCCGGCAACTTTTTTCACGCTGCCATCCAGGGCATAGGAGCAACCGGACAGAAAGTCTACCACCCGACGGGCAATGGACTTATCCAGATTTTCCAAATTGACGATGACGGCCTTCCTGTCACGCAGCTCATCGGCGGCCTTGACGGCATCGCTGAAGCTGATGGGGCGGAACAGCACCACGCCTGGCTTGTTGGAACTGGTGTTGAGCACCTTTCCGTTGAAGGAAGGCTCCTCGCTGGGGGTGCTGAAGCCGGATGGGGCAGAAGAGGCGGTACTGTGGCGGTTGACGCGGACGTTTTCGTTGGGGAACAATTCCTCCGTGTCGTCAAAATCGTCATAATCATCGTCAGCGTAGGGTTGGGTGAATTTTTTTACGTTATCCCAAAAACTCATAGGTTCGTATCCTCCTTGTGTAGGCTCATCCCTGGGGATGGACATCGTAATTTCGTGCACCGAAGATGGCGGTGCCGATACGAATCATGGTACTGCCATGGGCGATGGCATCTGCAAAGTCGCCGGACATACCCATAGATAAAATTTCCATGGATACATTATCGTATTTTTTTGCTCCAATGTCAACAGAAAGGTTGCGAATTTCTTCAAAAAATTTATTATTATCTCCGTTATTTTTGCAAACGGGAGGAATTGCCATCAATCCACGGACAAAAATATGGGGGTAGCTTGCCAAATTTTCCAACAAAGGCTGAATTTCGGCAATGGAAAAACCGGACTTGCTTTCTTCCTGGCCAATGTTGATCTCCAGCAAGATGTTCTGAACGATGCCCTGCTTTTGGGCTTCTTTGGAAATGGCGGCAAGCAGTCGCTGGGAATCAACGCTCTGGATCAGGCTCACCTTGCCAACAACGGCCTTGACCTTGTTGGTCTGCAAGTGACCGATGAAGTGGATATCCGCACCGTTGTATGCGTTTTCGGAAAGCTTCTGTGTGAGCTCCTGGACCTTGTTTTCACCGCAGCAGGTAATGCCGGCGGCAATGGCCTGCCGAACACGGTCGGCATCGTTCATCTTGGTGGCGGCGCAGAGGGTAATTTCCCTGGGGTCACGCCCTGCACTTTCGGCAGCGGCGTTGATTTCGGCGCGGATATGGGCAATATTCTCGGCAATGGACATATCATCATCCTCATTTCTCTTTTTTGCAATGGAAGAACAGACAAAGGGCGACGGAACAAGCCGTCGCCCCTTGAACTTATGCAGCGCCGGTGGCGGCTTTCAGTGGCTTCATGGGCGCAAGGGTAGAAATGGCGTGTTTATAGATCATCTGCTGCTTGCCATCGCTGACCAGCACGACCACAAAACTGTCAAATCCTGTGATCACGCCCCGAAGCTGGAAACCGTTCATCAAAAACAGGGTCACGGGCACATGGTCGCGCCGTACCTCGTTCAAAATGGCTTCCTGGAGATTTGTTGTTTCAGACATAAGTATACCTTCTTTCTGTTCGTTTTGAGGACACTTATATCTTATCAAATTCAGTTGTCGGAATTGGCTAAAATCTGTCGAGCTTTTTGCAATATTTCTTCAAATCCGTCATCGGATCTTCGGGTGAGCCAATTCATGGCACAATTGCGGCGGAACCAGGTCAGTTGCCGCTTGGCATAATGACGGGAGGCTTTGCGGACTTCGTCGGCGGCTTCTTCCATGGAAATATGCCCCTCCAGCGCGGAAATGAATTCTTTATAACCGATGGCCTGCAGGGCGGTGCATTTGGCGGAAATACCGCTGTTCAGCAGCGTGCGGATTTCCTGCTCCAGCCCCTGTTGCATCATCATGCTGACACGGCGGTCAATCCGGTCGTACAAAAGCTGACGCGGTTCAAAATCCAATCCCAGCCAAATGGGGCTGTATCGAGGCGGAATGGCTTGAGTACGCAAATTGTGGGCGGTGATGGTTTCACCGGTCTCTTCAAAGACTTCCAGCGCTCGAATGATGCGTTTACGGTCTGCAAGATGCAACCGCGCGGCGGAGTCGGGATCAACTTGCCACAGCCTGTTCAGCATGAATTCCATGCCCATCTCATCGGCCTGCGCTTCCAGCCGTTGCCGTGCACCGGTGGCGGGGTAGGGGGCAAAATCGTTGCCGCGGATGAGACTGTCCATATAAAGTCCGGTACCGCCTGCAATGATGGCGGTTTTTCTGCGTGCGAGGATATCGTCCAAAATGGGAGTGGCCATTTCGCAATAGCGGCTGACGGAAAAATCCTCATCCGGCTCGGCTACATCGATCATGTGGTGGACGATGCCCTGCATTTCTTCCACGGTGGGTTTGGCAGTGCCGATGTCCATGCGCCGATAGACCTGCATGGAGTCGCAGGAGATCACTTCGCCGTCCAGTTCTTTGGCAAGCTCCACTGCCAGAGCGGTTTTGCCCGATGCAGTGGGACCGGCGATGCAAATGATGTTATCCATGGGCGATCTCCTTTTCTAAAATTCGTATCAGTCGGGGGCGGTTGTAGCGTTGCAATATGACGAAAATGCTGTCGATCAACGCAGAAACCGCGGAAGTTGCGATAAAAACACCAGCTGACCCAAAGGGGATGATGGCCAGCAGTGGCAGAAAACTCAGCACGATGATGATTTGGTGAATGACTTCGGCACGGCAACTGTTTTCAATGATCTGCGATAAGGTGCAATGCTCCAGGGAGAACAGCTGAGGGTCAAAAGTGGGGACGAGCTTTTTCCACTTTTTGACTCTGAGCATTGCATAGAATTTTGCCTCAAATCTGCGTTGACGAAGCCAGAAACTGTTATAATTTCTGATTTTAGGCACTATACAGCCTACTGCCAGCCGCATTACAAAATGATAAAAGGTAGTGCCGCAGGCAATGGCGGTGCTGAGCAGCCACGGTTGCATCCGGTGCCCATAGGCAAAGGAGAAGATGACGGTGAGCAGCCCTGCGATGATGGTACATAAAAATATGAGTTTGGCAAACTTACTTTTCACAGCAATTTCAGTCCTCATGATGTGTTATGTTCTCTTAAATTGCTTTTCCAGCTGTTTTTTGCTCAATGTCACGCAAATGGGTCTGCCGTGGGGGCAGTATTTGAGGTCCTCGTCGGACATCACGGCCTTCACGACAGCCAGCAGTTCCTGCTCATCATTGACCCATCCGGCTTTGATGGCGGCTTTGCAGGCTACCGTGTGCAGCAGTTCGTCCCGAACGGTATCGGCTTTTTCATGTCGGCCGTTCAGCAGGTCGGCGGCCAGCGTTTCCACCGCATCGGCGGCATCATCGGGGCTCAGATCCATGGGAATTTGCCGCAGAAGAACGGTATTGTCGCCGAATTCGTCGATTTCGAAGCCCAGTTCGTCCAGCATGGGACGGTTGCTTAGCAATTCCGCCGCTGCCGCAGGCGATAAGCGAACGGAAATGGGGGCCAGCAACGCCTGAGCGGAAATTTTTTCCTGATTGGCTTTCAGTTTTTCAAAGAGAATGCGCTCATGGGCGGCGTGCTTGTCGATCAAAAAGGCTTCCTCACCTTGTTCTACCAGAATATAGCTGTGATACAGTTCTCCTACCATTCGCCAGGGAATTTCCGGCGGCATTTCCAGAGCGGTCTGTTCCACTTCCTCAATGGGAGCACTTTCTTCGGCGGGGGCACTGTAAATGATGGTGGGCTCCGGTTCCTTTTCCGTTACCGGTCCGGTCATCGGGATCGGAGGCGGCGTGACAGGTGCCACCTGCGGTGTGGCCACCATCTGCCGCAGGGGCATTACGGGAGACTGCCTTACTGCTTCGTAAGTTGCTTCCGCAGGAGCCGGCTTTGGTTGCGGAGCAGAAGCGACGGCGGCGGTGAATTTTTTGTAGTCCTGAGCATCCATGGTGCGGAAGAAGCCATCCTGCTTTTTGGAAGCAGGTGCCGCCTCCTGTTTGGGCGTGGGGGAAATGACAGTCGTATTGGATTTGAACTGTACCTGCGGACGGTCGGGTGTTTTATTCAATGCCCCCAGGACACCATAGTGGATACAGTCGAAAACCGCCTTTTCCTGCAGAAATTTGACCTCTGTTTTGGCAGGGTGGACATTCACGTCAACGGCATTAGCCGGCAACGACAGATGTAGAACGCAGGCAGGAAATTTGCCCACCATGATCTGGTTGCGATAGGCCTCTTCCAATGCGGCAATCATAATTTTGGACTTGACGGGTCGGTCGTTGACGAAAAAGGTTTGCATACTTCGACTGGGGCGTGCATCCGTCGGCTTGGAAATGTAGCCGGTGAGTCGATAGCCGTCCCATCGGCTGTCCACGGCTACCATTTGGGCGCTTTCACGACCGTAGACACAGTAAACCGCCGCTTGCAGTCCGCCTGCGCCAGGGGTGGAAAGGACCTGCTTGCCGTCCCGCAGGAAAGTGATAGAAACCTCGGGGTGGGCCAGCGCCTGAAGTTGGACGGCGGCCGTTACACGACTTCCCTCCACGGAGTCGGATTTCATAAATTTCATTCGAGCCGGTGTGTTAAAGAAAAGGTCACGGACAATGATAGTGGTGCCATCGGGGCAACCGGCTTCGGTGTCGTCAATGATGGCACCGGCTTCCAAATGAAGGCTGGTACCGCTGAGCGTGTCGGCGGTTTTGGTCATCAAATCAATGCGGCTGACAGAAGCGATGGCCGCAAGTGCTTCGCCACGAAAACCCATGGTGCCGATGGCGGCCAGGTCTTCGGCGGTGCGCAGTTTGGATGTGGCATGGCGCAAAAAGGCGGTTCGGGCATCCTCGGGAGCCATGCCGCAACCGTTGTCGGTGACACGCAAGAAGGTCATGCCACCGTCTTTGATTTCAACGGTGATTTTGGTCGCACCTGCATCTACCGCATTTTCCAGCAGTTCTTTTACAACGGAAGCAGGACGTTCCACAACCTCACCGGCGGCAATGAGATTGGCAATATGGGGGGATAATTGAATGATTTTGGACATGACATTACCTCGCTGAGATGAAAACGGCAGCATTGTTGAACATGTGAATGAGCATGGGAGTGAAGATGGAGCCGCTGCGCTGATAGCTCCAGGCGAAGATCAGTCCGGCAGGCAGATATTGTACCAGTGCCAGCAGCAGGTATCCTGTGGGGTAAATTCCCACATAAGAAAGCACGTGGATGGAGCTGAAGATCAGCGCAGAAACGGCGTAGGCCACAATGGGTTTCTTGGCGTAAATATTGCCGAAAATCAGTCCTCGGTGAAGCAGTTCCTCAGCAATGGGGGCGAGAAAAACCGTTCCGAAAATCATGAAAAGAGGGTTGTTGCCGGCCAGAACCCAAATCTGCTTGTCGTTGAGATTGGTATAGTCGGGGAACAGAGCGCCGATGGCCAGGGCCAGCAGGGTGCTGCTCAGCCAGTAAGCGGCAAAACCGATCACGGTGTACAGCAGCGTTTCTTTCGGAAATCGGAGGCTACGTAGCAGGTTCTTCTTCATGAAACGGCTGAAAATGAACAGCGTGGCGATGGCGTTGATGGAATAGTAGAGAAAATTCAGCAGAACATTGCTCAGAGGGTAGGCAAAGAGTGCATTCACCTGCTGCAACAATATGGAAAGAAAACATACCTGAAACAGAAGGTATCGCAACCCCCATTTCTTTTCGTCGGCAGTCATTGTGGGCAGGGAATTTCTCAACAAGTCCATTAGTTTAACATCCTTTTCAGCTTATAAAGTTCATTCATGGCCTCAATGGGGGTCAGCGTTTCAACGGTGATGGCGGCAAGGGCATCGCAGACCTGCTGGCTACGCAGATCCAACATACTCATCTGGTCATCGTCTTCCCGTGGGACGGGGCGTGACGGTGCGGCTGTGCCGTCTTCCAGTTCCGCCAGGATCTGTCGGGCACGGTTTACTACAAAGTCGGGAAGTCCGGCCAACTTTGCCACTTCTACACCGTAGCTGTCGTCGGCGGCGCCTGGGATGATTTTTCGGAGAAAAATCATCTGGTCGTTCCGCTTTTTGACGGCAATATTATAATTTTTTACATTGGAAAGCTCGTTTTCAATGGTTGAAAGCTCGTGATAATGGGTGGCAAACAGGGTCTTTGCACCCAGTTTTTTGGGGTTGGCGGCATATTCCAGAACCGCACGGGCGATGGACATACCGTCATAAGTGGAAGTGCCGCGGCCGATTTCGTCCAAAATCAGCAGACTTCGGCTGGTGGCGTGCTTCAAAATAGAGGCCACTTCGGCCATTTCCACCATAAACGTGGATTGACCGGAAGCCAGATCGTCGCTGGCACCGATCCGTGTGAACACGCGGTCCACAATACCCAGTCTGGCACTGCGAGCAGGCACGAAAGAACCCATTTGTGCCATTAGAACGATCAGCGCCACCTGCCGCATATAGGTGGATTTACCGGCCATGTTGGGGCCGGTGATGATGGAGACCTGGTTGTCGGCACTGCCAAGGCTGGTGTCGTTGGGAACGAAAAGAGACTCCTTGAGCATGACCTCGACCACCGGATGACGTCCGTCCACAATGGAAATTTCGCTTCCCAGGGTGATCTCGGGGCGGCAATAGCCACGCTGGACAGCCACGGAGGCCAGAGAGCACAGTGTATCTGCGGCGGCAACGGCGGAGGCAGTCAACTGGACACGGGCGGCCTGTTGCGCAAGATATTGGCGCAGATCGGTGAAGATCTGGTATTCCAGGGCAGTCAGGCGGTCCTTGGCGGTCAGTACCTGGGTTTCCAGTTCTTTCAGTTCCTGAGTAATGTAGCGCTCACAGTTGGCAAGGGTCTGTTTGCGGATGTAGTGTGGGGGTACCTGGTCGATAAAGGATTTGGAAACTTCGATATAGTAACCGAAAACACGGTTGAAGCCGACTTTCAAGGTGCGAATGCCGGTGGCTTCTTTTTCGGATGCTTCAATGGCGGCAATGGTGCTGGCACCGCCCTCCATCAGATCCCGAAGACGGTCGGCATCGGCGTTGGCTCCACGGCGGATGATCCCACCCTCACGAATGGTCAGCGGAGGATCGTCCACAATGGTTTCTTCAATGCGCGCGGCGCATTCTTCCAGTGGGTCGATAGCCTCGGAAAGCTTTTGCAGCATGGGCGCTTCCATGTGGGCCAGCAGAGATTTGACCTGTGGCAGGGCACGCAGACCGTGGGCCAGACCCAGAAGATCTCGGCAGTTGACGGTTCCGGTGGTGATACGGGCCATGACACGCTCGAAATCCGTCACATCGGAAAGAGCCTGTTCCAGTTCTCCACGCCCGATGGGACTGTTGACCAGATCTTCCACGGCGGTGTGGCGGCGTGTGATCTCAAGAGGGTCCAGCAGGGGCTTTTCCATCCAGGAACGAAGCATACGGCCGCCCATGGCGGTGCGTGTTTTGTCCAGCACCCACAGCAGACTGCCTTTCTTTTCTTTGGAACGCATGGTTTCCGTCAATTCCAGATTACGACGGGCATCCAGATCCAGCTCCATAAAACGTCCGGTGGTGTAATACTGGAGGCCACGCAGGTGAGGCAGGTTGTTTTTCTGCAGTTGCAACAGCGTTTGCAGCAAACCGCCGGCGGCAATGACCGCCGTGCCCAGTCCGCCCAGACCCAGCCGGTCGATGGAAGCACCGAAATGCTGCTCCAAAGCGGATTCTGCGGCTTCCGGCGCAAAAATATCGGCTGTGCCCTCGTCAACGCAACAATGAATGCGGCGGAACAGGGCATCGGTGAGGGCGTCGCCCATGACTCCGTCGCCGAAGCGGATGACTTCGGTGGGGGAGAACCGTCCCAGCTCGGATACGGCGGCATCGGCGTTGGCGCAGACGGTGGTATAAAATTCGCCGGTGGAAATATCACAAAAAGCCAGACCGAATTTGCCGTTTTCTCCGTAAACGGAGGCAAAGTAGTTGTTGCGGCTTTCTTCCAGCATGCAGCTTTCCGTGACCGTGCCAGGGGTGATGATCCGAGTGATATCCCGTTCTACGAGTCCTTTGGCGGTGGCAGGGTCTTCCATCTGTTCGCAAATGGCGACCTTGTATCCACGGGAGACCAGACGGGCGATGTATGCATCCACGCTGTGGAAGGGAACGCCACACATGGGAGTCTGTTCTTCTTTGGGCTTGCCGCGGTCACGAGTGGTCAGAGTCAGATCCAGTTCCTGAGCGGCAACACGGGCATCTTCGTCGAACATTTCGTAAAAGTCGCCCAGTCGGAAGAAGAGAATACAGTCCTGATTTTTTTCTTTAATGGCATGATATTGCCGTTGCATGGGGGTCAATTCTTTTTCAGGTTTCGCCATGGGGCATAACCTCTTTCTATAATTTTCAGGGTCAAAAGCCTTATTTCAGTTCACCCAGAAGACTCCAGGTATTGGATGCGGTGATGTGGATATCCTGATAGGTGCCGATCAGATCGTCGCTTCCACTGAAGCGAACCAGACGGCCGCCTTCGGTGCGTGCGGTGAGCAGTTCTTTGTCGCGGCCGTCCACCAGACAGCGGAAAGTACGCCCCACGTAAGTGGCGTGGATCTCTTCCGAAATTCGGTTTTGCACTGCGCAAAGACGGTCGAAACGGCGATTTTTCTCCGATTTCGGAGTGGGGTCGTCCATGGAAGCGGCAGGAGTTCCTGGACGGGGGGAGAAAATAAAGGTAAACAGTGCATCATAGCGAACGGCTTCAATGAGGGAAATGGTCTCTTCGAATTCCGCTTCGGTCTCCCCTGGAAAACCGACGATGACATCTGAGGTCAGGACAAGGTCGGGCATGACTTTTTTCGCATAGTTGACCGAATCAAGATATTTTTCACGGTCATAGTGACGGTTCATGGCCTTGAGCACACGGGAAGAGCCGGACTGAAAAGGAAGATGCAGCTGCTTGGCGATCTTGGGAGAAGAGGCCATGGTGTCAAACAGCTTGTAAGAAGCATCACGGGGATGGCTGGTCATGAAGCGAATGAGAAAATCACCGTCTATATTAGCGATTTCTTTCAGCAAATCGGCAAAATCCACGCCGCAATCCAGATCCTTGCCGTAGGAATTGACGTTTTGCCCCAAAAGGGTGATCTCTTTGCAACCGCTGGCCACCAGTTCGCGGCACTCGGCCAGAATATCCTCGGGTTTGCGACTACGTTCCCGTCCACGGACGTAAGGGACGATGCAGTAGGTGCAGAAGTTGTTGCACCCGTACATAATGGATACCCAGCTTTTCAGGGTGTTACTGCGGACAACGGGCAATCCCTCGGCGATGGAACCGGCTTCGTCGGCAATGTAGAATTGCCGCTTGGAGGTGGTCAGCACCTTGTATAATATTTCGGCAAACTGCCAAAGATGATGGGTGGAGAAAACGCCGTCCACATGGGGATAGCTGTTTTTGATGCGAGTCGTCACCACTTCCTGACCGGCCATGCAGCCGCAGAGGAAAATTTTCTGGTCGCTGTGGCGGCGTTTGGTGTGGGTCAGGGCACCCAGATTGCCGAAAACACGTTGCTCGGCGTGTTCGCGGATGGCACAGGTGTTCATGACCACCACGTCGGCACCCTCGGCTTCGTTGCACATATCATAACCGCATTCTTTCAACATACCCCGAATGCGCTCGGAGTCGGCTTCGTTCTGCTGGCAGCCGTAGGTTTCCACGTAAGCCAGAGGGGTACGGCCGATGCTGTGCCAGTAGGCGCTGATTTTATCACAATAGGTCTGCTGCGCAAGCAGCTGTTCCCGAGAAATCACAGTTGTCTTGGTTTCCATTTGTTGTGCTCCTTTTTGGACTAAAATCCTAATACCTCATTATAGCATTGAAAAAGGGTTTTTGCAAGTATTTTGCATGGGTTTGCGTTTATGGAAAAATTGTAAATTATCCGACTGCGCCCTTGCTTTTAAAGCGTGTCCGTGTTAAAATGGCAAAAGTATATGCCGATTCGATGTTGGCAGAAAGAGGAACGTTTATGAAATGTAAATTCTGTGGCGAGGAGATGCCGGATAACGGCAAATTCTGCCCCTATTGCGGGTTGGACAACACGCAGGAAATCGTCATCGATGAAGAAGTGGAGATCGATGGGGAAGCGGCCGAAGTGAATGCCGCTATCGACACCGAGACCCAGCAGCCGGAGCAGAATACTGCCTCCGGCGTGAAAAAAGCAAGACGTACCGCGGCCATTTCCGGTTGCATTGCACTGATGGCTGTTCTGGCACTGGTGCTGTTCTGGGGAATCAAGGGCGTTGGCGAGTCCGGCGGAAACTGGGATGTAAAGAGCTGGTTCGACTGGGAAGTTTTCAGAGAAAACGACATCAACAAAAAAGATAGCTATACCGTTTCCGACAGCAAGGCCGAAAAGAAAGCCGATGTCGTGGTGGCCACCCAGGACGGCGCGGAGCTGACCAACGGTCAGCTGCAGGTGTTCTACTGGATGCAGGTATACGATTTTATGTCCGACTACAGCTACTATATCTCCTACTTTATGGATACGTCCAAACCTTTGGATGAGCAGCAGTGCAGCGTGACAGAGGAAGAAATGACCTGGCAACAGTATTTCCTGGAAGAGGCGCTGTACACCTGGAGCCGCTATCAGGCGCTGTACGATGAGGCCATTGCTTCCGGCTATGAAATGCCCGAAACCTATCGCCAGGGACTGGACAGCATGGAAGAAAATCTGACTGCCTCTGCTGCCAGCAACGGCTATGACTCTCTGGAGGATATGATGACCGGAGAATTCGGCGCCGGTGTCACGTTCGACGATTATATGTACTATCTGGAACGCTACTTCATGGGCAATCTGTATTTCAACGATGTCATGGATCATACCGAGGTAACAGATGAGGAACTGGAAGAATATTTCCAGGAGAATATCACCACCCTTGCAAAGGACGGTATTACCAAAGACAGCGGCCTGCTGGTGGACCTGCGCATGATTTTGGTGACGCCTGAAGAGAGCGAAGATGAAGACGGCAACAAGGTTTATACCAGTGCCGCATGGGAAGTTTGCGAAAATGCCGCACGGGAAATTCTGGATCTGTGGCTGGCCGGTGATAAGACCGAAGACAGCTTTGCCGAACTGGCGGCCGATAAAGCCGAGGACAGCGATACCGTTTCCGACAAGGGTCTGAGCCAGTATATTGCAAAACTGAGCCTGACCACCATCGATGTTCGCCATATTCTTATCAAGGCAGAGGGAACGGAAAATGATGACGGTTCCATTACCTTTAAAGATGAGGAAGCTGCCGCCGAGGCGCGTGCAAAAGCAGAAACGATTTTGCAGCTGTGGCTGGAAAACCCCACCGAGGAATACTTCGCCGAGCTGGCAAATGAGAACAGCGAAGATAAAGACTGCAAAGTGACCGACGGCGGTATCTATGAGAACGTGGCAGAGGGCAAAATGGTGACCAGCTTCAACGACTGGTGTTTTGACACAGAACGTAAAGAAGGGGACTATGCCATTGTGGAGACCAAATACGGCTTCCACATTATGTATTTCGTCCATCGGGATGATGGTATTGAGCAGTGGGCATTTGCCGACCGCCAGGAGGGGGACACGGCCGTTGTGAAAACCGATGACGGTTATGCGGTGCTCTACTATGTCACCGGCGAGGATGCCTGGATCGTGTACAGCCGCAGTGGCGTGTTGCAGGAAAAGTCCAAGGAACTGCTGAACAGCTATACGGAGAACAGGGAGACGGAAGTGTCTTACGGTAAAATCGCTTTGGGCGAGGTTTCTCTGAGCAGCACCGGTTCTACACAATAAATCATGAATGGGCGCGGTGTTTCACTGCGCCTGTTCTTTTCTGTGATTACTCTTGCGCAATGGCCGCAGGTGTGGTAAAATAAAGTCAGAAACGATTTCGCCATTTGGGGGAGGATATCACCATGGATTATGCAAAAGAGTCCCTGCGCCTGCACAGGCAATGGGGCGGTAAGATCGAAGTCACCTGCACGGTGCCTTGCAAGACAAAGGACGATTTGTCGCTGGCTTACACGCCAGGCGTGGCTCAGCCCTGTCTGGAAATTCAGAAAGATGCAAACAAGTCCTATGAACTGACCAGACGGCACAATCTCTGCGCCGTGGTTACCGACGGTTCGGCGGTCCTGGGCTTGGGGGACATCGGCCCCGAGGCCGGTATGCCCGTCATGGAGGGCAAGTGTGCCCTTTTTAAGGCCTTTGCCGATGTGGATGCGTTCCCACTGTGTGTCAAGACTAAGGATGTCGATGAGTTTGTCAATGCGGTGTATCTGATCTCCGGCTCGTTTGGCGGTATCAATCTGGAAGACATTTCCGCCCCACGTTGCTTTGAAATCGAGCGGAAGCTGAAAGAAAAGTGCGATATCCCCGTGTTCCACGATGACCAACACGGCACTGCCATCGTCACCCTGGCAGGCCTGACCAATGCACTGAAAGTCGTGGGCAAGAAAAAGGAGGAAGTCAAAATTGTGACTTCCGGTGCCGGTGCGGCTGCAATCTCCATCGTCAAGCTGCTGCTCAGTGCCGGATTTGGCAACATTGTGATGACCGACCGCAACGGCGCTATCTATGCAGGACGGGAAAATCTGAACTGGATCAAAGAAGAAATGGCCGCCTGCACCAACCGAAATATGGAAAAGGGGAGCCTTGCCGATGTGGTAAAGGGAGCGGATGTGTTTATCGGCGTGTCTGCCCCTGGCACGTTGACAACGGAGATGGTCAGGACCATGGCACCTGACAGTATCATTTTCGCCTGTGCCAATCCGACACCGGAGATTTTTCCGGAGGATGCAAAGGCCGGCGGCGCAAAAGTGATTTCCACCGGCCGCAGTGATTATCCGAATCAGATCAATAATGTGCTGGCATTCCCAGGCGTGTTCCGTGGGGCACTGGATGTACGTGCCTCTGATATCAATGAGGAAATGAAAATGGCGGCGGCCATGGCCATCGCACAGCTGGTGTCGGATGAAGAACGGAGCGCCGACTATATTATCCCGACCGCCTTCGACGAGCGTGTGGCAGCAGCCGTTGCCAAAGCGGTGGCTGATGCGGCACGGGCCACCGGCGTTGCCCGAATTTGATAAATACAGCCTCCCGTTTGACGAAACGGGAGGCTGTTTGTGCAAAGATCAGTCGTTGTGATGGTTATGGAGCAGTTCGTGAGCCTTGCCACGGAAGAAACCGTTGTAAAATACATCCAGCAGGGGGTTCTCATTGGATTTTTTTATGGCCATGTCACCATCGGCGGCGTAGAGGCCTCTGGTGCGTGCTTCGGCACGAACGACTTTGGTAGAACTGTCTGTGGGTTGGCCACCGCCCATGACACAGCCGCCAGGACAGGCCATGATCTCGATAAAGTGGTAGTGCTTTTCGCCGGATTTGACGGAGTCCAGGACCTTTCGGGCGTTTGCCAGACCGGAAGCCACACAGATCTGCACATCCATGCCCTTGTAGGGAATGGTGACCTCTTTGATCCCTTTGTCGCCACGCACACCGCACTCGGCGATGGCGTTGAGGGTGGCGGTATCGTGTCCGTCCACCAGACGGCGCAGAACGGCTTCCGTTACACCGCCGGTAGCACCGAAGATCACACCGCCGCCGGAGCCAATGCCAAAGGGCATATCGCAGGCTTCCGAGGGCATACTTTCAAAGTTGATACCGTGGGCGTCGATCATGCGGATCAGCTCGTGGGTGGTCAGGACGATATCGGTGTCCTTTTCGCCGTGGGTGTAGCTGTCGGGGCGCTCGGCCTCCATCTTTTTTGCAGTGCAGGGCATGATAGAGACAACGACCGTTTTCTTGCCCTGGGCATTGTGCTCATCACGGTAATATTCCTTTAAAATTGCGGAGAACATCTGCTGAGGGCTCCGACAGGTGGAAATGTTCCGCTTGAATTCAGGATATTCATTCTCCACAAATTTGACCCAGGCGGGACAGCAGGAGGTCAGCAACGGCAAATTTTCACCTTTGGTGACTCGTTCCAGGAACTCGGCGGACTCTTCCATGATGGTCAGGTCTGCGGTGAAAGTGGTGTCGAATACTTCGTCAAAGCCCATCCGATGGAGGGCGGCCACCACCTTGCCCATGGCGTTTTCACCCTTGCGCAGGCCGAAAGCCTCACCAACGGCCACGCGGACGGCTGGTGCGATCTGCGCCACCACACGTGTATTCTTATCGCCCAGCGCCTGCCAGACTTCGGTCATGTTGTGGTGGATGGTCAGAGCGCCGGTGGGACAGACTACCCGACACTGGCCACAGCTGACACAGTTTGTAGCGGAGAGTTTGCGGTCAAATGCAGGTGTGACCGTGGCATCGGTGCCGCGGTGAGCAAAGCCCAGAACGCCGACACTTTGGATCTCGTTGCAGACACGCACACAGTTGCCGCACAGAATGCACTTGTTGGGGTCGCGAACGATGGCGGGGGAGGAAAAGTCCACGGGCTGGATTTCCCGATGGTTGGCAAAGCGCACATTGTTGACACCCAGTTGGTAGGCCAACTTTTGCAGTGTGCATTTGCCGTGCTTGTCGCAGGTGGTACAGTCCCGACAATGGGCGGCCAGCAGCAATTCCACGATCAGTTTGCGATGCTTGCGCAGCTTTTCCGTGTGAGTATAGATCACCATGCCGTCCCGAGGCTCTTCCGAGCAGGAAGCGAAGCAACGCCCCTTGTCGTCTTCCACGGTACAGAGCCGACAAGCGCCGAAAATAGACAGCTCCGGCTGATAGCACAGGGTAGGAATGTCGATGCCTGCCTTGCGTATGATGGTCAGAAGGTTTTTTTCATTGGTAAACTCAACTTTTTTACCGTTGATCGTAATTGTTCCCATTGTTCCCCCTCCTTATGCTTCAATGTAGATCGCGCCAAATGCACAGTTATCTTTGCAAGCGCCGCACTTGATACATTTGTCTGTATCGATGGTGTAAGGCTTCTTCACGATACCGGAGATGGCGTTGACCGGACAGTTCCTGGCGCACTTGGAGCAACCCTTACAGAATTCGGGGTTGATCACATAGCGGCGCAGAGCGGTACAGGTTTTTGCCCGACACTTTTTATCAACAATGTGTTCGATGTATTCGTCACGGAATGTTTTCAGAGTGGAAATGACAGGCAGGGGGGCACTCTTGCCCAGACCGCATAGCGCCATGGTCTGGATCATGGTGGCCAGCTCTTCCAACGTGTCCAAATCTTCCGGTTTGCCCTGACCGTTGACGATCCGTTCCAGAATTTCAAGCATCCGCTTGGTGCCTTCCCGACAGGGCGTACATTTGCCGCAGGATTCCCGTTGGGTGAAACTCATGAAGAAACGTGCCACTTCGACCATGCAGGTATCTTTGCCCATGACGACCATGCCGCCTGAGCCGATGATGGCATTATACTTTTTGACGGAGTCGAAATCCAAAGGAACATCCAAGTGTGCCTCGGTCAAACAGCCGCCGGAGGGACCGCCGATTTGGACGGCCTTAAACTCAGCGCCGTTTTTCAGACCGCCGCCGATATCAAAGATGATCTGCCGCAGGGTGGAGCCCATGGGCACTTCGATCAGACCGGTATTTTCAATGGCACCGGTCAAAGAAAAAGTCTTGCAACCAGGGCTGCCCTCGGTGCCGATGGAGCGGAACCATTGGGCACCTTGCAGAATGATTTTCGGAACGTTGGCATAGGTCTCCACGTTGTTCAGGACGGTTGGCTTTTCCCAAAGACCTTTTTCCACGGTTCTCGGCGGCTTGGTACGGGGCATGCCACGGTTGCCTTCAATGGAGGCGGTCAGCGCTGAGCCTTCGCCGCAGACAAAGGCACCGGCACCCTTGTTGATGTGCATATGGAAAGAAAAGTCGGTGCCCATGATATTGTCGCCCAACAGGCCCCGCTCTTCCAGCTGTGTAATGGCATTTTTCAGCCGTGCGACTGACATGGGGTATTCGGCGCGGACGTAAATATAACCGTGCTGAGCGCTGACGGCATAGCCGGCGATCATCATGCCTTCGATGAGCTTAAAGGGGTCACCCTCCATAACGGAGCCGTCCATAAATGCGCCTGGGTCGCCCTCGTCGCCATTGCAGACAACATAACGCTCGGTTTCTTTCTGACGGGCGACCTGTTTCCATTTTTTGCCGGTGGGGAAACCACCACCGCCACGGCCACGAAGACCGGAAGCATCCACTTCGTTGATCACATCGTCCCGACTCATTTCGAACATGGCTTTTTTCAAAGCATCGAAACCGCCGGAAGCCAGATATTCATCCAAAGACTCGGCATCGAATTTGCCGCAGTTTTCCAGAACGATCCTGGTCTGCTTGGCAATAAAGGGAATTTCGCTGGGCTGAACATAGCTCTGTTCGCCCTTGTGATAGAGCAGCCGCTCCAGAACGGCATCGCCCAGAACGCTGTTTTCGAAAATATCGGCGCAGTCCTCGGGCTGGACTTTCACGTATTGAATGACGTGTTCGCCTTTTTGAATACGGACCAGGGGGCCTAATTCGCAGAAGCCCTGACAACCGGTCTTCTTAACGCCGACTGTCTTGCCCTCGTGATGGCCGCCGCAGGGAGAGAAGACCAGCTCCACATTGGGCGTGTCTTTTACCAGTGTTTCGAAGATCTCATGGATCTTGTGAGAGCCGGTGGCGATACAGCCGGTGCCGGAGCAAACCAGAATGCGGCAATCGTACTGCTGCAGCTGCTGTGCGGCAGCCTGTTTTGCCTGAGCGAGTTCCTCTTTGTTACGGATCATACGCTTTTACCTCTCAATTCTTCGATGATGGCAAGAACCTTTTCCGGCGTCATGGCAGGATAGACCTGCTCATTGACCATCATGGTGGGAGCAAGGCCGCAGGCACCCAGACAGGATACGGTCTCAACGGTGAACATCATGTCATCGGTGGTGTGTTTTTTCTTGCTCAGCCCCAGCTCTTTCCACAGCGTTTCAAGAACGGGGGTGGAGTGACGAACGTGGCAGGCGGTGCCATCGCAGACTTTGATGACATACTTGCCTTTTGCTTCAAAGGAAAAGTTTTCATAGAAAGTTGCTACGGAATAGGCCTTGGCTTCGGTAATGCCGATTTCTCCGGCCACATAACTGAGCAGCTCCTTGGGCAGATAACGGTATTCTGCCTGTATGTCCTGCATAATGGGAATCAGAGATCTGGCATCCCGAACATATCGGGAAATGATCTCGTCCGTTTTGCGATAGTAAGATTCATCCAGCATAAATAGCAGCCTCCTTATGTTAAAAGAGATGAATGGACGATAAAATTCATCACGTTGTTATTTTAGCGCAAAAAATACAGTTTGTCTACTGTTAATTCGTACATCTTGACGAAAAAACAAAAAATATTTTTCGTGGCATGCTCGGATGTACGTATTGTGAAGACGTAAAAAGGTCACAGTCGAATGGACTGTGGCCTTTTTAGGTTGATAGGGGGTGCTTATTCCGTAGGTTGGGGTAAGATCGTAAGCGTACCGAGGACAACATCAATGTCATAGAAGGAGGTCACATTGCATCCGTCGGCATCCAGAATGTTCAATTCGTAGAGTTCGTTTTCTACCCATCCTTCACCGACAATACATCCGACTACCTCGGCAATCAGACTGTGGCCGGAAGCGAGGGAACCTTTGGTAATGGTCACGCCGGAATTGGTCAAAGGTTCGCCGTCATCATATTTTGTCTGGGTGGCAGTGGTTATCTCGATCTTGCGCCGATCTACCTGAATGGGAATGATGTCGGGGGCGTCTCCCTTGAAGCCGGTAAAGACGATCTCGTAGTCCCAAGTCACGTTTGTTCCCTTATAAAAGAGGGTAACAAAGTCTTGTGGATTGCGATTGAGGTCTGCCAGACAGTAGTGGCCAACGTCGGTCAGGCTGATGTTGAGTATTACCTCCATTCCATCCGGCCCAGTGACTTTGTAATCACCCTCTTCATAGAACAGGGGACTGCCATCGTAATACTTTTGCAGGTTGTAAAGCAGAATTTCAACGGTTTCTTTGGGCTGTTCGCTTTCGCCACCATTTCCGTTTCCGCCTCCGTTCCCGCTTTCGCCACCATTTCCGTTTCCGCCGCCGTTTCCACCGCCGTTTTCACCGCCGCTTCCGTCTCCGTTCCCTTCGTCGTTACCATCACCGGTTCCGTCTCCGTTTCCGTTACCATTTCCGTCTCCGTTTCCGTTACCATTTTCGTCTCCGTTTCCGTTTCCTTCGCCGTCACCGCTTTCGTCTTCGGTATCGTCTCCGATATCGATTATTTCGCTTCCGGTAATGATTCCACTTGCGCCGTCAATACTGCTGTCACTGCCGCCTCCGCCGGTTACTTCTACGGGAATCCAACCAATGCCATCCACATAGACTTCCACCCAAGCGTGGCCAGGGGTTTTGATTTCTGTGGGCACATCCTTTTCGGTGGAGATGGCATAGCCGGTCACATATCGGGCGGGAATGCCCAGGGCACGGTAGAGCATGGTCGCCGCGGTTGCATAGTGGCGGCAGACACCCTCTTTATAGTCGCATAGGAAAGCAATGGCCACATCATCCGTGTCATCCAGTGCGCGGTCATAAGAAAGATTGTAAGTGGCGGCACTTTGAATATAGGCGGCTACCTTGCTGATGATGTCGGGATCGGATTTGGAGAAACCCTGCTCGGCAATGATGGCCCGCATGTATGCATCGGTTT
Organism: uncultured Oscillospiraceae bacterium; assembly: GCA_964628315.1. Taxonomy (GTDB): domain Bacteria; phylum Bacillota; class Clostridia; order Oscillospirales; family Oscillospiraceae; genus Faecousia. The sequence continues at coordinate 21,121 of CAZVMK010000018.1, forward strand.
CGGAGCGGCTTTGCAGGTATTTATCGTAGACAAAACTTCTGTACTCCTTTTCGTAAACACTGTGTTCGCCCAGCTGGCCTTGCAACGCACTCAGGTCGATGCCACTCATATCGTAATACATCATGGTGAAATCACCGGTGTTTTTGGAATAGTAAACATCGCTGGTTTCCCAGGTGTAGCCATTATTCAAGCCCATATAGTAGGGGAGCATGGGCAAAATAAGGCCCTCAAATTTGAGTTCGTAGAAAGATGCACCATAATTTCCCAATGCCAGCGAGGTCAGATAGTTATAGCTTATGTCGTTGGGGAGCGTGGAACCGTATTCTTCGGCCACGTTCCAATCGGTAGAACCGTTGTAGTTGCCGTAACTTTGCTGCCGCAGGTAAATGGTGCCGCCTTTGTTGCTGGTGATGGTACCGAGCGTGCAGTAGACAGTTAATGTACCGTATTTCAGTTCCAGTTCATAATAGGCGTTGTCTCCCTCGGAAACGACATTATTACCGGCATAAATTTTTGCGGTGAATTCATTGTCGATCATGTCAACATTCGTGAGGCTGCCTGTGACCCATACATCCGGATCATCGCCGTCCAGCAAGTTGCCTGTTATGAAATATTCATCGCAGGTCAAAGGCGTGCCATCGTAGAGCTTGCTGGCAGAGCCGGAGGTGATGGTGATTTTAATGGGGTGAATGGTGATGGTACCGGTCCGACATTCAATGAAATAATTGAGGCTGACATCATCACCGGATTCTGTCGTGATGATGATCTCGTTATCGCCGTCTAAATAATCATCGTTCCAGCGGACTTCCGTTGTGCCGACATCGGTGCGTTCTGCCTCGCCGAGTATGACGATCAGATGGCCATCGACCAGGGGATAAGGAGTGTCCTCGGTAACGGAAGTGTTACCAATGCTGAGGGGCGTCCGGTCATATTCTTTTTCGGTACTTTCCGGACAGACAATAATGTATCGGCGGATGATTTCCAAGGTGCCGTTGCGCAGGGTGATTGCATAGTTTTCGGTGGTATCGGTTTTTCCATCCGTGATGTGGTAGGCGGTAAACTCGTTGTCTATGATACCCGCATTGCAGATTTCGCTGAAGGCATCAACGACAAGCTCTTGCCCGTTGACCAGCTCGTATACGCTGTCTTCGGTGTAGTCCCATTCTTGACAGCTGTGGTATTGCCCGTCATAAACCCATTCATCGCTACCGATTTGAATGGTAACGGGGCGCTTGGTGACGGTCAGGGTGCCGCAATCGTAGGTAATGTCATAATTTCGGGTGACATCTTCGCCGTTGCTGTAGATCACCATGGGCAATTCCACGGCATCGATCGTTCCGACAT
>CAZVMK010000019.1:0-20650 GCA_964628315.1 uncultured Oscillospiraceae bacterium
GTCTATAAGCCGGGTTCTGTCTTGACAGCCATCTATCTAGACCTGCAATTGCTCGCAGGTTCCAGCCGCCTCCTCGGAACGGTAGGGCAGACCATATGTTCCTCCACGGCGTTGCTTCAGGATAGAGTTTACATCGTAAAACCCATGTCACCATGGGCCGAGTGGGCTCTTGCCCCACTTTTTCACCCTTGCTTGCGCCGCAAAGCGGCACGTCAGCGGTATCTCTCTGTTGCACTTGTCCTGGGGTCACCCCCGGCGGGCGTTACCCGTTATCCCTTGCCCAATGAAGCCCGGACTTTCCTCACGCCCTGCCTTTCGGCATGGGCCCGCGGCTGTCCGACCCAGTCGCTTCGCTATTGTACCGCAAATATTGCAAATTGTCAAATGTCTTGCAAATTCTTTTTAAAGTGTATATACTATTAAGAGAACGACCACTGGGAGAGGATGAACAGTATGCAATGTACATTCGAAGAATATTTTCGCGCATTAAAGGGGAAGCGGGTTGCTGTTTTGGGCCTGGGTATCAGTAACCGTCCACTGGTACGCCTGTTGCTGGAATATGGGGCGGATGTGATCGGCGGCGACCGCACCCCCAGAGAAAAGCTGGACAGTGAAGTGCTGGAACTGGAAAAAATGGGTTGCCGGCTGTTCCTGGGGGAGAATTTTTATCGGGAAATGACAGCACAGATCGCATTTCGTACCCCTGGAATGCACCCCGACAGTCCGGCAGTGCGCCATTTGCGAGACAATGGGGCGAAAGTCACCAGCGAAATGGCGGCTTTTTTTGAAGTCTGCCCCTGCCGGATCATTGCTGTCACCGGCTCGGACGGGAAAACGACTACCACGACCCTGATCTGCGAAATGCTGAAAGCAGCCGGAAGAAAGGTTTGGTTGGGTGGCAACATCGGAACGCCGCTGCTGCCGTTGGCCGGACAGATGGGGCCGGAAGATGTTGCGGTGGTGGAACTGAGCTCTTTCCAGTTGATGGATATGACCCAAAGCCCCAGCCGTGCCGTGATCACCAATCTGGCACCCAATCATTTGGACGTCCATAAAGATATGGACGAATATATCAACGCCAAGAAAAATATTTTTACGCATCAGAACGCCGATGGCCTGCTGATCCTAAACGGGGACAATCAGCTGACTTCTGCCATGAAAGGTGTTGGCACTACCCACTATTTTTCAAGACAGGGGAAAAATGCTCATATTTGTCTGTCCGATGAGGGCGTGATCCTGCGCAACGGGCGACCGGTGCTGGATCAAAAGGATATCCTGTTGCCAGGCGTGCATAATGTGGAAAATTACATGGCAGCCATCGGCGCGGTGGAGGGACTGGTGGCGGATGAAGACATCCGTCAGGTGGCACGGGATTTCGGCGGCGTGGAACACCGCATTGAGCTCGTGCGAGTCAAAGACGGCGTGCGCTATTATAATGACTCCATTGCATCTTCTCCCAGCCGAACCATTGCGGGCCTGCGTTCTTTCCCCGAAAAAGTAAGACTGATCGCCGGCGGCTATGATAAGCACATTCCTTATGATGTGCTGGGACCTGAAATTTGTGCCCATGTTAAAAAACTCTATCTTTGCGGTGCCACCGCACCGCTGATCAGGCAGGCGGTGGAAAACTGCGATATGGAAAAACCGGAAATTCTGGATTGCGGCGATTTCGATACAGCGGTTCTGACTGCGGCAAGAGAGGCGCAAAGCGGAGATGTGGTGCTGATGAGTCCGGCATCTGCATCCTTTGATTGCTTTAAAAATTTTATGGTGCGCGGAGACCACTTTAAGAAACTGATAAAGGAGCTGTAAACGGTGAAAGTTGAAAAGATAAAAAAAGTGACAAAAACAGCCCGTAAGTTTATGAAACTGCGTTATTGCGGTGCGGTGATCGTGGCGGCAGGCAATGCCAGCCGCATGAACGGGATCGACAAGGTCATGGCACCTTTGGGGGGCGAGCCGATGATCGTGCGGACCGTCCGCAACTTCCAGCAGTGCGATGCCATTAAAGAGATCGTTGTGGTGACACGGCCGGATCTGATCGTCCCCATTATGGACCTGTGCCATGGCTTTGACAAGCTGAAAGCGGTGGTGGTCGGCGGTGACACACGGGCCGACTCCGTCAATATGGGAATGAATACATTGTCCGACAAGGTGGAGCTTGTAGCGGTGCATGACGGAGCAAGACCTTTTGCCGATTATCAGCTCATCGACAGGATCGTTCGTGCCGGAAACTATTTCGGTGCGGCTGCACCGGCCATACCGCTGAAAGATACGGTCAAACTGGTGCAGGGAGGACTGGTTCGGGCAACGCCTGACCGGAGCAATCTTCGGGCGGTGCAGACTCCCCAGGTTTTTGATTTCGACATCCTTCGTGCAGCTCTTGGACAGGCAAAGTTGTCCGGCACCAATGTGACCGATGACTGCTCGGCCGTGGAGTTGCTGGGAATGGAGGTCCGACTCATGGACGGAGATGAGCGGAATATCAAAATCACCACGCCCATGGACTTGAAAATCGCACAGTTATTGCTGGAGGAGAAAGCATGAGAATCGGACATGGCTATGATGTGCATCGATTTGTCGAAAACCGTCCGCTGATCTTAGGCGGCGTAGAGATCCCTTATCCGATGGGACTGGATGGTCACAGTGATGCGGATGTTCTGCTCCATGCGGTGATGGATGCGTTGCTGGGCGCCGCCGGCGCACGGGACATCGGCTATCATTTCCCCGATACGGATATGCGCTATAAAGGAATCAGCTCCATGGCACTGCTGGGACAAGTGGCCGAAATCATTCGGGAAAAAGGCTATCGGGTGGGAAACATCGATGTGACGGTGATTGCACAGAGGCCGAAATTAAAAGAGCATATCCAACAGATGCAGGAAAATATCTGTGCTGTGCTGTCGGTCGATGAGGATCGTGTCAACATAAAGGCCACGACGGAGGAAGGACTGGGCTTCACCGGTCGGCTGGAAGGAATTTCCTGCCATGCGGTCTGCTTGCTGGAAGAAATTGACTGACAAAATGTGCAACCATCGAATTTCTCTGAAAAAACTGCTTTTCGGCCTGTACTGCCTGATGATGCTGTGGCTGTTGTTTTTGAGACGTATCCCAACGGGGATGCAGAACGCCGTCGTAAATTTGGAACCGCTGGAAACGATCAAAAGATACCTTTGGGTGTTGCGGCATAGCAACAATCCGCCCCAACGGCGTTATGCCGTGGCCAATCTGCTGGGAAATGTGGGGTTGTTCCTGCCCCTTGGATTGCTTCTGCCTGGCATTTTTGGCAAAATGAAAAAATTCGGCCCCTTCTTTTTGTGTACTGCGGCGACCGTTTCGGCGGTAGAGCTGTGCCAGCTGCTGACCGCCCTCGGCGTTTGCGATGTGGACGATTTCATTTTGAATATGCTGGGCGCAATGCTGGGTTGGCTTGGATGGAAATGTATACAGGCCATCGACAAAAAGACGGAAAAAAGCACATAAACCACCTCCTGAGCATAGATTGGCTCGGGAGGTTTTGTCGTATGAGCATGGATTGTTTTACATTTCGTTCCATTACACCGGCTCAGCGCGGTCAAAGCGTGTTACGTCAGGGCGGTGTGATGGCAGGGTTGCAACGCACGCCCCGCCGAATGGAGAAACGGGGATGCGGTTATTGCCTGCGTGTGCGCTCCGATCAGCGACAAAAGGCTATCGAATTGCTGACGAGGGCAAAAATTGAATTTCAAACCATATACAATGCGGAAAGTGGGGAGAGGGTGGTGCCATGATCTATCTGGATAACGGTGCCACCTCCTTTCGAAAGCCCCCTGTTGTCCGTCAGGCGATGGTTCGCGCAATGGAGCGCTGTGCAAACCCCGGGCGTGGGGGCTATGAAGCGGCAATGGCGGCGGCGCAGGCGGTATATGCATGTCGGGAGACAGCGGCAAAGCTGTTTCATTGCGCACCGGAGCAGGTGGCCTTTACCTCGAATTGTACCCATGGCCTGAATATTGCCATTCACACCCTGGTCAGGCCAGAATCACGGGTGCTGATCAGCGGATTTGAACACAATGCAGTCACACGTCCGTTGCACGCACTGGGAGCGGAACCGGTGATCGCCGGACGGCGACTTTTTGATTGGGAAGACACGCTGAATGAATTTGAGGACGGATTGAAAGAGGGAGTAGATGCGGCGATTTTCACCCATACATCCAACGTGTTCGGCTATATTCTTCCGGTAGAAGAAATGGCGGCCCTTTGCAGAGCTTATCATGTTCCTTTTGCAGTGGATGCCGCCCAGTCTGCTGGGACGGTAGAGATCAACTTTCGGGAATGGGGCGCAGACTTTGTGGCCATGCCAGGGCATAAGGGCCTGCTGGGGCCACAGGGAACGGGACTGCTGCTGTGCGGCCGCTTGCCGTCCCCGTTGCTGTCGGGCGGAACGGGTAGCGCTTCCTTACAACAGGAAATGCCGGATTTTCTGCCTGATCGGGTAGAGGCGGGAACACTGAATGTCCCTGGGATTGCAGGGCTGGATGCCGCAATGCGGTATGTGAGCCGTGTGGGGGTGGACACCATTCGGCGCAGGGAGCAACAACAGGTCATGGACTGTGTCCGTGGACTGGAAAAATTGGGTTTTCGGGTATTCCACGGAGCACATCAGGCCGGAACCCTCTCTTTCCTGCCTAATATGGACTGCGAAGATGCGGCGCAATACCTGGGGCAACGGGGAATCGCAGTCCGAGCGGGACTGCACTGCGCACCGCTGGCTCATCGATCAGCCGGAACATTGGAAACGGGAACGGTTCGACTGAGCTTTGGACATGATGCTGTCCCTGCACAGACAACAGCTTTCCTAAAAATCGCTGCCGGTTTGAGATAAAATTATGCAAAATATTTTTCTATTTTCTATTGCCATTGTCAGCGAAATCCGTTATAATGGATAAAATAATAGGGTGTATATAGGCTCTGTTTCTTTTGACATCAAAACGGAAGACAAAGGCGGTGGGTTTTGTATGGATTTTTATAATACTTTGGTCCATGAACTGTCCAACATGAGTTGGTCGGATTATTTGGACATCATTCTGGTGGCCTACTTGATATATCGGCTACTCCCACTGCTGCGTTCCGCCGGCGTTATGAAAATCATGCGGGCCATTGTCTTCGGCTTTGTTGTATACTGGCTGACGGATCTTTTCAACATCCACATGTTCCACTTCCTGCTGGATCAGATGCTCTCGGTGGGCTTGATCGCACTGGTGATCCTTTTCCAACCGGAACTTCGACGTATCCTGGATCACGTGGGCAACGTGAAGATCGGAAAGTTGTTTGGTGTGGATGGGGGACATGAGCAGGCTTATGATGCGGTCATCACCCAGACGGTGCTGGCCTGCGAGCAGCTGAGCAAGGACCGCATGGGCGCATTGATCGTGTTTACGCGGGACAATGACCTTGAAGAATATTGCAAAACGGGCACCGCCGTTGATGCGCAGGTATCGGAGCAATTGCTGCGTAACCTTTTCTTCGTTAAAGCATCGTTGCACGATGGTGCTGTGATGATCCGTGACGGCCGTGTGGCCGCCGCCGGTTGTGTGCTCCCCCTGTCCGAAAGCAAACGCCTGAGTGCCGATTTGGGCACTCGCCATCGTGCCGGTGTTGGCATCAGTGAGGTGTCCGATGCGGTGGTGGTCATCGTTTCCGAGGAAACGGGAACCATTTCCGTGGCCGTGGGCGGTATGCTCAAGCGCCATCTGGCACCTCAAATGCTGGAGCGGCTGCTCCATGCGGAGCTCATGCCTCAGGAGCAGGATCAGCAGGAGAAATTTGCTGTTCGTTTGCGCCAGAAACTTCGTAAAGACGGAAAGGAGGGGCTGAAAAAATGAAAAACAAGATTTTTACCCTGATCCTTTCCTTTATCATCTCCTTTGGCCTGTGGCTTTACGTGGTCACGGTCATCAGCCCCGAATCGGAAGCTACTTTTTATAACATTTCCGTGGAACTGAAAGGAATGGAGTACCTCAACAGCAAGGACCTGCTCATCGTTTCCGACACCAAAAATCTGAAGCTGGACGAATTGAAACTGAGCGGCAACCGCTCCGATTTGAACAAGCTCAGCAGCTCCAATATTACAGTGACGGCCGACCTTTCCACCATCACGGAGCCTGGTGAGTATCAGTTGCCATGGACGGTGTCCTTTCAATCGGCCACAGCCGAGGTACTGGAACAGGAAAACCAGTATATCACGGTGATCGTTGCGGAGCAGGCAACAAAAACGGTGGAGATCAAGCCCCTTTACAGCGGCAAGGTCTCGGATGGCTACGAAGCGGACAAGGAAAACATCCGCATGGACCATACCACGGTGACGGTCACGGGCCCAAAAGATACCATCGACAAGATCGAGTACGCGCGCATCACCATCGATATTTCCAATCGCAACGTGGGCTTTAAGAGCGACTATGATGTGGTCCTGTGTGACGGGAGCTCCCGTCCTGTGGTGAATGACCAGTATGTGACATTGAATTTGGAAACGGTAACTGCGGCGTTGGAGATCTACAAGGTCAAAAAGATAGATCTCAACTACGTACTGGATATGACCGACAGTGGCCTGAGGGAAGAAGACGTTACCCTGACGCCCGTCGGGAAAGTGACCCTCATCGGCAGTGACGATGCACTCAATTCGCTGGATGAGCAATTCAAAAATGACCAGTATACGTTCACGATCAAGATGAGCGACTTTAAGCAGACTGCGACCACCACGTTGGTGTTGCCTCTGCCCAGCGGTGTCACTTGCAAAGAAAAAATTGAGATCCAGATCGCCATTCCCGATATGGCACTGAAAACGTTCACGCTGGATGAAAGCTGTTTCAAGCTGCAAAATGTACCCAGTGACCTGAAAGTGAATATCAGCGGCAAGCAGAAGATCACGATTTGGGGTCCCGAGAGTGTTTTGGAAGAATTGGATGAGAGCCGCCTGCGGATCCTGGTTGACTGCACCGATCTGACTGCCGATGGTATGATGTCCGATGCCGTTTACACGGTAAAGGGCTATGAATATCTGCGTGTGGACATGAGATTGGCCAATGCTCAAATCGTCCCTGCCGGCGAGGTGGCGGAGGCATAGATGGAACAGATAGTTCGTGTATGCCGTGTCCTTCCGAATGGCATGGCGGAAGTTGTCCGCATCAGAGAGAGCGCCTGCTCCGGCGACTGTCATCAATGTTCCGGTTGCGGTGCGGCACGGGAGACCGTGGTTTTAAAGGCTGAAAATCCCATCAATGCCAAAGTCGGAGAAACGGTCAAGATCCGGTCGGGCTCTTCGCCGGTGCTGAAAGCGGCTGCGGTGCTGTATCTTCTTCCGCTGGTGCTGTTTCTTGCAGGTTACATTTTGGGTGAGAACCTGTGGGGACGGGGGATCCTGGTGAGCCTGATCGGCTTTGCACTGGGAATGGTCCCTCTTCGCCTGATAAACCGCTATCTGGACAAAAAGATGACTTATACCATTACAGAATTGGCAGGATGAATGTCTGCTGAAAATGAGAGAAAAAGGGGATAATGGAATTGATAAAAAGCATGACCGGCTATGGTCGCGCCGTAGAGACCGTCAATGGACGGCAGTTTACAGTAGAGCTGCGTTCCGTCAATAATCGATACTTAGATTGTAGCGTGAAGCTGCCCAGAATGCTTTCCTTTGGCGAGGATGCGGTAAAGCAGGCGGTAAAAAATGCGATCTCCCGCGGCAAAGTTGATGTGTTTGTTTCCGTCCATTCCGAAAACGGCGTGGAAGCTACCGTTACATTGAATACAGCCGTTGTGGAAGGTTACCTGGCAGCCATGAAGCAGATGGCTGCGGACTATCCGGTGGTGGATGACATCAGCGTGTCGCTGTTGTCGAGAATGCCGGAGGTGTTCTCCGTTGAAAAGCCGGAAGTGGACGAAGATGCATTGCTGGCCGACCTGATGAGCGTGGTCCGACAGGCGTTGGAGAGTTTCGATGCCATGCGCACCACCGAGGGCAAGGCTCTGGAAAACGATCTGCGCAGTCGCGGTGAAACCATTGAAGGGTTGGTGGCACAGGTGGAAGCCGGAAACGGCCAGACCGTGGCAGACTATCGCCAGCGACTGGAAAATAAGCTAAAAGAAGTTCTGGCTTCCACATCCATCGATGAAAGCCGAATTTTGACGGAAGCCGCCATTTTTGCGGATAAAGTGGCAGTGGATGAAGAGACGGTCCGCTTGCGTAGCCATTTACAGCAGATGAATACCATGCTTACGACCGGCGGCGCCGTTGGCCGCAAGCTGGATTTCCTGTTGCAGGAAATGAATCGGGAGGCCAACACCATCGGTTCGAAATGTACGGACGTGCGGCTGGCTCGCATTGTCGTGGAGATCAAGGCAGAGTTGGAGAAAATTCGGGAGCAGACCCAGAATATCGAGTAAGAGGTAGGCAATGAAACTCATAAACATCGGTTTTGGCAGCATGGTATCCGCTTCACGGGTACTGGCTGTGGTGGCGCCGGATTCCGCGCCCATCAAGCGTATGATCCAGGATGCAAGGGATCGTGCAATGCTGATAGATGCATCTTTCGGCCGCAAAACCAAGGCAGTTGTTTTGATGGACACAGATCACGTGATCCTTTCTGCTGTTTCGCCCGAAGCGATCTCCGCCCGATGGGAAGAAAAGCAGGAGCAGGATGAGGAGGTAGAACAGTGAAAGGTCATCTTTTTGTCATATCCGGTGCCTCCGGCGTGGGAAAAAGCACGATTTTGAAACGGGTCATGGTCCAAATGCCGGAGTTGCAGTTCTCTGTCTCTGCCACCAGCCGTCCTCCCAGACCAGGCGAAGTGAACGGTGTGCAGTATTTTTTCGTGACGGAAGACGCATTTCGGCAGATGATAAAGCAGGGCGCCTTCGTGGAGCATGATTACCACATGGGAAACTATTACGGCACCTTGAAATCCGAGATCATTAATAAAACAAAAACCGGCGCCATGCTGCTGGACATTGAGCCGGTTGGCGCATTGCGTGTGCGGGATATTTTCCCCGAAGCAACGCTCATCTATATTGCACCGCCATCGCTGGAGGTGCTGGAACAGCGGCTTCGCGGCCGCAACGACACTTCCGAAGAGCAGATGAAACTGCGCAAGGAACGTGCTGCCTGGGAAAGCACCCAGATGGAAAAGTATGATTACGTCGTGGTCAACGACGTTTTGGAGGATAGTGTAGAAAAAGTGCTACATATTATCCGTGAAGAAATGAATAAATAATATTTTTGGAGGAAATTGTATATGTTGTATCCCCCCGTAGCTGATATGCTGAAAAATGTGGGTAGCCGTTATTTGCTGGTAAACGTGGTCGCACAGAGAGCACGAAACCTGGCAGAGGAAGCAGAAATGCTGGAAGAGGAATTGCCCGAAAAGCCTGTTACCATGGCGGTTTGGGAAGTTGCAGAGGGCAAGCTGACCGCAACACTGAAAGAAGAGTATATGCGCTGATAAGGAAAAGGAGGGGTTGTCATGATTGCAAAGATCGCCGTTGCTGCGGCTACGTTTGCCATTGACAAGCCCTATTCCTATCGCATTCCCGAGGGAATGCACCTGCAGGCGGGGATGCGTGTGCAGGTGCCTTTCGGTCGGGGCAACCGCCGGACGGAGGGCGTTGTGCTTTCTGTAGAGCCGGAGGATGCGCAAAACTTAAAATCCATAGACCTACTCCTGGATGAAGAGCCTGTTCTGACGCAGCAGATGCTGCGTCTTGCGGCGTTTATGCGGGAGCGTTATTTTTGCACGATTTATGAGGCCCTGCGGGCAATGTTGCCCACGGGCATGAATTTCAAATCGAAAAACACAGTAGCGCTGACGGAAGATCGGAGCTGGAAGCAGAAGAGACTCCGTCAGGCCGATGCCCAGGCACTGCTCGTCTTCCTGGAGGATCTGGGGGGCGAGGCGGATGAAGAAAGCCTGCGTAAGACTTTGCCGGATACGCAACGTCTGGAGGGCGCGATCAGCTACCTGCTCCGAAAAAAATGGATCACGTCGCAAAGGGACTTCCTGCACAGGATCGGTGATAAGACGGAACAAATTGCCACCCTTGCCGCATCTGTAGAGGAAGCCACGGAATTTGCATCCCACCGTCCCAAAAGTGCAACATTACAGCGCTCTGTGCTGGAATTGCTTTGCACGCTGGGTACCGTGTCCGTGAAGGAACTGTGCTATTATACCGGTGCCACGGCTTCCACCGTTCGGCGGTTGGCGGATTTGGGGTACGTGACGTTATCCCAGCGTTCGGTGCTTCGTTGCCGTGAAATCCAGCCGGCGAAAGTGGAAGGACCGCTGACTTTGAATGGGGAGCAGCAGCTTGCCTATGATGGCCTGACACGGCAGATGCAACGTCCGGATCCTGGCTGTGCTCTGCTTTATGGTGTCACCGGTTCAGGAAAAACTTCGGTTTATCTCAAGCTCATTCAATATACACTGGAACAGGGGAAAACGGCGCTTCTTCTGGTGCCGGAAATCGGATTGACCCCTCAGCTCCTGAGCCTGCTGGCCGGATATTTCGGGGAGACCGTGGCGGTGCTTCATAGCAGTCTGACCGTGGCGGAACGCTATGACCAATGGAAGCGTATTCGACAGGGGGAGGCTCGTGTGATCGTCGGAACCCGATCGGCGATCTTTGCACCTTGCGCCGACCTGGCGCTGATTATTCTCGATGAGGAGCAGGAACACTCTTATAAGTCCGAAAACAGTCCCCGTTATTCGGCCAAGGAAGTGGCACAGTGGCGTGGCATAAAGGAAAAAGCACTGGTATTGCTGGGCTCTGCGACGCCCAGTATTGAGACGATGTACCTGGCAAAACAGGGATATTATGAGCTTTATCAGCTGAAAAATCGCTATAACGGACAAAAACTTCCCACCGTCAAACTGGTGGATATGCGCAAGGAACTGAAAGAAGGAAACGGGACAAGCTTCAGCCTGGACCTACGGGAAGCGATGCTTGACGCACACAGAGCGGAGAAGCAGACGATCTTGTTTTTGAACCGCAGAGGCAATAGCCGAGCCCTTGTCTGCGTGGACTGCGGGCAGGCACCGGAGTGCCCTCGATGCAACGCAAGACTTACATATCATAGCGCCAATGAGCGATTGATGTGTCACTATTGCGGCTATTCCCAGAGCGCTTCGGGAAGATGCGGTTGCGGCGGCCGCCTGAAGCCCATCGGCACGGGCACCCAAAAGGTCCAGCAGGAACTGTTGGAGCTGTTCCCAGATATGCAGGTGGTCAGAATGGATGCCGATACGGTAACGGCATCCAATACCCACGAAGAGATTTTGCGAAAATTTCAGCAGGATCAGATTCCAGTCCTGCTGGGCACACAGATGGTGGCCAAGGGGCTGAACCTGCCGAATGTAACACTGGTCGGCGTGTTGGACGGTGATCTGAGTCTGTATTCCGGTTCCTATCGGGCGGCGGAAACAACATTCAATATGCTCACGCAGGTGGTTGGACGGGCAGGCCGTGGAGCGGACAGCGGAGAGGCCGTTATTCAAACCCTGGTGCCGGAACATCCGGTGCTGAATTTGGCGGCCAGACAGGATTATGACGGCTTTTATGAGCTGGAGATCGGACTGCGGAAAATGCTGAACAATCCGCCCTTTGCGGATGTGACAGAGGTGCTGTTTGTCGGCCAGGAAGAAAACCATGTGCTGCGCGGCGCCGCAAAATTTCGGGATAGTTTGCTTGCCTGCGTGGCTTTGCCGGATTATAAAACGGAACAATGCACAGTGCTGGGGCCGGCGCCCTGTCCTGTGCCGAAAATCAATTATAATTTTCGCTATCGCCTGACCCTGCGCTGCCACATGACACGGCCTCTGCGCCTGCTGTTGGCGCATCTGTTGCGACAGTTCGGGAAAGACGGTGCCAATCGAGGGGTTTCGGCCTTTATCGATGTAAACGGATATGACGGATAAGGAGAGAAAGATATGGGATTACGAAAAATTTTGACAGATAAGGACCCTGCACTGCACAAGGTGTGCAGACCGGTGACCGAATTCGACGGAAAACTCCACAAACTTCTTGACGATATGAAAGAGACCCTGATCGATTCTAACGGCGTTGGTCTTGCGGCACCGCAGGTGGGCATTTTGCGCCGCATAGTCGTGGTGGACGTGGGCGATGAAATTCTGGAACTGGTCAACCCCGAACTGCTGGAAACTGACGGTGAACAGGAAGGGGCAGAGGGGTGCCTCAGCGTTCCTGGAAAATACGGCCTGGTGAAGCGCCCCTACTGGGCAAAAGTACGGGCGCAGGACAGAAACGGCAATCTCTTCGAAGTGGAGGGCGAAGAAATCGTTGCTCGCTGCTTCTGCCACGAGATCGATCATCTGGACGGAATTCTCTATACTCAGGTGATGGAACGTTTTTTGACAGAAAAAGAATTGATGATGGATTAAAATAAAACGAGGGGGAAGATCAATGCGTGTTGTTTTTATGGGTACGCCGGACATTGCGGCCACCTGCCTGAATAAAATACTTGACGATGGCTTTGAAGTGGTGGGGGTTTATACCCAACCTGACCGTCCCAAAGGACGTGGCATGAAAATGGTCTGCTCTCCCGTGAAAGAATTGGCTACGGCGAAAGAAATCCCCGTTTTTCAGCCGGAGACGTTCAAAGATGAAGCGGCAGTAGAACAGTTGAAAATGTTGCGGCCGGATGTGGTAGCGGTGGTGGCTTATGGTCGTATCCTACCCCAGAAAGTGCTGGATATTCCCAAGGGTGGTTGTATCAACATCCATGCAAGTATACTGCCTCAATATCGGGGTTCTGCGCCTTATCAGTGGGCAGTGCTGGATGGTTTGAAGGAGACCGGTGTTTCAGCTCAGTTTATGTCGCTGGGCGTGGATGAGGGAGATGTCATCGGCGTTGCCAAGACGGCCATCGGCGAAAATGAGACCGCCGGTCAGCTGCTGGAGCGGCTGGCGGTGCTGGGCGCGGAGCTGCTCAGCGAAACACTGACCAAAGTGGAAAAGGGAACGGTCGAAGCGGTCCCTCAGGATCATGCCAAGGCCACGTTTGCCCCGATGCTGAACAAGACCATGTGTCCGATCCAATGGGAGAAGTCTGCCCAACAGGTCCACGACCATGTGCGTGGCCTGAATCCCTGGCCGACTGCTACGGCGACCATCGCAGGGACATTCTTCAAGATCCATGAAACCGTTGTGGCAGAGGGAACGGGCAGACCAGGCGAGATTTTGGCATTGACCAAAACGGGATTACTGGTTGCCTGCGGTCAGGGCGCCGTGGAGATCCGAGTTTTGCAGGCGGAGGGCGGCAAACGAATGGCGGCACCGGATTATTTCCGCGGTCATCCTCTGGAGGTTTGAACATGGGCGCCAGAGAAACTGCGTTAAATGTGCTCATCGGCAGTCGTCAGGAGGGCGGCTGGTCCAACGCCCTGCTGAAAAACGATATTTACCGTGACCGGCTGGACAAGCGTGATGCCGCTCTGGCCACACGGCTGTGCTATGGCGTTCTGCAAAATCGATATAAGCTGGATTTTTATTTGCAACAGTTGCTGACGGGAAAGGTGAAAAGCCTCCATCCCGTCGTTCGGGATATTTTGCATCTGGGACTTTACCAAATCTATGAAATGGATCGGGTGCCGGAGTCTGCGGCGGTAAATGAGTCTGTAGCCCTGGCAAAAAAATATTGCCCCAAACAGCGTTTTGCCCCAGGGCTTGTCAATGGCGTGCTGAGAAATGCCATTCGTCAAAAGGATACCATCATTCAGCCTACGGGCTGGCAGGAAAAATACAGCCATCCCCAGGCGTTGATCGATCTGCTGAAACCCTATGTGGGGAAAACACGTATCGAAGCCATGCTTCGGGCCAATAACGAAGTGCCGGATACGGTGGTGCAGGTCAATACCTTGAAAATCAGCAAACAGGAACTGTCCCGACAGCTGGAAGCGGAGGGGGTCGGTGTCCGTGAACATCGCTGGATGGAAGACTGCCTCGTACTTACTGGAACGGGAAATCTGGAAAATCTTTCTTCTTTCAAAAACGGAATGTTTTACGTTCAGGACTGTGCGGCGAAGCTGAGTGTTCTTTGTGCTCAGTTGCCGAAGCAGGAAATTGAAGTGCTGGACTGTTGCGCGGCACCAGGAGGAAAGAGCTTTGCGGCGGCCATTGCGACGGGCGGTAAGGCAAAAATCACTTCCTGCGATGTTTACGACCATAAAACGGCTTTGATCGCCGCCGGTGCCCAGCGGCTGGGCCTTTCCGACATTACTACTCTTCGGCAGGATGCGACCGAGTTCGTCCCCCAGTGGGAGAATAAGATGGATGCAGTGGTTTGCGACGTGCCCTGCTCTGGATACGGAATTATCCGCAAAAAACCGGATATCCGTTATAAAGATATTGAATCGATGAAAGATTTGCCTGATTTGCAGTTGAAAATTCTGGAAAATCAGGCACGGTACGTGCGACACGGCGGCGTGCTGATCTATTCCACCTGCACCCTGGTGTACGAGGAAAATGAGGGCGTGGTGGAGAAATTTTTGAAAGACCATGCAGATTTTTACTTGGAACCGCTGCCGCTTCCTGAGACCTTTGCACAGAACGAAACGGGAATGCTGGCGCTGGTATCGGGAGAATATGATACGGATGGCTTCTTCATTGCAAGATTGCGGAGGAAAATATGCACTTAAAATCCATGACGTTGACTGAAATGACCGCTTCTTTTAAGGAAATGGGTTTGCCCTCTTTTCGGGCAAAGCAGGTCTATCAGTGGTTGCACAAGGGCGTGCGAGGCTATGACGAAATGACGAATATTCCTCAGAGTCTGCGCACGCAACTGCAACAGGCAAGCCCTCTGTTTGCTCCTCAGGTGGTGCGCAAGCAACAGTCCAAGCTGGATGGAACGATCAAGTATTTGTGGCGCCTGTCCGATGGTAACTGTGTGGAAACCGTGCTCATGCGCTACCACTATGGCAACACAGTGTGCATTTCCACGGAGGTGGGGTGCCGCATGGGATGCGCGTTTTGTGCTTCCACCATCGGCGGTCTGGTTCGAAAACTGGAGCCCTACGAAATGCTTGATGAGGTCCTGTTCACACAAATCGATTCCGGTTTGCCCATTTCCCATATTGTTTTGATGGGCATTGGTGAGCCTCTGGATAATTTTGAGAACGTCATGCGGTTCCTGGAATTGGTCAACAGCGAGGATGGAATGAATATTTCCATGCGGCATATCAGCCTGTCGACCTGCGGCCTTGTTCCGAAAATCGACGAACTGGCCCAGCGGAAGCTTCAGCTGACCTTGTCGGTATCGTTGCACGCACCCAATGATACCATTCGTGACCGCATTATGCCTGTGAACAAAGCATATCCGTCGGAGGAACTGATCGGCGCCTGCAGACGCTACTATGCCGCCACTTCACGGCGCATTTCTTTTGAATATGCCATGATCGATGGGGTAAACGATCGAGAGGAAGATGCCAAAGAACTTCTTCGCCGATTGAAAGGGCTTCCGGCCCACTTTAATCTGATACCGCTCAATCATGTGGAAGAAAGTCCGCTGAAGCCCAGCAGCAAAAAAGCTGTTGCACGCTTTCAGCAGATATTGGAAGAAGGGGGCGTTACAGCCACCGTTCGCCGCACTTTGGGCGGTGATATCGATGCCTCCTGCGGCCAATTGCGCAGGAAAGAGTCCCGACAGAGCCAAAGCAATACTTGAAAGGGGAGTGATCGTTGATGCATAGTTGGGGGATAACCCATCAGGGATGTGTTCGTCCGCAAAATCAGGATGCCTATATGATCGAACAGCTGGATGACTGCTGCATACTGGCAGTGGTTTGCGATGGTATGGGCGGTGCACGGTCGGGCAATGTAGCCAGTGCGTTGGCGGTGGAAGTGTTTGTTCAGGAGATCCGTACGACCTGGCGCAGTGGAATGCAGCAGGAAGATGTGGATAATATGTTGCGCTGTGCCGTTAAACTGGTGAATTTTGCGGTTTACGATCAGGCAGGCCAGTTCGTGGATTTTGCAGGAATGGGCACCACATTGGTGGCAGTCCTTGCAGAGGACAAACGGATCACTGTGGTAAATGTCGGCGACAGTCGGGCTTATCATGTATCCGCTGAGGGAATTCGGGCGGTGACTCAGGATCACTCCATTGTGCAGATGATGATCGACCGTGGGGAGCTGACAGCGGAGGAAGCCAAGCTCTACCCTGGGAAGAACCTCATCACCCGTGCCATCGGCACAGATCCTTCCGTAGAATGCGACCTGTTCCATCTGGAATTGGCGCAGGAGGAATGCGTTCTGATGTGTAGCGACGGCTTGACCAATCTGGTAGACGAACAGGAAATCCTCTTTGAAGTGGTTCACGGTGCGCAAAGGGAGGATTGCTGCCAGCGGTTGCTGGAAATCGCCATCAATCGGGGCGCACCGGATAATGTGACCTGCCTTTTGCTCCAGGCGTAAGCGAGCGGGAAGGAGGGCTTTTATGGATAGGTACATCGGACGAATGCTGGATAACCGCTACGAGATTTTGGAAATCATCGGCTCGGGCGGCATGGCCGTCGTCTATAAAGCACGCTGCCATCGGCTCAATCGCCTGGTAGCAGTGAAAATATTAAAAGATGAAAATCTGGAAGATGAGGATTTTTGCCGCCGCTTTCATGCCGAAAGCCAGGCAGTTGCCATGCTGAGCCATCCGAACATCGTTTCGGTATATGATGTGTCCAGCACGGAAGATCAGGACTATATCGTGATGGAGCTGATCGACGGCATTACCCTCAAGCAGTATATGGAAAAAAAGGGCGTGCTCAACTGGCGGGAAACCGTCCATTTTGCGACCCATATTGCGCGTGCGCTGGAACACGCCCACAGCCGTGGCCTGGTTCATCGGGATATTAAGCCACATAATGTGATGGTCCTGAAAAACGGCTCCGTGAAAGTGGCCGATTTCGGAATTGCCCGTATGATGGAAAATAACAACACCATGACCAAAGAAGCCTTGGGCTCTGTGCATTACATATCTCCCGAGCAAGCCAGGGGCGGACGGGTCGATAACCGTTCCGACCTGTACTCCCTGGGCGTGGTGATGTATGAAATGATCACGGGCAGAACGCCCTATGATGGGGAGTCTCCCGTGGCGGTGGCCATCCAGCATATCAACGGCGGCGCACCTCGGCCGTCTACGATCAATCCCATGATCCACAAGGGATTGGAACAAATCATAATGAAGGCGATGGCCCACGATCTGCAGGATCGTTACATCAGCGCCACGGCCATGCTGGAGGACCTGGACGCTTTTCGGAAAAATCCGGCGATCAAATTCCAAACGGTGGAGCTTCCGGTGATCCCTCAGCGCCGTCCCAATTTGCAGGTCCATCCGGTCCAGCCAAATGGGGAGGGCGATGACGGCCAGACAAAAGTCATTAAGCCGATTCGACAGGAAGCTACGTGGGAAAAGACCGCACAACCGGAGACAAAGTCCGACGATCCCTTTGAAAGTGACCGTCCGCAAAAAGATAAGACCACCACCTTGGCAATCATTTTCTGTACTGTTGCCGCCATTGTGGCCATCATCATCTTTATGATATTGCTGACGGAGGAGGATTATTTCTCTGTGGGCGACTCCGGAACGACTGCTGGGCAACAGCAGGCTGGGGTGACTCCCGATGAAAGTACAATGGGGACAACTTCAACGGGGACAATAGATGGTGTAGCTGACAAAACGCAGCCCACACAGACAGATACAGTCATCGTTCCGACACAGATTACGAAAGCCAAAATGGAAAATCTTGTGAATATGAACCGCCGACAGGCGGAACAGATCTTGCAGGCTCAGGGGTTCCGTAATGTCCGATGGGTAGAAGAGGAAGCAATGCTTCCGGCAGGGACCGTCATCGGCCAGAGTATCAAGCCAGGAGAAGAAGTCGGTTTGACGGAGGAACTTCTGGTGATCTGCGCCGCCGGTGCAACTGCCAAAAGCTGTACCTTTGAATTGCCTTTTCGGACGGAAGCGTTTTATCTGACCATTTTGCTGGATGGCCGCCCGTCCGTTACGGAAAAGAAAATCGATGCCGGCACGGTTTTTTACACTTTCGAATTATACGGCAAAGGACAACAGACTTGCCAACTATATATTGACGGAGTCTTATATCAGACTTTAATGGTGGATTTTGATGCAAATGCAGACAAATAACAGAAAAACAGGCCGCATTCTTCGCTCCTTGAGCGGATTTTACGATGTGCAGACGGATTGCGGCCTTATCACTTGCCGCGGTCGCGGACATCTGCGACGGGATGCAGATGCTCCGTTGACCGGTGATATAGTGGAGATCACGCAGGAACACGGAAAAGGCATGGTGGAAAAAATCTTGCCCAGAAAAAACTGCTTTGTGCGGCCTGCGGTTGCCAATGTGGATATTTTGGTGATCTTCGCTGCCAACGTCAATCCGGTCACGGAACCGTTCTTGATCGACCGCGTGGCGGCCATTGCCGGTGACCAGGGAGTGGAAGTTTGCATTTGCGTGAACAAATGCGATTTGGATACGGGTGAAGAGTTGACTCGTATTTACCGAAACGCCGGATTTACCGTTATTCAGACCAGTGCCGAAACAGGGGAAGGCGTGGAACAGCTACGTGCTTTGTTGCGTGGAAAAATCGCTGCCTTTACAGGAAACTCCGGCGTTGGAAAAAGCAGTATCCTGAATAGACTTTCACCGCAGCTGACATTGGCTACGGGAGAGGTGTCCCAAAAATTGGGGCGTGGACGTCATACAACCCGCCATGTGGAGATCTATCAGTTGGATGACGATATTTTCGTTGCGGATACGCCAGGATTTTCCTCTTTTGACACCGACCGGATGGAAGTCATTTTGAAAGAGGATCTTCAGTTTTCGTTCCCCGATTTCAGCCCCTTTATCGGATGCTGCCAATTCCGTGATTGCTCCCATCGAAAGGAGCCTGGTTGCGCAGTGCGGCGCGCTTTGGAGGACGGAAAGATCGAACCGACCCGTTATGACAGCTATTTGCGCCTTTACGAAAAGGCCGATCAAATCAAATTGTGGGAATTAAAAGAAACCAGATGATTTTTTCATCTGGTTTCTTTTGGATAAAGACACTTTTTTGCGGCACACTAGTCAAGAGGTGAGTTGCATGGAAAGACCCCAATACAGCGGCCCGCTGACCGATGAAAATATCCGCAGTATTTTCGGCGATACTTCTGATTTCATCGTCAGAAGGATTTACTGCGGTGATTTTGAACTATATGCCTATGCCATCGACGGCTTGATCTCCGGTGCAGATGCTTCGGAGTATATTTTTAAACCACTGGCAGAACAGCTGAGCGCCACGTCTATGAAGCAGCTGTACGACCACGCACTCCATGGAAGGGTGTATAATTCCGTGGCAGATCCCTGCATGGATTTGGACACCGTGGCCTTAAAATTGGTAAACGGTTTCTGCGTGGTCCTGTTCTCTGGGGTGGGGGCCGTTGCATACGAGGTCAAAACCGGCGAAAAAAGAGGGATTTCTCCGCCGCAGGTGGAAAATACCGTCAAAGGGCCGAAAGATGCATTCGTGGAAACGATCCGCTCCAATACATCGCTGATACGCAGACATTTACGTAGCCCCGATCTTCGATTTCTGGAAATGAAAGTGGGGCGCCGCAGTTTGACCAATGTGGCGGTGGTATATTTGGAGGGGCTGACCAATCCAATCCTGGTCAGTAAAATGCAGCAGCGGCTGTCGCAGATCGATATTGACGGGATGCTGTCTCCGTCGGCGGTGGAGGAATATGTGACCGGCTCCCGTGCGACTGCATTTCCGCTGATGCAGTATACCGAGCGTACGGATCGGTTTTGCCAGGGAATTCTGGATGGAAGAGTGGGACTATTGGTGGATGGATTGCCGCTGGCGTATCTTGCACCGGTGGATCTGGGCTTTCTGATGTCCAGTTCGGAAGACCGGAGCCGAGATTTCCTTTCGGCCTCCTGCATCCGTATCCTGCGCTATGGGGCACTGCTGGTGAGCCTGCTGCTGCCGGCGATTTATATTGCGGCTGTCACATATCACCAGAATTGGATTCCGGAAAAATTATTGCGTATTATTTTGGAAAGCAGGGCACAGGTACCCTTTCATCCCTACACAGAGGCGCTGGCACTTCTGATCGCTTACGAGTTGCTTCAGGAGTCGGGGATACATTTGCCTCAAGCTGTGGGGCAGGCAGTTTCGACCATCGGGGGTATTGTGGTAGGAACAGCTGCTGTAGAAGCCGGACTCATTTCGCCGGTGGTACTGGTGGTGGTAAGTATTGCAGGGGTTTGCGGATTTGTCTTGCCCAATCGAGATTTGGCGCAGGCGGTTCGTTTGTGGCGGTTTGCAATCGGAATTGCGGCTTCCCTTTTTGGGGGTTGGGGGATTTTGGCAGGGACGTTAGCGCTACTGCTGCACCTGCTGCGAATTCGCAGTATGGGGGTAGCTTATCTACGAATCGGAAGTGTTGGTATCTTGCGGAAACGGTTGAAAAATAAGAAGTTCCGTGACGAGGCGTTGAAACCGGAAGACCGCCGTAACCAGCGCTGAAATACAATAGAATATTGGATTTGAAAAATAAATGTAGAAAAAAGGAAAAAAGAGCTTGACAAACGGGGAATGAAATGG
>CAZVMK010000020.1:0-19302 GCA_964628315.1 uncultured Oscillospiraceae bacterium
CCAGTGACATCGGTCACTGGTTCGCAATGACGGATACTTTCAAACTGCAATTTGACAAATTGATTTTCACACCAACCGGAATATTGGTTGCAAAAATCCTCCGTATCGGTTATAATGACCTCATATTGGAATTTACCAAAGAGAGGATGTATCAAAATGGCTGAAATCACTGAAAGCAAGAATTTCATCCACACTTTTATTGAAGAAGATATGGCCGAGGGCGGCCGGTGCGCCGGGCAGGTTGTCCACACCCGTTTCCCCCCGGAGCCCAACGGTTATCTCCATATCGGCCACTGCAAAGCGCTGATCATCGACTTTGGCACTGCCGCAAAATTCGGCGGTATGTGTAACATGCGTATGGATGACACGACCCCCACCAAAGAGGATGTGGAGTTTGTTGAAGCCATTCAGGAAGACATCCACTGGCTGGGCTTCGACTGGGGCGACCGTTTCTTTTACGGCTCGGATTATTTCGAAAAAGACTACGAATATGCCGTGGAACTGATCAAGAAAGGGCTGGCTTATGTCTGTGAGCTGACGCCCGAACAGGCCAAGGAATGCCGTGGCGATCTGACCACCCCTGCCACCTCCCCCTATCGTGACCGTCCCATTAAGGAAAACCTGGATCTGTTCGCGCGGATGCGTGCCGGCGAATTTGAGGATAACAAGTATACCCTTCGTGCCAAAATCGATTTGGCATCCGGTAACTTCAATATGCGTGACCCCGTCATCTATCGTATTCGCCATATGCACCATCACCGTCAGGGCGACAAGTGGTGCATCTATCCCATGTATGACTTCGCACACCCCATCCAGGATGCGCTGGAGGGCATTACTCACAGCCTGTGCTCCCTGGAATTTGAGAATCATCGTCCTCTGTATAACTGGGTCGTTGAAAATGTGTCCGTCCCCCACCATCCCCGTCAAATCGAATTTGCACGTCTGGGCATTGACCACACCGTTCTTTCCAAGCGCAAGCTCAGAGCGCTGGTCGAAAACGGTTATGTTTCCGGTTGGGATGATCCCAGAATGCCTACCCTGTGCGGTCTGCGCCGCCGTGGCTATACGCCTGCCTCTATTCGCAACTTCTGCGATCGTGTGGGCGTGGCAAAATCTCCCAACACCATTGAGTATGGTTTTCTGGAGCACTGCCTGCGTGAAGATCTGAACGAAACTGCCGAACGTGTTATGGCCGTGCTTGATCCCATCAAGTTGACCATCACCAACTATCCCGAAGGTCAGAGTGAGATCTTTGAAGTTGAAAACAACCCCAACGACCCTGCCGCCGGCAACCGTGAGGTTACTTTCTCTCGCAATCTCTGGATCGAAGCCGATGATTTCCTGGCCGAACCCATTCCCAAGTATAAGCGCCTGTTCCCCGACGGCCCCGAGTGCCGTTTGAAAGGTGCTTACCTCATCACCTGCACCGGTTATGTTACCGACGAAAACGGTAAGGTCGTAGAGGTTCTGGCCACTTATGACCCCGACTCCAAGGGCGGCAACCCCGCTGACGGCCGCAAAGTCAAGGGCGCTACCATCCATTGGGTAGATGCCGCTACCTGTTGTGATGCAGAAGTCCGTCAGTACGATAACCTGTTCGATGATCCCGATCCCGATGCCGCAGGAAAGGATTTCCTGGCTTGTCTGAACCCCAATTCTTTGACCGTGTTGCAGGGTTGCAAGGTTGAATCCTCCCTGAAAAACGCCATCGCCGGCCAGTCTTTCCAGTTCATGCGTCAGGGCTATTTCACCCCGGACAGTAAGGATTCTTCCCCTGAACATCTCGTATTCAATCGCAGTGTCAGTTTGAAAGACAGTTTCAAGCCTGCAAAATAAGATTTCACCTTAATTTCTATTGATAACACGGGACATCCGACAGCAGATGTCCCGTGTTGCAATATTGCGTAACCGCAACTTTAGGATTTATATTTAAAAATGGTTGACAAAACCGGTTTTAGCCGCTATAATATTCAAGCGACTTGCAAGAGTGTTGGAATGGTAGACAAGCACGTTTGAGGTGCGTGTGGTTACGCCGTGGGGGTTCGAGTCCCCTCTCTTGCACCAGAAATCCGTTACCCCCAAGGGGTAACGGATTTTTTAATGTTTAAGGGCAGGGACTTGAAAGGGCGTTAAAAAAAGTGTCCGGTGGACACTTTTTAGCCCGTGGGAGAGCTCCATAAGTGATAACCGCAGAGGTTCAAATCCCTAACACGAACTGCGAAAAATATCTTTTTTGCAATGATGAGGCTCAAAGAGGCTTAAAAGGCATGCCGGTGGGGCGCCGCATAACCTCCTAAAATGGGCATAGAAAAAGCACTATGCAGATTGCACAGTGCTTCCTATTTATTTTCAATCTAATTTCCAGCGCTCTAGCATCGGAGTTTTCGCTTTCCGTGGTCTATGCTCTACTTTTTGTAAAAAAACCTTATCCTGCAATTCTATTTCGCTCTCAAACCCATTTTTTGCTAAAAACTCTCGCACGGCATTTAGCTTGTCGCAATAGGCAGTAAATGGTTTTTCGAGCCGGTCAAAATTGCTGTCTAGCAATTTTGTGATACTTGCATTTTCCCCATATGTATCAACGATAGAAAAGCAATATTCTGTATATTCAATCCCATATACAGGAAAATCGAATTTAGTCATCAACCCACCTGCCTTTCAGCACTGTCATTCCGCTACTTGTGTCAACCTCGATAATTTCAAATTGTGCGCCTCTACGCAATAAAAATTCATATTCATCGTCTTGAAAACCCGATAACTGGTTTATGTACGCCCCTCTGCCACTTCCAGACGGAATTAGCAATTCCAAAAGGATACCATCTTGCCCATTTTGCGATGCAAATTTTTCCGCTACACTTTTAACAGGGGATGTGCTCATAAACGCTTTATCAACGAACGATTTGCCAATAACATCTTCGAGTTCATCTGCATCAGGGAACAGCTCGATAATGGTATCAATGTTTATTCCACGGTATGTAGTAATATTATCTTTCAGCTCAAATGTGAAATAGCCTTGTCGATTAGTTGGGTCTGATGTTTTACTTTATCAGCATTAATGTTTTGCCAATCTCCAACTTTCCGCCAATATTTGTTAATGTCATCGTAGCCATCGGAGCAATAGTCGCCAAGAGCTGTGCCAGTGCCATCATCAAGGCTTTTCATCCACTGACCATATTTTGACCGTTTCTGAGCAAGCAATCCACGCTTTTCATCGTCATAATAGAAGAAATCGTTTGCATCAGAACCAGATGTAAATACTCTAAAATCGGCCGAATTGAATTTCTTATCTTCGATTATATCATTTTTATCGGAATTTTCAACCGTTTCTTCTTCCTGTAATTCAGAAACTTTCCGAAATCCTACTACCCTCGTTGCAATAGAGCAACGGCAATTGTAGATGTTGTGACCGCTTGCACCGTTTGAGCTATCACCTGGGTAAAGCATTTTTTCACCGTCAATGATGAAGAAATCATCGGGGTCAATGCCGTTCTCTCTGGTATATCTTGCTCCGGCTTCCTTGTGCCAGTCTCTCGCCCGTGCATCGTAGGTCACAAGCCAGTATTTTTTCAATAATTTTGTATTTTTCAGAACGCCAAACACGCTGACAGGTCCGTAAAGATCACAATACCGGAACCCCCAGGGAAGTCAAGCACTTCCCTGGGGGTCCTGTTAACGAATGGGGATCAGCAGCATTTGCCCCCGATCCGGTTCCTGAGTCAGGCCGTTGGCTTTTCGAATGGCATCCACCGTTGAGCCGCTCGCTTTCGCCAGTTCCCATAAACTGTCCGCATCCATACGGCGCAAAACCAAAGTCGGCCGTTTCTCGTCCGGCTGCTGCATTTGTCCGATGTTTATGTCCGTTATCATCGGAATTTCCTGATTGGCCCTTGTCCGCAAGTTCAGCTGCATCCGAACATTCATGCCGTTTTTCTGCACATCAATATTTTCCAGCGCTGTATTGAGCAGCGTTCCCGTGCCGGCTGAGATCGTCCGCTCCTCGGACCAGCTTTCCTGCTCCGCTTGCAACTCACCGTCCTGCGCCCGATAAAGGATCTGGAACGTACCGGACAAACCGACATTTAGCGTTTCCCCCTCGCGAAACTGATTGGGGAAGTTGGGATAAAATGTCACATCCGCAATCTCGCCGTCCCGAAATTCGCACTGCGCCATTATTTCTTCCGTCCGTTCATCCAGCTCCATAGGCAGTTGTATTGTCGCTGCTTCGATTTCCAGCGAGCGCTGAGGGCTGTAAGCATCCTCTGTCACTTCCAAAAGCGTTCGATCCCAAATCAAATACTGCGCATTGATACTGCACTGCACCCTGGCACCCTCAGATGTGATTTCCGCTTCCAGGCCCGAAACCGCCGTCATAATATCCACCGAAACCTGACTGTCATATTCCCTGTTCAAGTCAACGAACTGGGCAAAGGGCATCTCCAACTGCCCGTTGCGGATATTCCCCTCTCCATCCATGTAAACATACTTCAGCTGACCGTTGCCCCTGATCACAATGCGACCGTTGACCACGTTTTTTTCGGTGATTTGCGGTTCCATTCGCCAGCTGATCCACTGCTGCACATTGGGCACGTGCAGTTCTTCTTCAAAACGCAGTTCCTTTTCGCCACTCTCTACGGGCAACACCGCAGGATAAACATTTGTCAGCAGTTGTACATCCTCCGGCAACTCCGATGGGACAGAAATTTCCGCTTCAGAGGGCTCGTAGATCTCCCCCAGCATGCTCACCCCTGCACGCAGCATCATTTTTCGCGCAGAAAGCATTCGAACATCCAGATTTTGCAGCAGGCACATGGCACGGATGATTTCATTGTGCCGCGCCTGCGGTAAATTCCACTTGACCTGTAACGGAATCCAGGCCTCTATGATTTTCGGCGATGTGCCGTCCGCCGGAAGATACATCACAGAGGCGCTGACCCCACCCGAAACCGAAATTCCGTCGCCTCGCCACTCTTTGTTGCGGATCATACATTGTCCCCATGCGCAAAGCACACGGCCGATATCCGGCATTTCCTCCGGCAGTCGAAGTTCCTGCGTCTGCTCCCCGTTTTGAACCTGTCGACACACCGTTTTCAGATAAGGATAGGTTTTTTTGCTCCATTCCATTGGCATTCACTCCTTTTGGTTCTAATAAACTATATTCGGTACAGGACAGGTTTATGTCCTTATTTTTTCTGCAACACCATCACACCGATCACCAGTGCGGCCACGCCCACACATCCGCAGAAAAATTCCGACTCAAACAGCCGTGCCGCCAGAAGTCCTACTCCAAATCCAAGCAGGCCGATCCCCAATAGCTGGTTTCTCCTGCACACAACGCCACCCCCTTAGATAAGTTTTTCTTGCAATCGAAAAATTCTGTGTTATACTTTAACTAAGAGCAAAGGAAGCGAACACCTGATTCCACTCGCTCTGTAAGGCCCCTGCCTGCTGTGCGGCAGCCATAGTCGTCAGACAGTAGTGATAGTTCCCGTCATCCAGGATCATCGCCCTGCACAGTACATCCTCCCCTTCTCCTGTGGCAGTCCATACCCATTCATAGCGCTTGCAGTTGCCGATTTTGCTTTCCATGATGGTCAGACGTTCGGAAGCAAAACCGCTGAGATTGCGCACCGTCTGCTCCAGGTTGCCCGACAAAAAGTTTTGCAGTGTCAGTGTGTATCCATCGCATTCATAGTAGGAATTTCCATCATTGGAAAAGACTTCATTGGCAGCTGATTCCGGCAGGGCGAGCTGAACATTGCCCATGACAGGGATCTCATTGGACTCATGTTCTATCCGCCCCAGGGTCTCGAAAGCATCCTGGGCCGCACAGCCGCTCAATCCCAGGCACAAAACCACAATGACACACCATTTTCTCATCATTACCCCTCCAGAAAGGATTTTTACTCATGAAATATTTATGGATCTACCTCGTTATAATCAATGCACTGGCTTTTCTTCTTATGCTCATCGATAAGAGAAAGGCGAAAAAAAATCGCTGGCGCATTCGAGAAAGGACCCTTTTGGGCGTCAGCGCTATCGGCGGTAGTTTGGGTGGCCTGCTGGGAATGTATCTGCTGCGCCACAAGACCCTGCATAAGCGCTTCGCCATTGGCATTCCCCTGATGTTTGTTGCACATATCATCCTGCTGTGTCTGCTGTTTGTCTATCTGTTCTAAATCACTTTTCTACCCAAAAATGAGCCTCCGGTTGAATTTCGGAGACTCATTTTCATTCTATTTGTGCGCTTATACCGTGGCTTTTTCATCCTCGCCGATGTGGATATTCACGCCGTTGACTTCTACATTTTCATCAGCCTGGATCAAAATATACTTGATACCGCCGATCACACGGGTTTGGATCAAATCTCCCCTGTCCGTCGCCACTTTTATGGAAACATCCGGTGTCTTGATCTCGATTTTTTTACTGTCGATAATATTATTGGGATACAGGGCTGCATCCATGCCGAAAGTTTCCTCGAAATCCACACTGAATTTTGCCAATTTCTCCTCGGAAACCCCACAACTTTCAAGCATTTCTTCAACCTGCTCTTTGGAAATGGTCAGTGCTTCCGGTACTTTGCTTTCCTTATGCAGTGCGATTTGCTGACAGATCTGGTCATGGACTGTCTGAACAACATCCAGGTCGCACTCCTCCTCCAGAGAATTGGTCAACATTGCCTCGAAACTTTCTTTCTGCTCCTGGGCAGGCTTGGCTACGGGCGTATTGAACACCGCAGTCACAAATGCTTCGTGGTTGTCCTTTGCGCTCTTATTATAATAGAGAGCATTATAGATATTGGTGCCCCGATTATCGAATGCAGGAAACAGAAAGCCCAATTCCGGCGCAGAAACCGCATTTACCATGTTGCCGTCCTGAAAATCTTTGCTCTCCGGCTCATAATGCAGTACCGCTTTCGTCTGTTTTACGGGGCAGATGGCACACAGAACGTAGGTATACATCTCATTGGAATTGTCCAACTGTGTGTCGCCGTCATTGCTTTTAAAGGGAACGTCATAACTATCTGTTCCCAAAACGATCAAATAGGCACTGTCCATGCTCAGATTTTCCACGACCTGACGGTAAAAATCCTCACGGGCCTGTTCATCTTCAATTCCACGACCGCGCAAGGCCATCAGGCGCTTGTGCTCCACGCTGTCTGCCACCTGGGCTGTGCGGAAGGTAATGTCCAAAAGGTTTTTGCCCATGGTACCGCCCAGTGTGCGCCGCAACAATGCGAAATATTTTTCCGCCTCATTCTCGGACATCATGCCGGTACTACGGCCAAATTCCGTAATGATCTCCTTTTTATCATTGACATAGCATCCATAGATTTTGGTCATATTGCTCCGGTCGCGCCGCTGACGGCGGCGAATTTCACCGATTTCCTTGTTATTCATTTTCAACCACGCTCCTGTGTTTATTTTCAACGCAGATTATATCATATCAAATATCAAAAATCCAGTACCAATGCAAAACCGCAGGAGAAACTCTCCTGCGGTTTGATCTGTTAATCGTCCCAAAGGCATTTCCAGTTTCGAACGAAATACTCGACACCGGAATAGATGGTCGTGACAATGATCACGCAGATCACAGTCCACGCAAGCCAGGTGATCTGAGGAAATGCCATCCAAATGCACAGACCGATCATGGTGGAAGCGGTCTTGATCTTGCCGCTCCAACCGGCAGCGATCACTTTGCCCTTTCCTACGGCGATCAGCCGCAGTCCGGTAACGGCGAACTCACGAGCCAGCACAAGCATCAGCGCCCAGGCAGGCATCTTTCCCCACTGGCAAAACATGGTCATTGCGGCAATCACCAGCAATTTATCCGCCAGAGGATCCAGGAACTTGCCAAAATCACTGACCTGATTGCGCCGGCGGGCGATTTGGCCATCCACGTAATCGGTCAAACTGGCCACGATGAATACAGCCAGCGAAAGCCACATCCAAAGGTTGCTTTGGCCACCGCTGAGGTACATAAACACCATAAAAATCGGGATAAATGCGACCCGAACCATTGTAATCTTACTTGCCAGTGTCATGTTAATCCTCCACAATATAACCGGACAGATCTCCATCGATCAATCCGTCAATAGTTACCTGCACAAAACTGCCCTCAGAAATGTCTTCCTGGGTGGCGATCCAAACTCTTCCGTCAATATCGGGAGAATCAGCGTATGTACGGCCGTAATATTGCCCGTATTCTTCATCGTAACCATCCACCAGGACCTCGATGGTACGTCCGATCATGGCGCTGTTATACTCATCCATGATTGCAGACTGAATGGTTTCAACCATCTGCGCCCGTTGCTGAGCGATTTCATTATCCACAAACTGCATCTGCGCCGCAGGGGTGCCCTCCTCCGGTGAGAATGGGAAAGCTCCCACCCGTTCCAGTTTCATTTCACGCAGGAAGTTGCACAGCTGCGCAAATTCTTCCTCGCCCTCCCCTGGCAATCCGGTGATCACGCTGGTTCGCAAAACCAATCCTGGTATTTTCTCACGGAGTACGGTAAACAGTTCTTTCAAATATTCGCCGTTGCCGCGGCGGTTCATCAAATCCAGAATTTTGCTATTACAATGCTGAATGGGAATGTCCAGGTATTTAACGATTTTCGGCTCCGAAGCGATGGTTTCGATCAACTCCTGATCGATCTCATCGGGATAAAGATAGTGCAGTCGCACCCAGTGGAAGCCCTCGATGGCGCACAGTTCATGAAGCAGTTTCGGCAGCAGGCGCTTACCGTCGCCCAAATCCGTACCGTAACGGCTGGTGTCCTGTGCAACAACGATGATCTCTTTCACGCCGGACTCGGCCAGCATTCTGGCTTCATACAGTACATCATCCATACTGCGGCTGCGGAATTTTCCACGCAGGTAAGGAATAATGCAGTAGGAACAGCGATTGTCACAGCCCTCAGCGATTTTCAGATAAGCATAATGCTCAGGCGTGGTCAGAATACGGCCGGTTTCCTGTTCCGGCGCATCGATGGAACCGAAGTCCGACACCACATCTCCGTTCAAAACGTTCTCAATAGCCGAAACGATTTCCGTATAACTGCCGGTACCCAAAATGCCGTCAACTTCGGGCATTTCTTTCAAAATCTCCTGTTGATAGCGCTGAGAAAGGCAACCTGTCACCAGAATTTTTCCTACCAATCCCTCTGCTTTCAGCGCGGCGGTCTGTAAAATAAAATCGATAGCCTCTGATTTGGCCGAATCAATAAAACCGCAGGTGTTGATCACCACCACATCGCTGCCGACAATGTCCTCTTTCACCGTGTGACCTGCCTCCTGGACACGATACATCATTCGTTCGCAGTCCACCTGGTTTTTCGCACAGCCGAGAGATATAAAACCAATATTTGCCATAATTACTCCTCCGAAAAATCATCCGCATCCGGCGCCATTGTAGCCAACGCCGTGCGAATATCACCGTAAGAATGTCCCCGACGAAGCAGAGCATCGGTGGCTCGGCGAATTTCCCTTTCATCAGTGTCCCCTTTCAGACGGGAACGCAAAAACGACAGGATATACTCTTGCTGAGACGGATAATTCTCCAGCGCCGTTGCCCAATATTGCTTTGGGATCTTTTTTTCATAAAGGGCCTGCTTCGCCCTTGCCGCTCCATAGCCTTTCGCGATGCAACGGGAAACGATCTGCCGTGCCGTTGCCTCATCATCAACCAGATTCAGCTCTTCAAGCCATGTCACCGCCTGCTTCGCCTGCTCGGGGCTCTCCCCTTTTTGAACAAGGCGCTGCTGCAGGTCTCTTTTGGAGACATTGGATGCGGCAACGATACGCACCGCCCTCATTTTGGCCGATGTGGCTGCTGCATCTTCCTGTAAACTGGAAAGCTGCTGATCGGTCAAGTCTGCACCTGCGTACAACCCGTGGTCCTCCACTGTTTGCCGATACAGGCGCATACTGCTACCGTCTTCAAATCGGACAAGATAACGTCCCACCCGATCGGCTTCGGCAGAAATACGCTCAATCTTCATCGCCGAAGTCGTCCGCACTTACAACGACACCCCGATCAGCCGCCTTTGCAGGAGCCTTGGGCGCGACTGTGGTAGCCTTGAGCAGATTTGCTCGAACCTTTGCCTCCACTTCGGCTGCGATCTCGGGATTTTCCATCAGCATGGTCTTTACGCTTTCCTTGCCCTGGCCGATGCGCTCATCGCCCATACTGAACCAGCTTCCGCTTTTCTGGACGATATCCATTTCCACCGCCAGATCCACCAGCTCTCCCCATTTGCTGATACCCTGACCATACATGATATCAAAGTAAGCCTCACGGAACGGAGGTGCAACTTTATTCTTGACGACTTTCACTCTGGTCTTATTGCCGATGACGTTTCCGCCCTCTTTAATGGACTCTGTGCGGCGCACATCCAGGCGAACGGAGGCGTAGAACTTCAGAGCGTTACCGCCGGTGGTGGTTTCGGGGTTGCCATACATCACACCGATCTTCATACGCAACTGATTGATGAAGATGACCACGCAGTTGGTCTTATTGATGGTACCGGCCAGCTTGCGCAATGCCTGAGACATCAATCTGGCCTGCAAGCCCACGAAAGCATCGCCCATCTCGCCCTCGATCTCCGCACGGGGGGTCAAGGCGGCTACGGAGTCAACGACCACCGCATCCACAGCGCCGGAACGCACCAGTGCATCGGTGATCTCCAGTGCCTGCTCGCCGGTATCCGGCTGAGAAACCAACATATTATCGATATCCACACCCAGTGCAGCTGCATACACGGGGTCCAATGCGTGCTCCGCATCCACGAACGCCACTTCGCCGCCCAGCTTCTGTGCCTCTGCCAGAATGTGCAATGCCAAAGTGGTTTTACCGGAGGATTCCGGTCCGTAGATCTCAATAATTCTTCCCTTGGGCACACCGCCGATTCCCAAGGCCGCATCCAATGCCAAAGAGCCGGTAGGGATAGCATCAACATTCATGTCCGGCCGATCGCCCAAACGCATGACGGTGCCCTTACCATAGGTCTTCTCGATTTGTGCCAATGCCGTCTGCAAGGCTTTTTTCTTGTCGCTTGCAGGAGTCGGTGCTTCGTAACTTGTCTTTTTTGTAGCCATGGTGATTTATTCCTTCCTGTCATATCGAGCCATCAGGGCCCGTTCTGTGTCATTAAAATCGCGGACACGCTCTATAATGGTATAGCCTTTATCTTCCAGAATGCGGCAAATATCGTCACCTTGTCCCTCGCCGAACTCAAAGCAGAGGTACCCCCCCTGCCGTAACGCAGAGGTATAATTCTCAACGATCGCACGGTAGAACAGCAGTCCGTCCTCGCCTCCATGGAGGGCCAGATGCGGTTCATAATCTGCCACGCTGGTCGGAAGATGTTTCATTTCTTCGGTGCTGATATAAGGAGGATTGGAAACGATCATGTGAAATTTTCCGATAAACTCCGGTGCCGGTGCCATAGCATCCAGACGGATGCAGGAAACACGACCACCCAACTTCAAGCGGCCGACATTCTTCTTTGCCACCGCCAAAGCTTCCTGGGAAATATCGCCCAGAGTCACTCTGGCATCTTTCACCCGATCGGCAATGGCCAATCCGATGCATCCAGAGCCGGTACACAGGTCCAAAATTCTCGGGTCCTGCTCCAGAAACAATCCTTTTTTCATGGCCAATTCCGCCAATGCGCAGGTATCGTCCCGTGGTATCAGTACGTGTTCGTTTACATACAAATCAAGGCCGTAAAAGCTCCATTCACCCAAAATATAGGCCAAAGGCTCATCTTTCAGCAGTCTTTGCACCGCATCTTCCATGCGCAGGCAGATATCTTCCGGCGCATATTGCTCCCGTTCCAGCAGGAACTGCTCATGGCTTTTCTTAGAAAGAAAACAGATCAATTCTCTGGAGAGCATTCCGGCAAACTGCTCATCTTCTTTTTCCATCAGCGCTTTTCGCGCATCAAGATACAGCTGCGAATACTTCTTTACCAAAGGTCCTCCCCTTCTTTCTCCGGCAGCACGGCCTCAACAGCGGCAATGCCCACCTCGATCATGGAGTCATCGGGTTCGTTGGTCGTAAAATTCTGGAACCACATACCTGGTGCGGTAATGATCTTCGTAAACCAGTTATCGTGGCGCCCTACAAAACGGTTGATCTCAAAGCTGATGCCCACCACCAGAGGCAGTAACAGCAGTTTAAACGCCATCATCAGCAGATTATAGGAAAAATGGCCGCGCAGTTCCTCGATGGCAGGGACGATGGCCTGCAAAATAGAAGATGCTACCGCAAAAACCAGAATGGACAAAATCATCACCACCAGCAGGAAACTGGTACCACAGCGAGGATGGAGTCTGGTCATTTTTCGGACATTTTCCACGGTCAGGGGCAAGCCTGCTTCGTAGCAACGGATGGTTTTGTGTTCGGCGCCGTGGTATGCAAAGACCCGACGCATTTCTTTCATTCTGGAAACCAAAATCATATATCCCATAAAAATCAGAATACGGATCAGGCCTTCCAACAGTGCCCGCAAGAGATTACTGTCAATGTAACCGGCGACCAGGCCCACCAGGAATGACGGCAACAGAATGAACAGGCCCACGGACATTGCCAGTCCCATAAACACAGCAAACCCGATGATAAGCTGTTGAAATTTTTCATTTCCCAGCTTCTTTTCCAGCCAGGCATCCAGTTTGGATGGTTCTTCCTGGGCTTCGTCACCGCCTGTAATGTCCGCCGAGTGCATCAGTGCCTTTACGCCGGTGACCTGTGAGTCAAAGAAACCGCGCACGCCCCGTAAAATCGGCCAATTCAGCACGGATTTTTTCGGGACCAGTTTCCGTGGGCGGACATCGATATCCAATTCATCGCCCTTGCGGATGACGATCGCATCCTTTTCGGGGCCACGCATCATAATGCCCTCTATCAGGGCCTGACCGCCGATGGAGGTTTTAAACTTCTCCTGCGTTTGTGTTTTTGCCATAGTTTCCTTCCTTACCGGATCATTTTCCAGATGATTTTGCCATTGCCCCGTATGGGGCATTTTCATTTAATTTTTCCATTTATAGCCGCAGCCCCATACCGTATTGATATACTTGGGATTGGCCGCATCTTCTTCGATTTTGATACGCAATCGGCGAATGTTGATATCCACGATCGCAAGATCATTTTCCCGCTTTTCCGTCCAAATCAAATCTCTTATTTCTTCTCTGCTGAAAACTTTTCCGCTGTTGCTCATAAACAGCTTCAGCATTTCGAATTCCGGTTGGGTCAATCGAATACGGACACCGTCTTTATCCAAATAGTGGTTGCACACATTCAGCAAAAAGGGACCGTCGGACAGTGTTTCCTCCGCTTCTTCCTCTTTCTTTAAGCGGTTGAACAGTACATTCACCTTGGCCGTCAGTTCCGCAGGCGAGAAAGGTTTGGGCAAATATTCATCCACTCCGGTCATCAACCCCGTGACCTTGTCCATTTCCTGGGTTCGGGAGGTAAGCATGATCACGCCGATTGGACGTTCGGCCGCACGGATCCAGCGGCAAACTTCAAATCCATCGATACCAGGGACCGTAATATCCAAAATCGCCACGCTGATATCGGGGTTTTGCTGTAAAATCTCCAGCGCCTGATCTCCTGTAGCCGCCTCCACCACTTCGTGGCCGGCCCTTTGCAAATTAATGACCACAAAGCTGCGAATACTGGCTTCATCTTCCATAATCAAAACTTTTTTCATATGTTCATCCGATGCTCCTATCGGTAGAGTATTGGTTCAGCACATTTGGGCGCTTGAACGATTATAACATATCC
The DNA here is from genome assembly GCA_964628315.1 of uncultured Oscillospiraceae bacterium. Lineage (GTDB taxonomy): Bacteria > Bacillota > Clostridia > Oscillospirales > Oscillospiraceae > Faecousia. The sequence goes on from CAZVMK010000020.1 coordinate 13,789, forward strand.
GCAACAAAAAGGAAAGCTATTTTACAACAACATTTTCTTTTCCCAACAAGCTTTGCAACTCTGCAACCATATTTTCCGCCAACGTACAACGGCTACCACGGCGCAGTTTCGTATCGGCAAAGTAAAGCACCACTTCGCTTTGCCCTGGGAACATATTGATGATCGCTCTGGCCTTTCTGCACTGAGGGCAATTCTCGGTGGGAATTTTCAGATACAATTTGCCTTGTAATTGCACCACTTTTTTCGCCGGTTGCGGTGGATTTTGCGCAGATTGCTGTTCATAGTCCGAAATCGGCCGTGCCCGATTGATCACGATCTGCGGATCTTTGTCATCTCGGATGGACAGCCGTCCCGTAATAACGACAGCCTCATTTTCCTTCAAATAACCGCCGTATTGGCTCAAAACATTGGAAAAAGCCAGCATTTCCATAGAAGCAGTATCGTCCTCTACGGTCACATAAGCCATCATGGAGTTGTTGCGGGTGGATTTCATTTTCACATTCTGGACAATGCCCGCAACACTGACGATCTCATCATCGCCCACAGGACACTCTTCCCCCATCAGCATTCCGATTGGCAAAACATGGGTATTTTTCAGGAACTTGCGATAATCGTCCATAGGGTGTCCCGACAGATAAATACCGGTGGTCTCCTTCTCCATCGCCATCAATTCCCCACGGGAAAGCTCTTCTTTCGGCTCGATGACGATTGCAGCCGCTTTGTCATCGTCCTCCAGCATCGCAAAAAGGCCCATCTGGCCTTCCAGATTTCGCTTGCGGCTATCTGCAATGGAGTCCATCATATTCTCATAGACGTTGAGCAATTCACTGCGATGGTAGCCGAAGCAGTCCATTGCACCGCACTTGATAAAGTTCTCCACCGCCCGTTTATTCAGCTCGTCCCCCATTCTGGAAATAAAATCTTCCAGAGACTTAAACGGGCCGTTTTCGACTCGATTGGCGGAAATAGAACGAATCAAACCACGGCCGACATTTTTCACGGCACCCAGACCGAAGCGAATGGCACTTCCCTCCGCTACGAAAGGATCCTCGGAATGGTTGATATCCGGCGGCAATACAGCAATGCCCAGATCCTTGCATTCCGTAATATAAACGGAGATCTTGTCCAGACGGTCCAGCACCGATGTCATCAGCGCAGCCATATACTGCTGTGGGAAATGAGCCTTGAGATAAGCCGTCTGATAAGCAACCACCGCATAGCAGACAGCATGGGCTTTATTAAAGGCATAGTTCGCAAAATCGACGATCTCGTCGTAGATCGATTGAGCCGCCGCTTCGGAAACGCCGTTTTTGATGCAGCCTGGGATTCCCTGAGCCTCGTCGCCATAAACAAAGACTTTCCGCTCCGCTTCGATGACTTTCATCTTCTTTTTGGAAATCGCACGACGGATATTATCCGCCTGTCCAGTGGTGTAACCGCCCAGAGATTTAAATATTTCAATGACCTGTTCCTGGTAGACGATACACCCGTATGTCACCTGCAAAATCGGCTGTAAGTGGGGTGTCTTATAAGTAATTTTTCGATGATCCAGCTTATTTGCGATAAATGTAGGAATGGAATCCATGGGGCCAGGACGGTACAATGCCACGATAGCCGTGATATCTTCGATAGACGTAGGCTTCATGTTGATACACACACCGGTCATACCGGCCGACTCCATCTGAAAAACGCCCTGCGTCTTTCCCTCTGCCAGCATGGCAAAAGTCTGCTCATCGTCCTGCGGTACTTTAGAAATATCGAAATCCGGCAGTATTTTGCGGATCTCCGCTTCCGCATCTTCAATGATCGTCAGATTGCGCAGGCCCAAAAAATCCATTTTCAGCAGGCCCAATTCTTCAATGGTCGTCATGGTATACTGGGTGACGATGGTATCGTCATTACGGGAAAGGGGCACATAGGTATAAACAGGGTCAGCCGTGATCACGACACCGGCGGCGTGGGTGGAAGTATTACGTGGCATTCCCTCCAGGCTCATAGCCGTATCGATGAGTTTTTTTACCCGTTCATCGCCATCGTACATTTCTTTCAATTTCGGGGAAACATCCAGTGCATCTTTCAGGGTAATATGCAGTGTGTTGGGCACCAGTTTGGCCACCACATCGGTCTCGGCATAGGTAAAATTCAATGCACGGCCCACATCCCGAATGGCACCACGTGCGGCCATGGTACCAAAGGTAGCGATTTGAGCCACATGATCCGCCCCATACTTTTCCATCACATATTCGATCACTTCTCCCCGACGTTCCGGCCCGAAGTCCGTATCGAAATCGGGCATACTGACACGTTCGGGATTTAAGAACCGTTCAAAGATCAGGCTGTACTGCATGGGGTCGACTTCCGTAATATGCAGGCAATAGGCAGCAATGGATGCCGCACCCGAACCACGGCCTGGTCCCACCGGAATGCCGTTTTCTTTTGCATAGCGGATGAAATCCCACACAATAAGATAGTAATTCACATAGCCCATGCGGCTGATGACACCGATCTCGTATTCTAGCCTGTCCCGATATGATTGAGGGGGATCGTTATAACGTTCGGCAAATCCCTTTTCGCAAAGATACCGGAAATATTCCACATTGGAGTAGCCATCCGGAATTGGAAACGAGGGCAGATGATATTCATTAAAAACGAATTCCAAATTGCAGCGCTGAGCAATTTTTACCGTATTTTCGAAGGCCTCATCACAGCCAGGGAACAGCTCACGCAGTTGCTGTTCGCTTTTCAGATAAAATTCCTCTGTCTGGAATTTCATCCGGTTGGTGTCCTCCACGGTCTTGCCTGTCTGAATGCACAGCAGCACATCCTGCATTGCCGCATCTTCCTTGCGAAGATAGTGGGCATCATTCGTAACGATCAGAGCAATGCCCGTTTCTCTGGAAATGCGCTGGACCCCTTGATTGACAGGACGTTGCTCGTCAATGCCATGATCCTGCATTTCCAGGAAGAAATTCCCGTCTCCGAAAATTTCCTGCATCTTCAACGCGTATGCTTTGGCATTTTCGTAGTCTTCTTCCATCAGATACTGGGCAACGCCACCGGCCAAACAGGCGGATGTGGCGATCAATCCCTCGTGATGTTGCGCCAAAAGCTCCAGGTCCACCCTCGGCTTTCCGTAAAAGCCCTCGGTGAAAGCCTGGGATACCAGATAGCACAGGTTTTCATAGCCTTTGCGGTTTTCGCACAAGAGCACCAGGTGATAGGGGTCATTATCAATACCGTGGACACGGTCTGCCATTCGGCGGCGAGCCACATAGACCTCACAGCCAATGATCGGCTTGATTCCGGCCGCTTTAGCCGCTTTATAAAAATCGATACAGCCGTACATAACACCGTGGTCGGTAATAGCGATGGCTTCCTGCCCCAATTCTTTTACCCGTTCCATCATGGAACCGATGCGACAGGCGCCGTCCAACAGGCTGTACTCCGTATGGACATGAAGATGTACAAAACTCATATATTTTCCTCCTGAACCATGGCCACCAGCTTTTTCAGCCGATGATTCATGGCGGGTTTGGAAATCGGCGGCTCCATAAGCGCCGCCAACTCAGTCAGGGAGCTTTCCGGATTTTCCTCTCGGGCAAGGGCTGCCTGTTGCAACTTCAACGGCAGTTTGTCCATAGATCCGCGTTCCCGTAAAATTCGAATGGCCGCCAGTTGCTCCTGCGCTGCCTCAACGACCTTGGAAGTGTTGGCATCATCGCAGTTACAGCGGCGATTGACCTTATTATTCAGTTCTTTTTCCAGACGTGCTTCCATGATTCCCATTGCCGCTACCGGCGCTCCCAGGAATGTCAGAAAATCAGAAATCAGTTCGCTTTGCTTCAAATACAGCACCTGACCACCCCCTCGGGCGGCAGTTTTGGGATAAAATCCCATGGATTCATGCATCAGTGTGTAGGTTTCCCGTGCCACACTTTTATGGGTAGTTGTCAACTCCAGGTGATATCCTTTTTCCGGATCGGTCACCGAGCCTCCGGCCAGAAACGCCCCTCGAAGAAATGCCGCCTTACAGCAATTATCTTCCACCAGAGGCAAATTCAGATGCAATGCCAGCGTACTGCTTGGGACATAGCCGTAAACATCCATGATTTGTGCGATTTTCTTCGGATCGGTGATTTGGAAGACCATTTTTCCGGTGCAATCCTGCTCCGGCAGGATATCAAACTGAAGATCAAACGCTTTGCGCAACAGTTTTGGTAACGCCTGTGCAAATTCACGACTTTCCGTTATAATGCGCACGCCATCGGCACCGAAGTTATTGCAAAATAGCAGCACACCATAGCATTGCGCAATGGCACAGCAGTTTTTTGCAGGAGCACAGCGGCAAATCTCCGTCTTCGCCGCTGCGGAAAAGGATTGTGCCACAGACTTTCCTCCTTACCAGATACGGATCTCCGGCTCCAGCCGGATCCCTTTCTCTTCTTCCACCCTGTCAGCCACAGCTTTTAACAGGGTTTTTACATCGTCGGCAGTTGCCTGCCCCAAATTCACCACAAAACCGGCATGCTTCTCCGATACGGCCGCACCGCCTATGCGGTAGCCTTTGAGCCCCGTTTCGTCAATGAGTGCCGCGGCATAGCCGACCGCAGGCCGTTTGAATGCCGATCCGGCCGATGGAAGTTCCAGAGGCTGGGAGGCACATCGCTTATCGATAAGCTCCTTCATTCTTTGCCGAATGACCGCTTCCTGTTGTGGCTGTAGCGAAAAATCAGCAAACAAAACGATGGCATTTTCTTGTTGAATTCTGCTGTTTCTGTAGGAAAATCCCATTTCCTCATTAGATAGCAACCGGCAGTTGCCCTCCATATCCATCACCGCAACACGACTGCAAACCTGCGAAATTTCACCGCCGTAGGCACCGGCGTTCATGTAAACGCCACCCCCTACCGTACCAGGAATACCGTGGGCAAATTCCAGTCCCGAGAGTTCCTGTCCGGCGGCAAAGTTGGCAAGTTTTGTCATGGTAGCGCCGGCATAGGCACGAATCATTCCGTTACGAAGCCGCTTCACACTGCCCAAAACATTTTTCAGGCAAATGACCAAACCGCTCACCCCTTCGTCCGGTGCCAGCACATTGGTTCCGGCGCCGAGAATTCTGGGCACCACATTCAGCTGCTTTGCTACTTTTAGAACAGCGGTAAGCTGCTCTGTCGTTTTGGGAAAAGCCATCACTTCTGCGGCACCGCCGATGTGAAAGGAGGTGTGTTTGGAAAGGGGTTCGTTCATCTTCAAATCTATTTCAGGTAAATTTTCCGTCATTTCCCGCTGAAAAATGGTTAATTCAGTCATAAACGCCTCCGTGTGTATAATTAACTACAGTATATCATATACCCATATTTTTTTCAATCATTCCGCCAAAAAATTATGTATTCTTTCTCGAACATCTGTTTCTATTTTATCACATACATGGCGTTCTGTCAATCAAAAAAGCCGACAGGATATTCCTGTCGGCTTTCTCGATCATAATAATCTCAATTTTGTTTTTACAAGTTG
>CAZVMK010000021.1:0-18554 GCA_964628315.1 uncultured Oscillospiraceae bacterium
TGCTGCCCCTGTCGGCGCTGGCGCTGGAGGGCACGGCCGGACAGCTCCAATGGACCCTTTCCGGCGGCGTGCTGACCGTCACCGGCAACGGAGAGATCCCCGATTACACCGATGCCCACATGGCACCCTGGTACTCTGTGGCCGATGCAGTGACCCAAATCGTGGTGGGGGACGGAGTTACCCGTGTGGGTGAATTGGCCTTTTACAACTGCTCCAATGTCACCACCGTGCGCTTGAGCGACACCGTCACGGAAATCGGCGGCCGCGCGTTCAAAAACTGCAAAAAGCTCAGCCGCATCGACCTGCCCGATGGCCTGAAAACCATCGGAGATGCTGCTTTCGAGTCCTGCGAAAGCCTTAAAACCATCACTTTGCCCGAGGGCCTGCAGTCCATTGGCCATTATGCCTTCAACTGGGCCGGCCTGACCGGTATTACCATTCCCAGCTCAGTCACGGATATGGGAATGGTGGTCTTTGCCTACTGCCAAAATCTGGTGCGGGCGAAAGTCCTCAGTCCACTGGTGAAGTTGCCGGACCGGACGTTTTATGGTTGCACAGCACTGAAAGATCTGTCCCTGCCGGAAACGCTGGAGCAGACCGGCGAAAAGGCCATCGATGAATGCGGAAGACTGACCACCATCTACTATGACGGCAAGGCAGAGTTGCTTCCCGAAATCTCGGAGGGACACGCCTCTGTCGAGCAAAAGCCAACAGAAGACTATCCCCAGATTACCGTCAGCTCCAAATCGGACATGGGCTCCATGGAGACCATAAAGGTGACGGAAAACAGCTCCGCAACCATCACAGAGACGATCAGAACTGACTATACTTTTGTTCTCAATGGTGAGACGATTTCTGTAGATGATTTGAACGACACAACCGTGACCGATTCGGATGATCTCCGCGTGGATAGCACCGTCAGCACGACCATTTCGGCCATTATCAAGGACGAGTCCGGCTGGGAACAGACAATGGACAATATCGCATCTTCCGGACGTCGGGAGGAGGACAAAACGCTGAAAGCGGATGTCTATTTGCCCAACGGTATCATAAGCGGTTCGGATCTGAAAGATTTGGCCTGGAAAGATGCGGAAGTAACAGTTTCAACGCCGGATGGCAGCAGCTGGAAAGTTGTGGGAACGGATCTGAGAAAGAATGATTTTGAAGATCGGGACTACAATTTGGACTACACCGTTGAAAAAATGGAGGAAAACACCACCGGTATTCCAGGCAGCACGGTTTATAAGCTGGCATTTCACGATGAAGTCGATTTTAATGCACGGATAGGTATTCCTGTGATGGTTGACGACAATCGGCAATATGCTTCCTTGTACCATGTGATCAACGGAGAACCGAAACTGGTGCAGACTGTCATGGTGGGCACGGATTCCCGTGCATGGTTTGCACTGGCGGCTGTGGACGATGAAACACAGTATTATGTGGTCATCAACGTAGACGGTGTTGACAAAACAAATGCTATTATCCCTGATGATCTGCTGGCGGAATATGGCGGCAGCTTATTGACGGACTCCGATGGCATCCAATATGAAATCACCGGACGTAAATCATCCTGGGGCATGAGCTTTGGCACGGTCACGTTGATCATGGTGGCAGTGCTGGTTGGCTGTGCTCTGGTGATCGGCGGCGTGATGTATATGATGAACCGCCGGAAGATAAGACATTCATAAACGATCGCCGCAGGGGTTCCTGCGGCGATGTCTTTGGCTGATAGGGGAAATATTACAACTATAAAATACGCGCCGCTCCGGTGAAGGAGCGGCGCGTAATGCTTGTTTTTGGCTTGTGCCCGATGCGCTTACAGCGCAGGAGCGACGGCACCGAGGAGCTTCTCGTAGGTCAAACCGCCGGTGGTGAAGAAGATGATCTTGCCGTCACGGTCCAGGATCAACGTGATGGGCAGGTCGTTACGGCTGTGGCCGAGGGTGGCGTAAGCAGAGTTGCCGGAGAGCGCTGCATCGGCATCGAAGGCGGCATAGATGTTGGTCAATCCCTTATCTTCGATGAACTTCTGACATGCAGACATCTGGGACTGGATATAGCTGTCGGTGTAGCTGCTGCTGAGTTTGAGAGAGTCGGTAGAGATGGCAATGATGGCCACGTCATCGGCGTAATCTGCGGCCAGCTGATCAAACTCGGGCAACTCATTTTTACAGGGAGTACACCAGTTGGCCCAGAAATTGATGACCACAACTTTGCCCTCAAACTGGGACAGGCTGATGGTTTCATCGGAACCGATGAGGGAAAGGGTAAATTCGGGACAGTAGTTACCGATTTCGTAGCCGTATTCTTTGCTAGGGTCAATGGGAGTGGTGCCATTACCGGAGGGAGAGGTGGAATCGGGGCCGTCGTCGCCCTTATGAGTACCGCAGACGGTGCAGACTCCGTCTTCAAAGTTGTGTCCCAACGCAGGAATGGATCTGGTTTCCTGCTCACCGCATTCGCAGGTGCGCACTTGCAGACCCTGAGAGGTACAGCTGGGTTCGGTGACGGTGACCCAGTCACCATAACTGTGTGTATGAGGCCAGAAGTACCAGAATGCGCCGATCAGCAATGCAATGGCCAGCACGGAACCGACGATCTGGCAGACTTTTCTGCGCTTTTCGACTTTCTTGTTGTGGGCCTCCACCTGAGCGATCTCTTCTTCGGTGGCATCCTTTTTCACGGCAGATTCGGCAAGGAAGAATTTGGAGCCGCTCCAGCGGATGGCCTTGGTGGGGCAGACGGGAATACATTTGCCGCAGTGGATACATTCGTGGTCGCCCACATGGCGAATGTCCATCTGGCACTGCTCCACGCATTTGCCACAGGAAATGCACTTTTCTTTATCCAGCTTCACGCCCAGCATGGCCACTTTGCAGAAGAAACCGTAAATGGCGCCCAGAGGACAGAAGAAACGGCAGAAGAACCGATAGATAAATACGGAAGATACCAAAAATGCGACCAGCAGGCAGAATTTCCACGTGAACAGGGGACCCAACATGGAGAACATATCTGCGTTGGAGGGGTTTATCAGCAGTGCAATGGCGCCGATCAGGGTGCCATCGGGGCAGATGTACTTACAAAAACCGGGGACGGGCAACTTTGTGGAGAAAGCCAGCGGGATCATTACCACAAAAACGCCCAAAATCACATATTTAAAATAGGAAAAGACTTTTGTAACTTTGTTTTTCTTCAGCTTGGGGGAGGGGATCTTGTGCAGCAGCTCCTGGATCAGGCCGAACGGACACAGGAAACCGCAGATGGCTCTGCCCAAAAGCAGTCCCAGCAGAACGAGAATACCGAATACATAGGCTACCGAAGAGGTGCTGGAACTGGCCAGCGCATTTTGCAGCGAGCCCAGGGGACAGGCGCCTACGGCACCAGGGCAGGAGTAACAGTTCAGGCCAGGCAGACAGAATTTCTTGCTGTCGCCGGTGTAGATCTTTCCCGTGGAAAAACCTTTCAGGTTGGCATTGTAAAGCAGGGCGGCGTATACCTGAATCAGCCGACGTTTTGTAGGCTTGTGGCGGCTGAACCAACCTCTGATGCCGCTTTTTTGTGTTTGATTATCCAAGGCCAATACACTCCGTACAAATATTTGTTGCTTTCTTCAGCACGTCATACATACTTCCGTCCTGGGTACCGATGATGAACAGCGCCACACCGATAACCAGCAGTGCCACGCGCACCACGCAACGCAGGGGGAATTTCTTCTTTCCTTCGTCAGAGGGAACACTGTTGCGGTCGCCGCAGGCAATGGCTTTTTTTACGGCAGAAAACTCCTGCTTGATCAGCCGGTGCTGCAGGAACACATAGGTAAGAGAACCGGCCAGCAATACCAGCAGGAAAGGCAGGGTATACAGCAGAGCGTGGATGACCTCGCCGTTGAGGTTCTCATTGGGGAAGTGGGACTTGTCCGCAAAGTACAAAAAGGGGATCAGCAGACACACCGCTGCAATGACAGCCAGGGCGGCGGTCAAAATGCGAGATTGCTTGCGGATGTGCAGATGCTGAGAAAGGGCAAGCCGATAATCCTCTTCAAGCCCTTCTTTCGGGGCGGAGGGCAGCTTGCGGCGATTGGCATTCAGCTTTTCGTCCAGCATGACATCGGGGTCACGTTCCTGGGATACGGTGTTGGGGCTCACGATGGCGACCACGATGGCACCCACCAGAACGGCCAGCCAAATGCAGATGTAGGGAAGCAGCTTTGCCAGACGTTGACTAACGATCTGACGGGAGTAGACGGGAATGTTTCCCACGGCCAGGGCAGTTTCCACATCACTCCAGCCTTCGGCGGCGGCAATGGCGCGGATCTCGGCTTTTGCAACCATGGCGGAGAAATAGATGTCTGCCGCCTGCAGGATAAACAGACAGCCCAGCAGGATCGTTGCTACCAGGAAGAAAATGCCGTAGCTGCGGTTCAGGGAAAATTTTCGCTTTTCGGGCATAGAAAAAGTCCTTTCCTTTCGTGTTTTTTACTCCGCTTATCATATCACTTCGGCGCAAAAAACACAAGTGCGATTTGTGCACGGTGGGTCATTTTTTACAATTTTGAGGAATATTATGAATGAAATATTTCGAAAAATCCGATAAAAAGACAAGTGTTTTTGAACGGACGTATACTTGCTCCGCGAAAAACAGCGCCGCATATTTTGAACAACGAAAAATCGCACCGCATGAGCGGCGCGATCTTTCCATAAGGAGGTATTGGGGAAATTGGGAAATTGGAAAAAGGAAAGGAAATTATATCAACCGGCTACTGTCAGCCGTTCAATATCGTTGGTTTTGGCAAATCGGGCACAATAGACCTGGGTACATTTTTTGTATTGGGCGAATTTTTTGCGGGCAGCGGCTTCGTCACCGTAGACTTTCCAGCAACCCACGATTTTGCACCCTTTGGCCTGATTTTCGATGAACCCCCGAACATCTTCGGGGGGATAACCCAGAAACAGACCGATCTCGTGGGGAAAGTCCTGACTTTGGCGAAGCCGCTGCGCCAGATGAACAACACATCGATCGCTGCTGGATGGGTCATAACCCCTTGTTTTCAACAGATCGGTGGCTTCGGCACAGGAAAGATCGGCAGTCAGCTTCACAGGACGGTAGAGATAAAGCAGGACCTTGCGGTCGGAAAAACGCAGGGGAAGCATTCGCAGTCCTTTGCCGTGCAACCGTCTGTTTTGCCGCCGTACAAAAGAAATCACTTCCTGCCGGTCGGCGCAGGGGCAGGTGAACAGACTGGCTGTTTTTAAACCGGCCAGTGTGGGAGCGCCGTGACGAACCAGCAATTCTTCAGACATGGGCAACTCCTTTCTAACGAGTTAGCGGATGCTAACTGTGCTCTTGAAATAAGAGTTAGCTTTTGCTAACTGCCAATATGATACAACTAAAATATCTGTTTGTCAAGCCCTAATTTCAAAAAACGGAAAAATTTTCGGAGCCGCTCTGCGAAGCGGCTCCGAATGATGTGGAGATCAGGTGTCAGCGTGAATTTCCGTGACCTGGTAGCCCAGTTTTTCAATGGTATCACGCAGGACGTTGTCGGAGATATCCTGCGAATAAGAGATAATTGCCTGCTTTCGATGGACCCGACAGGTCACGCCATCCAGACGGTTGACGGCGTTTTCAATTCTTGCTTCGCAGTTTTCACAATGGATCCCCTCAATGGTCAAAACTTTTTTGCCGATGACGGGGTCGTTCAGCTGTTTGTGTGTCCGGATGGTATTGCTTCCACTGCCGCAACAGCCGCCGCCCTTGAAATGCTTTCTTGCACGCAACAGTGCAAGCACTGCGATCAGCACCAAAATGCCGATGATAATTATATTTTCCATAAGATCCACCTCGATAGTTAGTTTATGCTAACTATTATAGCACCGTTTTTCGAAAACGCAAGGAGAAAAATGCCCTCCGGCCAGGCCGGAGGGCACAGTGCTTATTTGCCGTAATAGGCGTTCAGATACATCTGGCGAATTTCGCTCATCAGGGGATATCGGGGGTTGGCACCGGTACACTGATCGTCAAAGGCCTGCTCGGTCATGTCGTCCAGACGAGTCAGGAAATCATCTTCGTCAATGCCGTAGTCACGAATGGTATCTTTGATGCCGATGGCCTTTTTCAGCTCGTCGATCTTTGCAATCAGACCCTCCAGTTTTTCGCTGTCGCTTCCGCCCTGGATGCCCAGATAGTCGGCAACCTCTGCGTAACGTGCCAGCGTATGGGGGTGGTCATACTGGGGGAAGGTGCCCATCTTGACGGGAACTTCTGCGGCGTTGAAGCGCAGAACTTCATCGATCATCAGCGCATTGGCAACGCCGTGGGGCAGATGGTGGAATGCACCCAGCTTGTGTGCCATGGAATGACACACACCAAGGAATGCGTTGGCAAAAGCCATACCGGCCATGGTGGCGGCGTTGGCCATTTTTTCACGGGCCACAGGGTCGTTGGGGCCGTTGTCATAGGCTCTGGGCAGATATTCGAAAATCATCTTCAGGCTCCGCAGGGCAAGGCCATCGGTGTAGTCGGTGGCCATCATGGAAGCATAGGCCTCCAGTGCGTGGGTGACGGCATCAATGCCGGAGGCGGCAGTCAGACCACGGGGGGCATTCATCATCATATCGGCATCTACGATGGCCATATTGGGCATCAGTTCGTAGTCGGCCAGAGGATATTTGACACCGGTCTGCTCATCGGTGATGACGGCAAAAGGAGTGACTTCCGATCCGGTACCGGCAGTGGTGGGAATGGCAACGAAATATGCTTTTTCACCCATTTTGGGGAAGGTGTAAACTCTCTTTCGGATATCCACAAAGCGCATTGCCATGTCCATGAAATCCGCTTCGGGGTGCTCGTACATGACCCACATGATCTTGGCCGCATCCATTGCGGAGCCACCGCCCACGGCGATGATCACATCGGGGGCGAAAGCGGTCATCTGGGCGGCACCGGCCTTGGCACAGGCCAGGGAGGGATCGGGAGCCACGTCGAAGAAAACGGTGTGACGGATGCCCATTTCATCCAACTTGTTCTCCACGGGCTTGGTGTAGCCGTTCTGGTACAGGAAGGAGTCGGTGACGATGAACGCCTTCTTTTTGCCCATGACGGTCTTCAGTTCATCCAATGCCACGCTCAGGCAACCTTTTTTGATATATACTTTTTCGGGAGAGCGGAACCAGAGCATATTTTCCCTTCTTTCTGCCACGGTTTTAATATTCAGCAGATGCTTCACACCCACGTTTTCGGAAACGGAATTACCGCCCCAGCTGCCACAACCCAGAGTCAGGGAGGGAGCCAGCTTGAAATTGTACAGGTCGCCGATGCCGCCATGAGCGGAGGGAGTGTTGACCAGAATGCGGCAGGTTTTCATCCGCTGAGCAAAAACGTCCAGCTTTTCCTTTGCGGTAAGGGGGTTCAAATAGACGGAAGCGGTGTGACCGTAACCGCCATCGGCAATGAGCCGCTCGGCCTTGGAAAGGGCATCTTCAAAATCGGTGGCCCGATACATGGCCAACACGGGGGAAAGCTTTTCGTGAGCAAATGCTTCGCTCAGTTCCACACTGCTCACCTCGCCAATAAGGATCTTTGCCTCCTTGGGCACCTCTACGCCGGAAAGAGCGGCAATGGTATGGGCGCTTTGGCCGACAATCTTGGCATTCAATGCGCCGTTGATGAGAATGGTGCTACGGACTTTTTCAATTTCCTCTTCACTGAAAAAATAGCATCCGCGATTTGCAAACTCGGCTTTGACACGGTCATAGACACCGTCAAGCACGATAACACTTTGCTCAGATGCGCAGATCATACCGTTGTCAAAGGTTTTGGAGTGGATGACGGAGCTGACGGCCAACTTCAAATCGGCGCTTTCGTCAATAATGGCCGGTGTGTTGCCAGGACCCACGCCGATGGCAGGTTTGCCGGAGGAGTAGGCGGCTTTGACCATGCCAGGACCGCCGGTGGCCAGAATGATGTCAGCTTCCTGCATGACCATATTGCTCAGTTCCAGACTGGGCGTGTCGATCCAGCCGATAATGCCCTCGGGAGCGCCGGCGGCGACGGCCGCTTCCAGAACGATCTTGGCGGCGGCGATGGTGCATTTTTTTGCACGGGGGTGAGGGCTGATAATCATGCCGTTGCGTGTTTTCAGCGCCAGCAGGGTTTTGAAAATGGCGGTAGAGGTGGGGTTGGTGGTGGGGATGATGGCTGCAACCACACCGATGGGCTCGGCGATTTTCTGAATTCCGAAAGCCTTGTCTTCTTCGATAACGCCGCAGGTCTTCGTGTTTTTATAGGCATTATAAATATATTCGGCGGCGTAGTGATTTTTGATGACCTTGTCTTCTACCACACCCATGCCGGTTTCGGCCACGGCCATTTTGGCCAGAGCAATGCGGCTTTGGTTGGCGGCGGAAGCGGCGGCCAGGAAGATCCGGTCCACCTGCTCCTGAGAATAGGAAGCAAAACGGCGCTGCGCATCACGGATACGGGCGATAGCGGCGGTCAGTTCATCGGCGTTGGTAACAGGGATATATTCCATATAAGATCCACCTTTCAATCAATCGGTAATTTGTTACCGATAATTTTGTACTGATATGATATCACAGAATGGAAAAATGTCAATAGCCAATATAGAAAAATAAGGAAAAAATTGACATCGAGACAAAAAGAAGGTACACTAAGAAAAAACGACGGAGGGACGAAAACATGAAAGAGATAAAAATTGCTTTCTTTGATATCGACGGAACTATGCTGCCTTTCGGAGCAAGGCAACTGCCCGAACGGATGGTGGAAACTCTGAATCGGTTACAGGAAAAGGGCATTCGCATTTGCGTGGCTACCGGCCGCTCGGCAACGGAACTGCCAAAATTCGAGGGCGTGAACTTCGATGCCTATATGACCTTTAACGGTTCGCTCTGTTATGATGGGAACGGAGATATTTTCAGCAATCCGCTTCCGCGGGAAGCACTGGGAAATATCATTGCCAATGCTTCGGCCATCGGTCGACCGGTGGGCGTGGCGACAAGGACCCGTCTGGCGGCCAATGGTGTAGACCAGGATCTGGCAGATTATTATGCCATTGCACATCTGAAGCTGGAAGCGGCCGATGATTTTGACCAGGTGGTACAGCAGGAGGTTTATCAGGTGCTGGTGGGAAGCCGTCCGCAGGAATATCCGGCACTGTTGCAGAATGTGCAGGGGGCGAAAATCGCGGCCTGGTGGGATCGGGCGGTGGATGTGATACCGCTGTCGGCAGGCAAGAATGTGGGCGTTATGAAAGTGCTGGAACATTACGGCCTCACGACCGATCAGGCGATGGCGTTCGGTGACGGAAACAATGATCTGGAGATGTTGCAAACCGTTGGCTGGGGCGTAGCCATGGGAAATGCCTCCGATGAACTGAAAGCGGCGGCTGTCGATGTTTGCGGAAATGCGGACGAGGACGGAATATACAAATATTGCATGGAAAAAGGGCTGATTTAAAAAGTTCCTGCCCCCGATGGGCAAAATGAAAAACATGAAAGGGAAGAAAACAAATGCCAAACGGAATGACAAGACGGGAACGTCAGGTGACGGATGAAGATCACATTCGCCATATCCTTCAAAGTGCGAAAATTTTACATCTGGGCATGGTCGATGGGGATAAACCTTATGTGGTGCCCATGAACTACGGATATATATTGGAAAACGGAAAACTGACGCTCTATCTGCATGGCGCACGCCGTGGCAGAAAGCTGGATGTGTTGCTGTCAAATCCCAATGTTTTCTTCGAAATGGAATGTGATGTGCAACCTTTCACCGATGCGGTGGCCTGCAAGTACGGCATGACTTATTCCAGCCTGATGGGGGAGGGAAAAGCGGTGTTCGTGGAGGATGTGGCCGAAAAACAGCGAAGCCTGACGATCCTGATGCAGACACAGGCGGAAAAAGAATTCACATTTACGGAGAAACTGGCAGATGTAGTAGGGGTGATCCGTATCGATGTGGAGTGGTTCACCGCAAAACATCGTCCTATCCCAAAGAGCTGACGTTATCCGGTTCGGAACTGTCGACAATAGGCGGCCATTTGTCTGCTACGGACATAAAAGCCGGATGTGTCCGTCATAAAAATTACATGATTGGATAAAAACTTCAACGATTTGTACAGTTTTTGCCTCGGAAATTCGGCAAAAGGTGCATACGGAAAAGCTTTTCTTTTGCTTTCCGGTGTGATAGAATATAAATTAGAGTTGCGCCGCATCTTTTAAAGCGGCAACCGATTTTAGAGAAAAATGAAAGGCGGTAATCCTTTGGAAAAACATCTGATGAGCGGCAATGAGGCCATTGCCCGTGGCGCCTGGGAAGCAGGCGTGCGTGTGTGCTCGGCTTACCCTGGTACTCCCAGTACCGAGATTTTTGAAAACCTGCCCCAGTACAAGTCCGATCTGTACTGTGAATGGGCTCCCAACGAAAAAGTAGCCACGGAAGTGGCTTACGGCGCATCCATTGCCGGTGTGCGTAGCCTGTGTGCCATGAAGCACGTGGGCGTCAATGTGGCGGCTGACCCCATTTTCACTGCAGCCTATAACGGTGTGGGCAAGGGCTTTGTTATCGTATCTGCCGATGACCCCAGTATGCACTCGTCTCAGAATGAGCAGGACAACCGACACTATGCCCGTGCGGCCAAGATCGCCATGCTGGAGCCGGCTGACTCTCAGGAGTGCCTGGATTTCACCAAGGCTGCCTATGAAATTTCCGAGAAATTCGATATCCCCGTCATGTTGCGCACGACCACCCGTGTATCCCACTCCAAGAGCCTGGTCACCATGGGCCGGCGCACCGAGCATCCGACGGAAGAATATGTGAAGAACGCAAAGAAAAATGTGGCATCTCCTGCCAACGCCATGGCCAATCACCCCAAGCTGGAGGAGAACCTGAAAAAGCTGGAAGCTTATGCCAACGAAAGCCCCCTCAACACCGTTGAAATGAACGGCTCCAAGGTGGGTGTGATCTCCGCTTCCATTGCTTATCACTATGCTAAGGATGCATTCCCCGAGGATACCTCTTTCCTGAAACTGGGCATTACTTTCCCCCTGCCGATGGATCTGATCCGTGATTTCGCTTCCAAGGTGGAAAAGCTGTATGTCATTGAAGAACTGGAAGGCTACATGGAAGATCAGATCAAGGCGGCCGGTATCAATTGCATCGGCAAAGAACTGATCGGCAATATGTACGAACTGAATCCTCAGCTCATCAAGGAGCGGGTCTTCGGCGAAAAGCCTGTTTGCAAGAACCTGACGGTCAAGGCGGCTCCCCGTCCTCCGGCACTGTGCGCCGGTTGTCCCCACCGTGGCTTCTTCTATACCATTTCCAAGCAGAAGAATGTTATCGTCTCCGGCGATATCGGTTGCTACACCCTGGGCAACGCACAGCCCTTCAACGCTGTGGACAGCGTGGTGTGCATGGGCGGCGGTTTCAGTGTGGGCATGGGTATTTCCAAGGCGCTGGAAGCCAAGGGTGAGAACAAGAAAGTCTTCGGCATTATGGGCGACTCCACATTCTTCCATTCCGGCATGACCGGCGCTGCGGAGATCGTTTATAACAAGGGCAACATCATTCCCGTGGTGCTGGATAACTCCATCACCGGTATGACCGGCCATCAGGACAATCCTGGCAGTGGTCACACTCTCCAGGGCGATATTGCCGAGTCTATCAAAATCGAGAATGTTCTGCGTGCCTATGGCTACGAGAATATCTATATCGTCGATCCTCAGGACCTGAAAGAGATGGAAAATGCGGTAAAGGGCGCCATGGAGTCCGAAAAGCGCAGTGCCATCATCACACGCCGTCCCTGCCTGCTCATCAAGCGGATCAAGAATGACATCGGTCAGTGCGTGGTGGATACCGACAAGTGCATCGGCTGTAAAAAGTGCCTGAAAGTGGGCTGCCCTGCATTGATGATCAAAGACGGCAAGTGCAAGATCGATGCCAACCAGTGTGTCGGCTGCACCGTGTGTGCCCAGGTTTGCCCTGTGGGCGCCATCAGCAGAAAGGAGAACTGAGTTATGGAAAAGAAAAGTGCCCTTCTGGTGGGTGTAGGCGGTCAGGGTGCCATTCTGACGGCAAAGGTGCTGGTAAACGGCCTGATGAAGGCAGGCTATGATGTCAAAATGTCCGAAGTTCACGGCATGAGCCAGCGTGGAGGCTCCGTCTCCACGCAGGTGCATTGGGGCGAAAAGATCAATTCCCCCGTCATTGGCAAAGGTGCCGCCGATATCGTGGTCGCTTTCGAAAAAATGGAAGCGGTCCGCTATGCCGACTATCTGAAGCCCGATGGTGTGGCCGTTATCAATGATTATGAGATCGTTTCTTCTGCCATTGCCACCGGCCAGTGCGAATATCCGGCCGGATGCCTGGAAGCCATGCAGGAGAATTTCAAGTGCTATACCCTCAATGCGGCGAAAATTGCCGAAGAACTGGGCAGTGCCAAGTGCATGAACATCGTTTTGTTCGGCGCTATGACTGCGGCGCTGAAGATGGATTCCATCGACTGGGAAGCGGTGATCGTCGAAACCGTGCCGGCCAAGTTCAAGGAACTGAACCTGAACGCTTACCGTGCCGGTCGTGCTGCCGCTCTGGGTGAATAAGGAGAGCTTATGTTGAATAATTTGCAAGCGCTCCGTGAAAAACTGGGCACAGGTAAGAAAACGACTTGCGCAGTGGCCGCGGCTCACGATGCTCATACGCTGGAAGCAATATTGACCATGCGCAATGAGGGACTGATGAATTGCCTGCTCATCGGCCATGCCGATGAGATCAAAAACATTGCCGCAGAACACGGATTTGTCGTTTCCGATGAGGAGATCGTTCCCTGCAATACCGATGAGGAAGCCGCCGCACTGGCAGTTGCTCTGGTTCGGGAGGGGAAGGCAGGTTTTATTCTGAAAGGCCTGTTGCAGACCGGAACCCTTTTGAAAGCAGTGGTCAATAAGCAGACCGGCCTGAACATGGGAAGTGTCATTTCTCACTTCCTGCTGATGGAACTGCCTGGCTATCAAAAACTGCTGGCCGTTACCGATTCGGGAATGATCCCTGCACCGGATCTGGAAACGAAAAAGGCCATTGTCCGCAATGCGGTCAATGCCATGGAAAAACTGGGCTATGAAAAGCCTCTGTTCTCCGCCTTATGCGCAGCCGAAAATGTCAGCCCCAAAATTCAGGAGACCGTGGATGCCGCTGCCCTGAAAGAGGCATCCCTGGCCGGAGAGCTGGGCAACTGCTATGTGGAGGGCCCCATTTCCTTTGATTTGACCATGAACCCCGAGTCGGCCAAAATCAAACGGTATGAAAGCCCCGTGGTGGGCAATGCCGATGGCTTGATCGTGCCTGGCCTGACTGCCGGAAACATTATGGTCAAGGGACTCATCCAATTTGCGGGAGCGAAAATGGCCGGTTGCATTTTGGGTGCCAAATGTCCCATTGCACTGATCTCCCGTAGCGCAAGTTATGAGGAAAAATATTATTCTCTGGTGCTGTGTGCACTGATCAGCGAATAAAACAGGCCTTATCTGAATTTTCCCAAAGGAGAATTTCATGTATTTACAACTGATTATCAATCCTGGCTCCACTTCTACCAAAGTGGCAGTCTATCAGGATGCTCAAAAAATCGTCCAGGAGGACGTGACCCATGATCCGGCGGAAATCGCCAAGTATGCCAAGATCACGGACCAGATCCCCATGCGGTTGCAGCTGATAAAAGATTTTATGCGCCGTAACCATGTGGAAGCCGAGCAACTGTCCGCGGTCATGGGCCGTGGCGGCTTACTGCCTGGCTTGAAAGCCGGCGGCTATCTGATGAATGACGATCTGGAGACGGCGCTGGGAAGCGACCTCAGCTCGCCCCATGCCTCTAATATCGGCGGCATTCTGGCCTATGAGATCGCAAAGCCTCTGGGCATTCCTGCCTATATTTATGATGCGGTCACGTCTTCGGAATTGCCCCATCTGGCACGTATCACCGGCACGCCGAAAGTTTACAGAAATTCTTTCTGCCACGCCTTGAACTCCCGCGCCCAGGCCATTCGTTATGCCGGTCAGGTAGGCCGTGCTTATGAGGATATGCACCTGATCGTGGCCCATTTGGGCGGTGGTATTTCCATCAGCGCTCATGCCGACGGCCGAATCGTAGAGACCATCGGAGATGATGAGGGCCCCTTCTCTCCGGAGCGGATGGGCGCCATTCCGGCCCTGGAGCTGATTCGGATGTGCTATAGCGGCCAGTATACTCAGGCGGATATGAAGAAAATGATGCGCGGCGGCGGTGGCATGGCAGCCTATCTCGGCACCAGTGATGCCCGTGTGATCCAGCAGCGCATTGCCGACGGAGATGAGCAGGCAAAGGAAATTTTCCAGGCCCAGGCTTATCAGGTGGCGAAGGGCATCGGCCTGCTTGCCGCTTCTCAAAAGGGACAGTGCGATGCCATCATCCTGACCGGTGGCATGGCTTATTCCAAAATGCTGACCGATTGGATCGCCGACTATGTGAAGTTCATTGCGCCCGTGGTGGTTTTGGCCGGCGAAAATGAGATGGAGGCTCTGGCCTTTGGCGGCCTGCGGCTTCTCGATGGTAGGGAACAAGCCCATATTTACAATTTACCGGAGGGTTATAAGAAATGATAAACCATGATATGCACAAGCTGGGCACAAAAATGTCCTGCATTCGGGAACTGTTTATGTACGGCCTGGAACAGGCTAAAATCGTAGGCAAAGAGAATGTTTATGATTTTTCCATCGGCAATCCATCTGTCCCTGCACCTGAAGTGGTGGTAGATGCGTTCAAGCAGATCGCCGACCAGGAAGATACATTGGCCATTCACGGCTATACCCCTGCACCTGGCGACCCCGATGCCCGTGCGGCCGTGGCTCAAAATCTGGCCATGCGTACCAACACGCCCATTGCCGCCGAGCATATTTTCTTCACTTGCGGTGCGGCACCGGCGCTGGTCAGCGTTCTTCGCGCGCTGGCGGTGGAAGATTCCGAGGTCATCGGTATTATTCCTTATTTCCCCGAGTATGCACCTTTCTGTAAGTTCGCAGGCCACAAGTTTGTAGCTTGCCCTGCGGATTTCGAGAATTTCCAGATCAATATGGAAGCACTGGAAAAATGTATTACCTCCCATACCCAGGCGATCATCGTCAACTCTCCCAATAATCCCTCCGGCGCTGTCTACACCAAGGAAACGCTGGTGGCATTGGCAACGTTGCTGACGAAGAAATCCGGCGAGTACGGTCACCCCATTTACATCATCGCAGACGAGCCCTACCGTGAGCTGACCTATGATGATGCTTATGTTCACTATATTCCCGAAATCTATCCCAATACCGTTATCTGCTATTCCTATTCCAAGGTGTTCAGCCTGCCTGGCGAGCGTATCGGCTATTTCTGCGTTCCGCCCTGCTGTGCTGACGGCAAGGACCTGTTTGCCGCTGCCGCCGGTGCTGCTCGGATCATGGGCCATGTTTGCGCTCCTTCCACCCAACAGCAGGTGGTGCGCCTGTGCGCCGATGTGAAGCCCGATTTGGCAGAATACGACAAAAACCGCAAGTTCCTTTATGAGGAATTGACAAAAATGGGCTATGATTGTGTCTATCCCAAGGGCGCATTCTACCTGTTCGTCAAATCTCCCATCGGCACATCCAAAGCATTCTCCGATCTGGCCAAGACCGAATGTGTTCTGGCCGTTCCTGGAGATGACTTCGGCTGCCCCGAGTATTTCCGCCTGTCCACCTGCGTGTCCTATGACATGATCGTTCGATCCCTGCCCGCATTCAAGCGGCTGATGGAGCGCTGCAAGCAGGCCTGAACCTGTAAAAAAGAGGATGTTCCCTGAGCATCCTCTTTCGGCCTATATAAAGTCTAAAGATAAGGAAGGGGAAACCCATGTTACAACCCAAGAAGATCGAAAATGTGGTCATTGACGGCCATAGCCTGACTTTCGAACAATTTATCGCCGTTGCTCGCTTCGGCGCAAAGGTAGAATTGTCTGCCGATGCCAAAACGGCCATGGAGCGCTCCCGTGCTCTGGCGGAGAAAATTTCTGCAGAAAAACGGGTGGCTTATGGTATTACCACCGGATTCGGTGACTTTGCGACCGTAGCCGTCCCCGAGGAGCTGAGCAATCAGCTGTCCACCAACCTGATTTTGAGCCACTGCACCGGTACCGGCGATCCTTATGAGATCGAGCAGGTCCGTGGTATGATGCTTTTGCGTGCCAACGCCCTGTGCGTGGGTGTCAGCGGTGTTCGTCCCGTGCTGGTGGAAATGCTGGTGGAAATGCTGAACAAAGGTGTTACACCCGTTGTGCCTCAGAAAGGCTCTCTGGGTGCATCCGGCGATCTGGCACCCCTGTCTCACATGGGACTGGTGCTACTGGGACGAGGCATGGCCGACTATGAAGGCCGCCGCATGACCGGAAAAGAGGCCATGGACTGCGCCGGTATTCCCACTCTGACCACACTGGTCAGCAAAGAGGGACTGGGCATTACCAACGGCACTTGCGCCATGACCAGTGTCGGTGCGCTGAATTTGTACGACACCATTTGCGCCTCCCAGTTGGCAGATATTATCAGCTCCTTGACCATGACTGCGCTGACCGGCCAGCTCAATGCCTTTGAAGAACGGGTCCACACCGTCCGTGGCCATCAGGGCCAGATCCGTGTGGCGAAAAATATTCGCTTGCTGACCGATGGCTGTGAGATCCTGAAAAATGCCACAGGCGCCCGTGTTCAGGATGCTTACGCCCTGCGCTGTATCCCTCAGGTCCACGGTGCTATCCGCGATGCACTGGATTTTATCCTAAGTAAGGTTGAAATTGAATTGAACGCCGTTACCGACAACCCCTTGCTGTTCAATGAAGACGAGGCAGTCATTTCCGGCGGCAACTTCCACGGAGAGCCCATGGCACTGCCTTTCGATTTCCTGGGTATTGCCTGTTCTGAGATCGGTTCTATTTCCGAACGCCGCACGGAGCGCATGGTCAATGCGGCTCTGTCCAACGGGCTGACCCCGTTCCTGACCACGGAAGGCGGTGTCAACTCCGGCTTTATGATCGTGCAGTATACCGCCGCTTCCATGGTTTCGGAAAACAAGGTGCTGGCACATCCGGCCTCTGTTGACTCCATCCCGTCTTCCGCCAACCAGGAGGATTTCGTTTCCATGGGCACCACCGCCGCACGGAAATCCGGCACGATTTTGCAGAATACCCTGTCCGTCCTGGCTTACGAACTGTTGACGGCCTGCCAGGCCATCGATATTCGCCGCCGTCAGGGAACGTATGGTCAGGGATTGTCCGCTGTCGACCAGGCAATTTACGACCGTGTCCGCCAGGATGTGGCATTTATGGAGATCGATCGGGAGATCTGGCCTGATATCCAGGCGGTGGAGAAGTTGGTGCGCAACGGTGAACTGCTGGAGATCACTAACGCTCTGGTCCCCGAGTTTGAATAAAAACAGGAGGTTACTTTCATGGAATTTAACACTCACGATGCGATGACGATCATGCTGGACGATGTCCTGCCCGAATATCCCAGCTTTGACCCTGCCTACCGTCGGGCGCCCCGTCGGGAAGCACATCTGACACAGGCGGATAAAGAACTGGCAATCCGCAATGCACTGCGCTATATTCCGAAACAGCACCATGCACAGATGGCAGTGGAATTTGCACAGGAGCTGGAAGAGCACGGCCGTATTTACGGCTACCGTTTCCGCCCCGAGGGCAAGCTTTACGGCAAGCCTATCGAGGAGTATCAGGGCAACTGCGTGGAAGCAAAAGCTTTCCAGGTCATGATCGATAATAATCTGGATTTCGATGTGGCACTTTATCCCTATGAGCTGGTCACCTACGGTGAAACCGGCCAGGTCTGCCAGAACTGGATGCAGTATCGTCTGATAAAAAAATATTTGCAGATCATGACCGATGAGCAGACACTGGTCGTTATGTCCGGCCACCCTCTGGGCCTGTTCCACAGCCATCGTCTGGCACCGCGTTGCATCATCACCAACGGCCTGATGGTGGGCAATTTCGACGATCAGAAGAACTTTAACCGTGCAGCTGCTCTGGGCGTTGCCAACTACGGTCAGATGACCGCCGGCGGCTGGATGTATATCGGACCTCAGGGCATTGTCCACGGCACATTCAATACGTTGCTGAATGCAGGCCGCCTGAAGTTGGGCATTCCCGCGGACGGCAATCTGGCAGGCAAGCTGTTTGTGACTGCCGGTCTGGGCGGCATGAGCGGCGCACAGGGCAAGGCGGCGGAGATCGCCGGTGCTGTCAGTATTATCGCCGAAGTGGACGAGAGCCGCATCATGACCAGATATACCCAGGGGTGGGTCAGCGAAAAGACCGATTCTCTGGAAGAAGCGCTGTCCATCGCAAGAGCGAAGATGGCGGCAAAAGAGCCTTGCGCCATTGCTTATCTGGGCAATGTGGTGGATCTGCTGGAGTATCTGTACGAGCAGAATGTCCACGTGGATCTGATGAGCGACCAGACTTCCTGCCATGTGCCCTATGACGGCGGCTATT
>CAZVMK010000022.1:0-17753 GCA_964628315.1 uncultured Oscillospiraceae bacterium
TTTTCCCCAGTCGGTTCTTATACTTAATCCAGTTCTTCGGGAACTTCCTCGTCAAAGGGCACCTCATCTGCGCCGGACTGGCCACCACGCATGGCCGCCCACTGCTCCTTGGTCACAAGGATTGCTCTGGGCTTACTGCCCTGGAAAGGTCCGACGATTCCCTTTTCTTCCATCTCATCCACGATACGGGCCGCACGGGCATAGCCCAGCTTCAGCCGCCGCTGGAGCATGGAAACAGAAGCCTGACCGGTTTCCAAAATGACATCCACAGCCGCAGGCAACATTTCATCGCCATCGGTTTCATCGCCGTTGGGTTCCGGCTCAACCGCTGTGACAGCACTCTTGCTGCCACTGCTTCCGGTTTGAGCGGCACGTTTTTCAATATCTTTCAAAATCGCATCGTCGTAATCGGTGCCGAAGTTTTCCTTGACGAAATTCGTAACCGCTTCCACTTCCCCATCGCTGACAAAGCAGCCCTGCACACGCAAAGGTTTGCCACTGCCAATGGGTGAAAAGAGCATATCGCCCTTGCCCACCAGTTTTTCGGCGCCCTGAGTATCCAGAATGATACGCGATTCCATAGCAGATGCAACTGCGAAAGCAATTCTGGATGGAATATTTGCTTTCATCAGGCCGGTGATAACGTCAGCCGAAGGTCGCTGGGTCGCAATCAGCAGATGGATACCGGAAGCACGGCCCATCTGCGCAATACGGCAAATAGATTCTTCCACTTCCTTGGCGGCGACCAGCATCAGGTCGGCCAGCTCATCAATGATAACAACCACCTGAGGCAGTTTTTTACCGCCCTCCGCCTCCATGATGGCGTTATAGGACTCCAGATCACGAACACCGGCTTCGCTCATCGCTTTATAGCGGCGCATCATTTCCGTTACGCCCCATTGCAAAGAACCGGCCGCCTTTTTAGGATCGGTCACCACAGGGATCAGCAAGTGTGGGATAGAATTATAAATGCCCAATTCGACCATTTTCGGGTCAACCATGATCAGTTTCACTTCATCGGGGCTGGCCTTGTACAGCAAAGAAATGATGATGGAATTCATACATACGGATTTACCGGAACCGGTGGTACCTGCAATGAGCATATGGGGCAATTTTGCAATATTACCGACGATACAATTGCCGCCGATGTCCTTGCCCACAGAGAAAGAGGTTTTGGATTTGGCGTTTTTAAACTCCTCGGAGTCTATGACCTCACGCAGAGAAACCGTCGTCACCGCTCTATTGGGCACTTCAATACCGACCACGGAAATGCGGCCAGGGACTGCGGCGATACGAACGCCTGTGGCACCAAGGCTCAGGGCAATATCATCGGCAATAGAGGTCAGCTTGTTCAATCGAACGCCCTTATCCAGTTCCACTTCATAACGTGTGACACTGGGTCCACGAGTTACGTTGATGATATGTGCCTCAATGCGGAAGCTTGCCAGGGTCTCGTTCAGACGGATGGAGTTTTCACGCATTTCAGCCGTGCTGTCCACGCTGCTGCCGGATGCGTTTTTCAGCAGATCAATGGGTGGAAAATGGTATTCCGGCTTCACCACCGCCTCATTTTTGGCGATCTCTTCAGCCACCAGCGCCGCAGACTCCGCTGTCTCCATCGGTGTCATTTCCGCGACCTTCGGGCTTTGTTCCATGTCCGCTGTAGCGGCAAAAGACTGCTCCTCCGGCTCGTCCTGCAGTTCATCCATATTCAGCTCCGGCATGCCGTCGGCATAATCCGCACCGATTTGCTTTTTCACGGTCGAGTCGGTAAAAATGGAGTCATCCAGGGGCGCAACCGTCTTTTTCTTTGCCGCAGGCTGAGGAAAATCATCGATTTCCGTCAGCATTTCCTCTGCACGGCTCAAGGCCTTTTTTCGGCCCTTGGAAATCGGCTCCTCGACAGGGGGTTCCAACTCCTCAGCCTCTTCTTCCAGCATTGCCTTGGCTTCCTGACGGCGGCGTTTATTCTCTACGTGTTCAATGTGCTTGTTGGTGATATGATTGACCATGACGGTCGCAAGCTCCGGCTGCTGCTCTTCCTCTTCGTCCTCCCAGTCCCCACGAGGGCGGTTTTCAATGGCACGAACGATACTGGGGATGGTCAGATTAAAAGTAGCCATCAGCGTCAGCAGTGCCGCAAAAACAAAGATTATCAAAGACAGGATATTACCGAAAATCCAAATCATCAACTCGGCAATACCGCCGCAGATGACACCACCGGTGGTCCCGTCTACGCCACCCTCAAACAGATCGGCGAAACAGTCTATGCCGAATTCCACACTGGGGGCTGTCTCCAGAACACAGGCGCACCACCAGTGTGCGATACAACCCACGCAGAGAATAAATACCCCAAGACAGATACTGCGCATTTTGATGGGACGTTTGCCGGAAAAAGCGTGAATAGCGAACAAAAGCAAAAGTCCTGGCAGTGCCACATAAAATACCGCCTGACCAAACAGGCCACGAACCAGGCTGTAAAACAGTTCGTTAAAAATTGCGCCCTCAGGCTGAATGCATACGATCAAAAGCAGCAAAAACAGCACCGCAAAAATCACCGAAGATATCACACGAACGGGAAGTCCATTTTTTTCTTCGATCTGCTGCTGGCCATCCTTTTCAGCCGCACGCTTGGCAGAGGTCCCCCGTTTGGTCGATGTCTCTTTATTTCGCTGGTCTTTTTTTCGTGTTTGGGTCTTTTTCATTATGTACTCCCCCCATTAAAGAATCAGGTATAAGATAAAGGTAAACAGGCCCAGCGCCCAGTTATAGAATGCAAAGCTTGAAAAACCCGTCTTCACAGACAGAAAACGCATTGTCAAAATGGCACCGACTCCGCCGCCGAAAGATGCCGCCGCCGCAAACAGGCACGTCAGCAGATATCCCAATGACAATCCGGCAAATCCCGAGAAAATGAACCGCACCAGATCAACGATCATTTGCCCACCGAGCATAATGCCCACAATCATCATACAAATATCCAAAATATAACTCCGGTCAAACTTTCGCAACAGCCCGAACGCCAGCATCAGCGCCATCGCCGAAATTCCCACGATGGATGAACACCCTGCGCAAACACCCAGCAGCGCTCCCTCCAACGGAAGCATGGAACGGGTCTTTCGGTTGCCCCCCACCAGATAATCCGGCAGGTAAATGGCAATGCCACTTGCCACCAGCATTAATGCGATTGAGAACAAATTCGTTGTCCACTTGGTCAACAGTGCCGACAAAAGCGCGCCTACCAAGGTGGGGATCGCTGCTGTCAGCAATATTTTCCCGTCCAGTACCGCATTGACATCCGGCGGCCGCTTTCTGCGTTTCGGCGGCAGTGAAACCAATCGCATTTCCCGATACAGGTGATTGAGTCGTTGCCAATAGAGCATCACCAATGCGCCCAAAGCGCCCCCATGAATGAACAGGGACAGCAAAGGCAGATAGCGGTCGGATTTTATAAGCATCGGAAACAGCACCTGATGTGCGGAAGCAGATACAGGCGTAAATTGTGAAAAGCCTGAAATCGCGCCGTACAGCAAACAGCGCAAAAAATCTCCCATAGGCTGTCCTCCTTTTCCAACATGTCCTTACATGATAGCACATACAGCCGCTAATTTCCAGCCCAAAAAAGAAATTTATTTCTTCTTTTTGTTGATTTCGATCATTTTATGCAATGCCGTCAGAGCATCGCTGAGGCCGCCCAATTTATCGATCAATCCCGAGGACACTGCCTCCTTGCCATAGAGGATCGTGCCCACATCTGTGGCGATCTCCCCTGTCGCCATCATATAGCTTTCAAATTTCTCGCGGGAGATACGGGAATTGGCGGTTACAAAATCTTCGATCTGCTCCTGTACACGCTGAAAATATCGATAGGTCTGAGGCGCTCCCACGACCATTCCGGTCATCCGAACCGGATGGACTGTCATACTGGCAGTGGGTGTAATGAAAGATTTTTTCGTACACACCGCCAGCGGAATACCAATGGAATGTCCGCCTCCCAGCACCAGCGATACCGTCGGTTTTTTCATTCCGGCGATCATCTCGGAAATGGCAAGGCCGGCCTCAATATCTCCGCCGACGGTATTAAGAAGCAAAAGCAGCCCATCGTATTCATCGCTTTCCTCAATACCAGCCAAAAGCGGAAGAATATGCTCATATTTTGTGGTTTTTACCGTTTCCGGCGCCACCTGGTGTCCCTCCACCTGACCGATGATCGTCAAAGTGTAAATATTTCCCTTGGAAGACTTGCTTTTCTGAGCGCCCAGCTCAACGATCTGTTCCTGCTCCTGCCGGTCCAGCCCTGCCTTATCATGTTTTTCCATCATTTTCCTCCCATGTCTTTTTCTCATAGGATAACCGAAAATCTCGGAAATATTCCCCCTTGAAATTATTCCGTTGCTGTCGTATAATAAAGAAAAATTGAAAGGAAATGATGTTATGTACGAATACAAGACTTCCGGCACCTGCTCCCAGCGGATCCTGTTTGATATTGAGGACGGCAAACTGAAAAATGTTCAGTTTATCGGCGGCTGCAACGGCAACCTGAAAGGCATCGGCGCTCTGGTGGAGGGCATGGATGTGGATACCGTCATTGCCCGTCTGGAGGGCACTACCTGCGGCATGAAGTCGACTTCCTGCCCCGATCAGCTGGCTCAGGCCCTGAAGCAGGCAAAAAACGCTTGATGATCTATAAATAAATCGGCGCACCCTGTCGGGTACGCCGATTTTTTCTATTCTTCGGTCGAATGCTGTTTGCAAATATAGCGGTAATACAGCAGTCCGGCACCGGTCAGTACGACCATGATCCCGATCATAACAATGGTCAGGATGTAATTTCCCTTCCCGACTGCAGCGCCTGTGGCGGTGGACGTGACCAGCGACGGAATCCGCCCGATGAGGACGATCAAAAGCCATTTTCCGGTGGTCAATGGTGTCAGCCCAGCGATATAGCTCAAAAAATCTTTCGGTGTTCCAGGTAGCAACATCAAAATAAACGCCAGGGTCTCGGATTTTTTCCGATCATTCAAAAATGAAAACTTTTTGATTTTTTCGGGTTGGAAAAACGCCTCCACCAGTTTCACGCCGAAGCGCTTCACCATGGCGAACACGATCCAGCTACCGATGATCATACCGCCCAGTGTAAGTAACGTGCCCTCCCAAAAGCCGAAGGCATAACCGGCGGCCAATTCAATAGGTTCCCCTGGAATAAAGGCCACGATGATCTGAAGCACCACCATGCCCACAAAGACCACTCTTCCCCATACCCCATAGGAATCCACCAGTGCCTGGAATTTTTCCGGTTCATTGGCCAGGCGGATCATCGGTACGCCGATAAAATAGCCCACCGCAAGTGAGAAAACAATAAAAATGGCAAAAGCCGTAGCCGCAACGATTTTTGTGTGTTTCTGAGTCACAGTATCACCCCGCCACTTATCTTTCTGTTTATTATAACACAAGTATAGCATCATATCTTACAAATTGGAATAGAATTTTTCTTAATTTTTTCTTAAAAATTCTACTCTATCAGTTGGAGGCGTTTATTATCTGCGGTTGCAAAAAGTCCTCTGGGAAGTTCCCAGAGGACTTTTGTTATTCTTTGACAGCGGCCAAAATCATGCGCACCAATTCGTCCTTGCCGGTTCCCTTTTCGGCGGAAAATGGGATCACCGTGCAATCGGGGGGCAGTTCCAAATCTTCACGGATGGTCGCCAAATTAGGCTCGATCTCGCTTTTTTTCAGTTTATCCAGCTTATTTGCCACCACTACAAAGGGGCATCCGCTTTGAATAAACCAGGAGGCCATGGTAATATCGTTATTGGTGGGCGCATGGCGTGCATCCACGATCAAAACTCCCAAATCGATACGTCCGGCTGCGAAATAATCTTCCATCAGCTTGCCCCAGCGGTCTTTCTCCGATTGAGATACCTTTGCATAGCCATATCCAGGCAGATCCACAAAGTAGGCCTTTTTATCGATGGTAAAGTAATTGACATGGATGGTTTTCCCAGGTTTATCCCCCACGCGTGCAAAATTCTTCCGATTCAGAATGCGGTTGATAACGGAGGATTTTCCGACATTGGACTTTCCGGCGAAAGCAATTTCCGGCAATCTGTTTTGGGGAAAGTCTTTCGGCGCAGCGGCTGAAATCAAGAAAGCAACATTATTTAAGTTCATATCATTACCTCACTGCCGAAGGCTGGGTTTGCGATTTTTGGGCTTTATATCCTGAGGAATCTCAGGAAGGATGGCACCCACAGCCGTGCCGTTGCGAACCAATGCCGCTTCCAGCACAGTATCCATGGACCTTGCTGTCACAAAATGCAGACTATTACGTACCGTTTGATCGATCTCTTCCAAATCACGCAGATTATCCTGGGGAATGATCACGGTGGTAACGCCGTGGCGCAGGGCGGCCATGGTCTTTTCTTTCAGTCCGCCGATCTGCATGACACGACCGCGCAGAGATATTTCACCGGTCATGGCCACATCGTGCCGAACGGGCGTACCTGTCAATGCAGATACCATTGCCGTGCAGACAGTAACTCCGGCCGAGGGGCCGTCCTTGGGCACTGCGCCCTCAGGGAAATGTACATGGATATCCTTTGTTTTGTAGAAATCAGGAGCAACAGACAGCTTCGCCGCATTAGCACGAATATAGCTCAGTGCCGCATGGGCAGATTCCTTCATCACATCGCCCAAATTTCCGGTCAACTCCAATTTACCGGAGCCTTCCATCACATTCACTTCCACTTCCAGTGTCTCACCGCCCACACTGGTCCAGGCAAGGCCGGTAACAAGGCCTACTTCGTCTCGGGCCGACATTTGGTCAGGCAGGAATTTGCGAATTCCAAGGTATTGCTCAAGGTTTTCGCTGTTGACTGTGATTTTTTTCGTTTCCTCATTCAGCAGGGCCATATCGGCCTTACGGCAAATCTGTGCAACAGCACGTTCCAGATTTCGAACGCCCGATTCTCTCGTATAACATGGGATCATCGTGCGAATGGCATCGTCGGTGATGCGCAGCTGGGATTTTTTAATGCCATGCTTCGCCAGTTGCTTGGGAATCAGATGATTTTTTGCGATCATCACTTTTTCCTCATCCGTATAGGAACCCAGTTCAATGATCTCCATACGGTCAAGGAGGGGGCGAGGCACCGTATCAAGGGTATTTGCCGTTGTGATGAACATGACTTCGCTCAAGTCAAATGGAATTTCCATAAAATGATCCCGATATGTCCTGTTCTGCTCTGCATCCAGCACTTCCAGCAATGCCGCGCTGGGGTCGCCGCGGTGATCAGAACCCAACTTGTCGATCTCATCCAACAGCAACAGCGGATTGCAGCTTTTCGCTTCGGCGATCGCTGCCATGATTCGTCCTGGCATGGCGCCGACATAGGTTTTTCGGTGTCCGCGAATGTCCGCTTCGTCATGGACACCACCCAGAGAAATTCGTGCCATATTTCGGTTCAGGCTTCGGGCAATGGAATAGGCAATGGACGTCTTTCCCACGCCTGGAGGGCCTACAAGGCAAAGGATCTGGGGCGGCATTTCCGGCGACATCTGCCGAATGGCAATGGTCTCCAAAATACGTTCCTTCACTTTTTCCATGCCAAAATGATCCTTGTCCAGAACTTTTTTGACCTGTGCGACGTCTACTTTTTCCTTGGTTTTTACATTCCACGGAAGTTCCAAAACCACATCCAGATAATTGCGCAGAACAGATGCTTCTGCGGAACCAAAAGGCTGCTTACGCAGACGCTCTACATCTTTGAGCAGCTTTTTCTCGCTGTCGGCATCAAGCCCGATAGCCTTGATCTTTTCACGGTATTCGTCAAATTCCGACTGTTCGTCTTCCTCTCCCAATTCCTGACGAATCACGCGCATCTGCTCCCGCAGGTAGTAATCCTTCTGACTTTGATCGATGTTGGCGTGAGTCTTCTCCTGGATTTCCGCCTCCAACTGCAACATTTCAATTTCCCGATGAAGCAGGCGAATAACCTGCTCCATACGGCGTACAGGGTTCAGCTGACAAAGTACTTTTGCTTTATCCTGATAGTCCATGCCGGAATTCTGTGCGATAGAATCGGCGATAAAGCCAACATTATTGCTGGCAAGCATCCGCAGTTGAACCGCCTGCGCCGATTGTTCTGCCAGCTCACAGTAAATGCCGTAAAGCACATTGGCCTCTCGACACAGGGCCTGGTTGCGTGCAGAATCCGGAACTTCCGGCTCCGGTATTGCTTCGACCAAGCCGGAAAAATAGGGTTCGGTCTTCTCCATTTCCGTTACCTGGCCACGGCAAAGGCCATTGACCAGCACGCGAAGAGTCTCCCCCTGCGTTTTCAACACCTGCTTTACTTTAACAACGGTGCCCACCGGATAAAGTCCCGTGGGTTTGGGATCGTCCACCGTTAAATCTTTCTGTGGGATCAACAGCAAATACTGATCCGCTTTCATGGCCACTTCCAGCGCTTTCAGAGAGCGCGGTCGACCAATATCAAAATGAACTGTCTGATCGGGAAAAACCGTCAGGCCTCTGAGGGCCAGCACCGGCAATACGCCGGAAATCAGCTTCTCGTTCATACTTTTCACCTACTTTCGTAATACAAGAAAAGGGGTAGTTGCCTACCCCCTTCCAAAACGCTTATTTTGTACCCAGAGGCAAGCGGAGCGTCTGCTCATCACGAATGATAATCGGCTCCATACCGTCAATGGTCTGGGCGGTAATGATGACCTTGCGGATCGACAGGTCCGACGGGATACGGAACATAATGTCCGTCATCACTTTTTCCATGACTGCACGCAGACCACGGGCACCGATTTGACGGTCGAGCGCCTTTTGTGCCACAGCCTCCAAAGCTTCATCCCGAATTTCCAATTCCACATTGTCCAGCGCCAGCAGCTTGGTGTACTGCTTTACCAACGCATTTTTCGGTTCTTTCAGAATACGAACCAGATCTTCTTTCTTCAGGCTTTCCATGGTGGTGATCACCGGCAGACGGCCCACAAGTTCAGGAATAATTCCGAACTTCAAGAGGTCATGGGGCTGGACCTGAGAGAAGATTTTGCCCACATCCCGTTTCTTTTTGCTTTCGATGGGAGCACCGAAGCCCAGACCGGACTTTTCGGTGCGACTTTCAATGATCTTATCCAAACCGTCAAAAGCACCGCCGCAAATAAAGAGGATGTTGGATGTATCCATCTGGATCAGTTCCTGCTGGGGATGCTTTCGCCCACCCTGAGGTGGTACACCGGCCACAGTTCCCTCCAGAATTTTCAGAAGAGCCTGTTGCACGCCTTCGCCGGACACGTCACGTGTAATGGAAGTATTCTCACTTTTACGTGCGATTTTATCCATTTCATCAATGTAGATAATACCGTGCTCGGCCGCTTCTACATCAAAATCGGCCGCCTGCAGCAGGCGCACCAGGATGTTTTCCACATCATCGCCCACATAACCGGCTTCGGTCAGAGTGGTGGCATCGGCAATGGCGAAAGGTACGTTCAGGATCTTTGCCAGGGTCTGCGCAAACAGTGTCTTACCCGAACCGGTAGGGCCAATGAGCAAAATATTGCTCTTTTGCAACTCCACGTCCGAGTCCTGTGCCAGATAAATTCGCTTATAATGATTGTATACCGCCACAGAAAGGGCGATTTTTGCCTCATCCTGGCCGATAATATACCCATCCATGTATTGCTTGATTTCCATGGGGGTGGGCAATTTTTCAGGCGCTTCCACCGCAGCGCTGTCTTCCTGCAACAAATCGCAACAAGTCTGGACACAGTCACTGCAAATATATACGCCAGGGCCGGCGATCAGCCGAACCTGAGACTCCCCTCTGCCGCAAAAACTGCAACAGATAGGAGCATCCTGATTTGTAGCCATACGCTATTTTACCGCCTTTCGGTCTATCAGTGGCGCTCGATCACACGGTCGATCAAGCCAAAATCCAGAGCTTCCTGTGCGGTCATGAAGTTGTCGCGCTCACAGGCAGCAGTCACTTCTTCCACGCTCTTGCCGGTATTTTCAGCCAGAATTCCGTTCATCCGTTCTTTGATGGTCTGCAGACGCTTCATGTGAATGGCCATATCCGTGATCTGGCCCTGCGTACCGGCAGAAGGCTGATGAATCATGATCTCGGCATTAGGCAAAGCCATGCGCTTGCCCTTGGGGCCGGCAGACAACAGGAATGCTCCCATCGATGCGGCCATTCCCACGCAGATGGTAGCCACATCACATTTGATGTACTGCATGGTGTCATAAATCGCCATACCGGCGGTGACACTGCCACCTGGGCTATTGATATAAAACTGAATATCCTTATCCGGATCCTGGGCCTCCAGGTACAGCAACTGTGCTACGACCAGAGAAGCAGTGGTATCATTTACCTCTTCGGACAGGAAAATAATGCGGTCATTGAGCAAACGGGAAAAAATATCATAGCTGCGTTCGCCGCGGCTGGTCTGCTCCACAACATAGGGAATAAAACTCATGGTCATGTCTCCTTTCATAGGGCCTTAAACATTCTAACCATTTACCGGAACCGTTATTCCAGAATTTACCGATTTACTCTGCCTTGGGAGCAACGGCAACGGCATTGTCAACGATGACCTTTACAGCCTTGCGGGTTTCCAGGCTTGCCTTGATCTCCTCCACGGGAACCATGGACTTGACCTTCTCAGCCTCCAAAGAATAGGTAGTGGCCAGAGTCTCATACTCGGCGGCGATTTCCTCCTCGGAAACGGTCAGGCCCTCTTCCTCAACGATCTTTGCCAGCATGACGTTGACCTTAGCCTGCTTCTCGGCAGCGGGGCGGAATGCGCTACGGATGGTGTTCATGTCGCCGCCCATCATCTTAGCATACTGCTCCACGGAGTAGCCGCTCATCTGCAGCTGGTAAGCAAAACGCTCCATCTGGGTGTCCAGCTCAGCCTCGACCAGAGCCTTGGGCATGTCAACAGTGGTGTTCTCGGCTGCCTTATCCACACAAGCCTGCTCGAATGCGGAGTCAGACTGCTTCTGAGCATTTTCCAGAGCCTTGGTGCGGATGTCGTTCTTCAGTGCCTCCAGAGTATCAAACTCAGAAACATCCTTAGCGAATTCATCATCCATCACAGGAACGATCACAGTGGAGACCTTATTGCACTTGACATGGAACACAACAGCCTTGCCAGCCAGTTCAGCATGGTAGTCCTCGGGGAAAGTGATGTCGATATCCTTTTCCTCACCTGCGGACATACCGACGACCTGCTCCTCAAATCCAGGAACAAAAGAGCCGGAGCCCAGCTTCAGGTCGAAATTCTCACCCTTGCCGCCGTCAAAGGGCACGCCGTTGTCGAAGCCCTCGAAGTCGATGTTGGCAGTGTCGCCCATTTCGGCAGCACGCTCAACGGTCTCGGTAGAAGCAACGTTCTGAGCCATGTTGTTCAGCTCTGCTTCCACCTGCTCATCAGAAACGCTGACCTCAGCCTTGGGTGCCTCTACGCCCTTGTACTGGCCCAGGGTGACTTCGGGGTAAACCTCGGTGGTCAGAGTCAGAGTAACAATACCTTCTTCGGAAATTTCCATGTCGGTCAGGTTGGGGCGGCCAACAGCCTTAACGCCCTGATTGATCACGGTCTCTTCGTACACGGTGGGGAAGATCTCCTCCAGGCCGTCTTCATAGAAAACATGAGCGCCATACAGGGACTCGATCATCTTCCGAGGAGCCTTGCCCTTACGGAAACCAGGCAGCTGGATGTTCTTGCGCTGCTTCAGATATGCGGCATTGGCGCCCTTTTCCATCAGTTCCTTGTCGATTTCGACGATGATGGTGGTCTCATTGCCTTTTCTTTCGATGCTCTTGATATTCATATTACTTATCCTCCAAATTGTAGGCCGCATAGTGCAACCATTCTATTTCTATTTAAGCTGTTCTATTCTAGCAAACATTCTTCAAATTGTCCACCCTTTTTTCAAACTTTTTAGGAAATTTTCATTTTTAGGTCTCAAACAAACCGTGGTCGGTTCATAAAATCGGCCTTCCTTCACTCGCTGTCTGAAAAAACGGAGAGCCGGCACACCCTTTTAATAACATCCCCCCGATGGGAGCCATCAGGGGGAACAATTCAGTCAATCACTTTATAGGGTTTAAATTGCAGTTTGTCCGCAGCCACCAGGTGGAACTCCACGCCGTCCCACATTCCCTCCTGCGCCAGAGAATGGCTGGCACCGTGCAGGTGTCCGTAGAAACATTGGCGTACTTCGTATTTTTTCAGCAGCTCCAATATCTCCGTACATTCATATCCCTTGTATCGGGGCGGATAGTGGAGAAATACTGCCCGAGGCATCTGGGCGGCGGATTTTAAAGATGTTTCCAATCGGATCAGTTCCCGTTTAAACACTTTTTCATCGTGTTCGCCACTTCGTTCCTCTTCAAAAAACCAGCCACGTGTGCCGCAAATCCCAAGGCCGTCATATTCGAAGCAATTATTATTGAGAATATGGAAATTCGCAAAGTTGTTTTCGGCGCAAAAACGGTCAAATTTTGCAACCGTATTCCACCAGTAATCGTGGTTTCCTTTTAAAATAATTTTTCTGCCCCGAATATTCCGGTTCATCCAGTCGAAATCGGCCTTTGCCTCTTCCAATCCCAGCGCCCAACTCAAATCCCCCAGCAAAACGGTGGTATCCTCTTCGGTGATAACAGAAAGTCCTTCTTTCAGCTTATCCATATACCCCACCCAGGCACCGCCGAAAATATCCATTGGCTTCGGTGCGCCAAGGCAAAGGTGCAGATCGCCGATCGCATAGAGCGCCATGACCGATCCCTCCCTGTTTTTTATATGCGTATGACCCGTTTTTCCAGGTCTTCTTCCTTGATTTTCAAAATTTTGCCCACAAGTCCGCTGTCTTTCATCGGACTACGGTCCGCCATCAACAGTGTCGGATTTTCTTCTCCCGTCGTCGCGCGAAAGTCCTGTAGACTTCCGTAGGCCAGTGCGCTATACGGGCTTAAAATATAGCTTCTGGTGCGGTAAACTCCCGTAATGATCGTCCCCGTGCGACTGTCACTGATGACCGCCGCAAAAAGTCCTCTGCCAAGCATATTCTGCTGTTCCTCGTTAAGGGTATACGTTCCACCCCTGCAACAGCAGCTCAAAAAACGTCTGTTTTCGTCTACACCGAATACGCCGTGGATCAATCGTTCCAAGTTGCGGGGCACCACCTGATCAGCTTGTGCCGTCCAAGTGGAGATCACTCTTTCACCGGTGGCAAACTCTCCTCGATTGAGCAGGTCCCAGAAGCCGCCGTTTGCGTTGCAGCCGCAGATGATGTTCCCGATAGGAAGCCCCATCTGTCGGGCATAAAATGCCGCAGCTGCCATGGAAAAATCACCGGTCGCAGTTGCTACATCCAGTTTTTCACCTGCTCGAATATTCTCGGCGGAACGCATCATGCCGTATGCCGCATACAGCAGTGAAATTCGCACTGCAACTTCCATCCAGTTGGTCGGTTCTTCCCCGTCACTTCCGATCCTTGCAGAAAGGGCCCTCACAAAAGCATCAATGCAGTTGGCATTGTTGTGCCACAACTCCCCTGCATAAACCTGTCGCCCCACAGTCGAAAGGCGCACCGGCATACGGCCGATCGCCGCCTCAATATCCCATGCCGTTAAACCGGAACCGAAAAGTTCATTGAGCACATTGGCAATGGTTTGGGTCGGTGAGACCGTCCCGATGGCCTGGATTTGCGCCCGATTTAAAACGGGCATCCGAAAAGGCAAAAACAGTCCACCATCGGAATTGCAATCGGCGCGAACAGTCTTGAATGCGGTCACCACATCGTATTTATCCCGTGTGGTCCTATACAGCACGCTTCATCACTCCCAATGCGTTGTTCCAGAAAATATCTTCCACCATCTGGGCCGTCAGTCCACGTTCCAGCAGCTTTTGTGCCATGGCCGGATAGCTCTGCACGCCCTCAAAGCTTTGAACAAGCTTGTCACAGCCGTCCAAATCACCACCCAGCGCAATGTGTTTTCCCTGAGGATCCAGTTCCAGGAAATGGAGAATGTGGTCGCAGGCCGTGTCCAGTGTTGGATCTTCTCCCACAAAGGACGCAAACTGATTAAATCCTGCCACGCCGCCGGTTTCGCAGATGGCACGGAACATATCATCCGTCAGATTACGGCTGACATCCCACACTGCACGGCTATTGGAATGGCTTGCAATAACAGGGCCGTCCGTCATTTCAATGATGTCCCAAAATCCTCTGTCGCTGATATGGCTCACATCCACCAGCATCCCCAACCGTTGCGCCTCTTTTACATACTCACGGCCCAACTCCGTCAAGCCCTCACCGGTTTTGTGGGAACCGGTCAGCACATTGCTTTCATTCCATCCCAATGTGGAAATCCGAAATCCCGCCTTGTAGAGCATCTCCAGCATGGCCGGATCAAATCCGAAACCCGCAGGGCCCTCAATGGTCAAAATCGCAGACATTTTTCCGTTTTTGCGGTTGGTTTCAATATCCTCGGCGGCAAAAGCCTGGGCGATCAGGTCGCTGTTGCGCTCAATGTGCAGCATAATATTTTCCATCTCGCGTTCAAAAACCGCAACCGGCGAAACCTGATGCCAATCCACCATCTCCGGTGTGGTAAAACACGCAAAACACTGGGCATAGCCGCCCAGCGTGGCAGCACGCTCCAAATCGATATGCAGTTGATTAGACCTCAGATCGCCCTGCTGCTTCAAATCATCGCCGATCAGCGCCAGGGCTGTATCGCAATGAAGGTCAAATACTGGAAAATTCATTCAAATGCTCCTTCCAAATGGATGATTTTCGGGAATTTCGTGTCGCACCCCTGGGGTGCATAGATTTCAATAACATCAAACCTCGGCTGTAAAGCGGTGGTGTGTGTCTCCAGATATATGGCCGCCGTCACTCGAATTCTATCCTGTTTGCGACGATCAACAAATTCTCTGGCCTGCGCAAAATCAGCATTTTTTCGCATTTTCACTTCCACAAAGGCCAGATACTTTTTATTTTGGACGATCAGGTCGATCTCGCCGAACTTCGTTCGATAGTTGGCGGCTACCACCGTGTACCGCTTTTTTCGCAGATATTCAGCCGCCAGCGCCTCTCCCCAGGGGCCGTTAAGGTTGGTTGCCATAGAATTTTTTCAGGAACGTCATACGGTGAATGGGACAGGGCCCCAACTCCCGTAATGCGGCATAGTGTGCCTTGGTACCGTACCCCTTATGTATTTCAAAGCCATAGCCAGGGTACTGCTGTGCCATGGCAAGCATCACATCATCACGGCTGACTTTCGCAAGGACGGAAGCCGCTGCGATGCTGGCGCTGAGGGAGTCCCCTTTTACCACGGTCCGCACGGGAACACCGAAATCCTTTTCCCGATTACCGTCGATCAGTGCCAGTTCGGGTTTTACCTGTAACTGTGCCATCGCTCGTTCCATTGCAAGGAATGTGGCCTGTAGAATATTGATCTCATCAATTTCCTCATGGCTGGCAAAGCCGATGCCGAAAGCCACGGCCTGTTCCTGAATGATGGGAAACAGCTCTCGACGGCGTTTGTCGCTGAGTTTTTTGCTGTCGGTCAAGCCTGAAATTTCCAAATCGGGAGGCAATATCACCGCCGCCGCACAGACAGGGCCTGCTAGGGGTCCGCGGCCGGCCTCGTCCACGCCGCAAATCACCCCAACTCCCTTTTCAAAATAGGAGTTTTCGATCTCCCACATATTTATCTCACTCATTTTATATCCTCCGGCACCTCTAATGTAAACCGCCCCAGTTTTCCGCTTCTAAATTCGTCAAGCAGAACTTTGGCCATTCTTTCCGTATCGATTTCGCCACCGCGGAGCATATATCCCCGCTTTTGTCCGGCGGCACACAGAAGCTCCCAGCCGATAGTATCATCGGGACAATCAATACCATAACGTTCTTTTACCTTTTCGGGATAGCGCTGCCACAGCAGTTCCATCAGTCGGCAGGCCAGCTCTTCCAGATCCATAATGCCG
This sequence comes from uncultured Oscillospiraceae bacterium, assembly GCA_964628315.1. Taxonomy (GTDB): domain Bacteria; phylum Bacillota; class Clostridia; order Oscillospirales; family Oscillospiraceae; genus Faecousia. The sequence goes on from CAZVMK010000022.1 coordinate 16,018, forward strand.
TCTTTAACAGCTCCGGTGTAAGCCAGCTTCATTCCCACTTCGGGGTCTTCAAATTTGGGCCAAAGAATACCAGGCGTGTCCAAAAGCAGGAGCCCATTATCCACAGTCACCCACTGCTTGCCACGGGTAACGCCAGGGCGGTTCTCAGCCTTTGCGCCCTTTCGTCCCGAGATCTGATTGATGAGGGTGGACTTTCCCACATTAGGAATGCCGACGACCATGATCCGCAGAGCTTTTGACATTCCCTTGGCCGCATCTCTTTCGATTTTTTCATGGAGCAGCTGGCGCACTGCCGGAGTAAACGCAGCAATTCCCTTGCGGCTCTTGCAATCGGTGGCCACGGCAGCCATCCCCTTGTTCTTGAAATACTGCACCCAGCGATTTGTGGCATCGGGATCGGCCAGATCCAAACGATTTAAAATTACAATTCTGGGCTTGTTGCCGCAGATGTTGTCAATATCAGGATTTCGACTGGATACCACAATTCTTGCATCGACGATCTCGCAGACTGCGTCCACCAGTTTCAGGTCAGCCTCCATCTGGCGACGAGTTTTTGTCATGTGGCCAGGATACCACTGGATATTCATATTCGTATCTGTCATCAGTTCAACACTCCGATCCTGCTGTAATCTGCGGCCACCTTGCCGCCGTCTGTGCCTGGGAAAATCAGAAATACCACTTTCCCCAGAATTTCACGACAGTCTATCTGTCCGATTTGAGGGCTTCGACTGTCCATAGAATTATTGCGGTTGTCCCCCATGACAAACACGCACCCCTCCTCCACCGTCAAAGGAAAGGAACTTCCCTCCTGGCGCATGGGGGTCGTATCGTCCGGAAAATATACATAGTCCTCTTTCAGTGCCTCACCGTCTACATAAACGACTCGGTTTTCGAAATCAATGTCGACTGTCTGGCCTTCGGTGGCGATCACCCGTTTGATAATGTTTTCACCGCTGCGGAAACTGTCTTTGCTGGCAACAATAATATCCCCCTGTTGCGGATTGCGGTACAGCACCGAGCTGACCAGCAGCAACCGATCCCCATCCACCAGCGTTTGGTTCATAGAGGGACCGTCCACCATGACTACCCGAAACAGCACGGCGATCACGATCATAAATCCGGCAAACACATAAAGATAATCCCCAAAGCCCCGAAAAAATTTCTGTTTCGGCGTAAGTGTCGGCTCTTGAATATTCTTTTCTTTTTTTCTTTTCGACATTGAAAATGCCATATTTTGCCTGCTTTCTTTTGGCAGAATGTGCCAAATCGCATAATTTCACTAAATAACATTATACACCCATTCAGGCAAAAAGAAAAGCATAATTTTACCAAAGCGAAAAAATATGCCGCAACAACCGTTGCGGCATATAAAAAAAGAGGGTCTCCCCTCTTTTTTTATGAAAGCATAATCAAACGCGCTCCTTGATCTTAGCAGCCTTGCCGAAGCGCTCACGCAAGTAGTACAGCTTCGCACGGCGAACCTTACCCTTGCGGACAGTCTCAACAGCCACCACACGGGGGGAGTGAACAGGGAAAACCTTCTCACAACCGACACCGTAGGAAACACGACGAACAGTGATGGTCTCACCGATACCGCCATGCTTGCGAGCAATGATGGTGCCCTCAAACACCTGAACACGCTCACGGGAGCCTTCTTTGATCAGCACGTGTACGCGAACAGTGTCGCCGACCCGCATTTCGGGCAGTTCCTGCTTCATGTACTGGCTGGACAGAGC
>CAZVMK010000023.1:0-17717 GCA_964628315.1 uncultured Oscillospiraceae bacterium
TCTGGGGGGTAATGGGATAACCGAAGAAGTATTTACAGCCGGCACGAATGGCGGCTTCGGCAACGGCTTCGTTGCCTTTCCACAGTTCTTTTTCCATGGTTTCCTCCTTAGTCCCGTTCTACGGTAATGATGGAATCGGGGCACATCTTTGCGCAGCTGGCGCAACCGGTACACTTGTCAGCGTTCTCGGCGGGCACAGTGGCAGGGTGATAGCCCTTGCGGTTGGTAGCATCAGCGTCCATGACGATGATGTGCTTGGGACAGACCAGAGCGCAAAGTTCGCAGCCCTTACATCTGTCTCGGTCGAAAGTAACTTTTCCGGCCATGTTAATAATCCTCCTCACAGAATACAATTTCCCAAGGTTTTTTCATATAGATATTCATCGGCAATATCTCACCGACGAGTTTATCCTTTACTTGATCCACAAATTTCCGTTGCACCGCATGGTGAACAACAGGCAAGCCCGTCTTTTCCGACAGTTGCTGTGCCAGCACCGCACCTTTCAGAATCTCCTCCGCCGTCGTCTCGGCGCACAAGTGGGTATTATTGACGATACCCGTCACCTTTTGGCGGCATTCATATTCGATTGCCTGCATATAAGCCAGTGCGCTGTCCACATCCCTGGTTTCCGGACGGTTGGCATTGAGGACAAACAGCAGGTCAAACTCCTCAGGATGGAGTTGCGGTGCAAAACGGGCCAAGACACGGGCACCGATGGGGTCTCCGCCGATATCCAGCACACCGGTCCACTTTTCCTGCTGGAAAATGGACATGACCTCCGGATTGATGGCAGGAATATCCGCCACACCGCCACAGGAAGTGACAATTACACGGATGCCTGCCTCCTCCAGCCGCTTGGTCTGCTCAAAACTGCGGAAATAGGGATTGACGATATCCAGATCCGCCAATGCCACATTTTCCCGTTCTGCGGCCAGCTTCAGTGCCAGATTGACGGCATATTCCGTCTTTCCGGAGCCGTAGTGGCCGGTGATGATCTGCATTCTTTTCATGCGCGGTACACCTTTGCTTCTTCACGGCCATTGAGCACACGCTGTGCGCCCTGAGCCAGAGCCAGCATTTCGTCCTCTCCAGGGAATACATGAACGGGTGCCAGGTAGTTTACATAATCTTCTATCCAGCTCATCAGCACTTTATCATAAGCAAATCCGCCGGTCAGCAAAATTGCATCCACCTTGCCGTGCAGTGCGGCGCCCATGGCGCCGATTTCCTTTGCCACCTGGTAGGCCATGCCACGGTAGGCCAGTTCCGCATTCTTATCTCCCTCGGCAATGCGACGGGAAATTTCCCGACCGTCATTGGTTCCGGTGTAGCCCACCAAGCCACACTTCATGCAGAACATATGGCGCAGTTGTTCGTAAGTCGTACCGTATTTGCCGCTGAGTGTCGCCCGAACCACGTCCAGCACAGGCAACGTACCAGGCCGCTCGCCTGTATAGGCACCCTCGCCCTCCAGACCGTTGTTCACATCAATGACACGGCCATTGCGGTGTGCGCCCACAGTCGTACCGCCGCCCATGTGGGCAACGATCAAATTCAGTTCTTCATAGGGTCTGCCGATCTGATCTGCATAGCGCTTGGCAATGGCTTTCTGGTTCAGCGCATGGAACAGAGGGCGGCGGGGAAAATCGGGATGACCGGAGAGGCTGGCCACCTCATCGATCTCATAAACCACGGGAGGATCCACCACATAGGCAGGCTTGCCGATCTCTTCGCCGATTTCGGAGGCCAAAATACCGCCCAGATTGCAAACATGGAAGCCATAGTTGCAGCTGTGCAGGTCACGCAGCATATCCTCGTTGACCAGATAGGTGCCGCCCTCAATGGGCTTCATCAGGCCGCCACGGCCGACGATGGCATCCAATTCGTTCAAATCAACGCCCTGCTCTTTCAGGTAGGCCAGGATCACGCCCTTGCGAAAAGCGGCATTTTCTTCCATTGTGGAAATATGGGCCATTTCTTCGGGGGTATGGCGGAAAACCTGAAGCATGATCTCCTGATCTCCCTGATAGATGGCCACCTTTGTGGAGGTAGAGCCGAAATTCATGGCCAAAACTTTGTGTTGCGTCATAGGGTACTCCTTATTTTTCATTGGCAGCGGCGATCTTCAGCGCCAGCGCAATGGAATTGAGTTTTGTTTCATCGGAATCGGCACGGCTGGTCAGAACGATGGGTGCCTTTGCGCCTACGATCACACCGGCATTCTTTGCTTTTGCCATGAAGACCATGGATTTATAGAACACATTACCCACTTCAATGGCAGGCACCAGCAGGATATCTGCCCGACCGGCATTGGGATCGGTAATGCCCTTGTGATGGGCCGCTTCCACGGAGATGGCATTGTCCAGTGCCAGAGGACCCATGACGGTACAGCCGTCGATCTCCCCTGCCCTGTTGGCTTCCACCAATGCAGCCGCATCAAGAGTTGCCTGCATTTTGGGGTTTACCTTTTCCACGGCACACAGGCAAGCCGCAATGGGATTTTCATTGCCCAGTGCATGGGCAACTTTGACCGTGTTCTTCAGGATGTGCTTCTTGGCCTCCACATCGGGGGCAATATTCATGGCCGCATCGGCCAGATAGAACAGCCGATCATAGCCAGGCACTTCAAACACAGCCACGTGAGACAGCACGGGGCTTTCTCTCAGACCGATTTCTTTATCCAGCACGGCTTTGAGGATAATGGCAGTATCCACAATGCCCTTCATGACCACATCCGCCTGCTTGTCGCGCACCAGTTTAACTGCCTTTCGGCAGGCCTCAACTTTATCCGCCTCATGGATGATCCGGTAATCGGAAAGGTCAATATTGAGTTTGGCGGCAATGCCGCAGATCTCGTTTTCATCACCTACAAGCGTAGCCGTTGCGATTCCCATGCGGTGGGCTTTGTCTACCGCCAGCAATACTTCCGCATCCTGTGCCACAGCCACAGCCAGTCGGCTGGAAGGAGTGTTCGCTTCAGGAATACGCAGTTGCTCCAAAGATGTAATCATCTGATCGCTCCTCATCTGTTGTAAATTGTGTCAAAAATAATCGCAAATATATGGTGTTGATTGTATATTTACGCCAGCATTCTAATGATATTATGAAATTGCAAGATTGTCAATGGACAAATTGCCTAAAAAGGTGAAAACCATCGTTTTTTTGTATTTTCTTTTCTGTTTGTTTTTCCCACGCGGACATTCAGGCGTAAAAGAAAGACCGAAAGAAATCGTTCCCTTTCGGCCTTTGCATTTTCAATTACTGACGGTTTTTCTTGGCATTACGGATGGCGATGATGCGGTTCATCTCATTGTAAACGATCATGTAACCCTCATCGACGCCCATACCAGGCTTGGCCAGGATCTGCACGGGCTGGGTAGCCATAGCGCAGTGGACACAGACCTGGGCGGAGCGGTCAGTCTCGTTGCAGGTACCGCCCTGATAAGCACCGATGCCCTTTTCCTTGCAGTAGAGCACAGCCTCGATGGTATTGTTGATACCGCCCAGATCGGGGGTCTTGATCTGAACCATGTGGCCTGCCTTGTTATCGGCAAACAGCTTGATATCTTCCAGCGTGTTGCACCATTCATCGGCAACCAGTTCCACATCACAGCCGCGGCGATCCAGCTCGGCGGTCAGGCCGGCAAGAGCGGTCATCTGCGTTTCACGGTCGGTATCGCAGTCCATGGGGCCCTCAATGCGCAGGTGGAAAGGCTTGGCGATCTTGCCCAGATTTTCGATGTAATCGGCCATTGCAACATAATTGTTGTTGCCGAAGATGGCACCGATGGTACCGTAAACATCGATATGGAAAATGGGCAAATAATCTTCGCTGGTGCGGTGCTCCAGAATGCGGTCACGCAGCCATGCCACGTAAGCCTCCAGCTTTTCGCCCTTCAGACCCAGTTTGTCTTCCACGTTATTGATCAGTGCGTGGGGCAGCACCTGAGCGCCCTTGATGATCATCTTGTCGGCACCGTTGTAGCGGTCATCTCCGGACTGGGTGAAGATATCGATAGGTGTGTCGGAAACGGTGCAACCGTATTCGTCAGCCACGACCTCGCACATCAGGCGGCCGGTGGCTTTGGCCACAGCATCCAGAATTGCCTGGCTCACGCCGTAGCGGATGGCAGTATGCAGCCGCTTGCCATCGATCTGGATGGCTTCCATCATGGTAGCCAGCTGGCGGAAATTATCCGCTTCCTTGCCCACCAGCTGGGGCTTGATATACTTATCGATCATGGGGATAAAGTCTTCAGCCAGGAACAGAGGATCCCGTCCGCCGGCACCGGAATACTGCACGGCGGCGCAATCGCCGAACGCCACCTGACCGTCTTCCAGAACGATCATAACGGAAATGGACTCACCGGCCTGACGAACGGAGCGGAAGCCCTCGGTCACGGGAGCGCCCACATAGAAAATACCATCGTGACCGGCGCCGCTCTTAATGGCTCTCTGGTCATCGAAATAGAAGCCGGTACGGCCACCGGAGCAAACAACATCAATGATTTTCATGTTCTAAATCTCCTCTTATATCAATATTTGGGGCGGCCTACCAGGCGGCCCTTGCCAATGGCATAAACATCATCAACGACCATCTGGAACGAAGCTTTGCGTCCCTCGGCCTGTGCACGCTGTTCAATTTTTGCAGCATGGAAATCTTTCAGTTCCTGGCTGAAAGGCAGATTACCCATGGACAGGATGCGTACTGCGCCATCGTTATCACGGCAAGGCAACATCAAACCAGCATTGGCACGGCAGGGAGCAAAGGGAACATCCAGCACACCGGCCTGAACACCGCGGCAGATACCCACGGCAATGTCGCCGTTACCCAACTCGAAGCATTTGTCCACAATGCAACGGGTCTCCTGACGGATGATCTCCTTCTCTTCTTCCAGAGATGCGGATTGGAAGGTCTGGTCAGCCATCATGTTGACCACCTGCTTGGTGCAACGCAGGCCCTCGGCATTGGCTTCCATCGTGGGGATGCCCACAGCCTCATGGGGTGTCTTAACGATGACCTTGGTTGCCTTGGACAGAGCCGCGATCAAACTACCGGAAGAGATAACGCCAAAGGCCTTTGCCTCGTCAGCAGGGAAACCGCCCATCCACTGGTGCAAAACGGTGGTCACTTCCACATCGTCATAGCCGTACTTATGCAGATACTCATCGGTCAGTTCCTGCAAGGTGCGGATAGCGGCGATGTCCTGAACCAGGTTGCCGCACTGGCCGTAGCCGACGGTGATATTCTTAACGCCCTGTTCCGCCGCCAGCAGTGCTTCGATGATTGCCGCCGCGTGAGAAATGCAGGGAGGAACCAGCGTACCGGTCAGAGGGCCGTAGGGTTCACGGTTAATGGAAACACCCATTTCCTCATACAGGCCGGTCAGGCGGTCAACATATTGCCAATCCCGAATGGTGCGTTCCATGGGAATGTTCTTACAATAAGGCAAATTATAGGAAATACCGCCGCCCTCATAGCTGGTGAAGCCACCGGCGTAGGTGATCTCCGTCAGCAAGCGGGCATCGGGGGTTCCATGGCGAACCTGCAAGGGGGTATGAACGCTTTCCACCACACGGCGGCATCCGGCCACGCCATGGTTGACCGCAGGGAAGCCATTGAGCATGGCTCTGCCCAGGCGGATGGACTCGGAAATACCATTCTCCGCCTCTTCATAGCGGTTCTGACGGGTATAGGAGTCGATGGTGGAAGGCAGCAGATCTGCCTCGCCGTGGTCCTGCAAATACTGCATCAGCTTGATGTGCTCTTCAATAACGGGCACACCGGCTCTGGGCTGCACCAGGGTACGGCCCTCTTTCTTTGCATCCAGCAGCTTCTTTGCGAAAATGCGTTCCTCGGGCATGGACTTATGATAAGCCACAGCCTCCTCCAGGTCTACATCCTTGCCGGTGGGCCACTGTGCCAGGACTTCCTGGCGGAGTTTGAAAAACTCATCATTGGAAATGCGCTTATTCTGAATGTCCATAAAATTCCAGCTCTTTCTTCATGATTCTTAGGGCCTGCTGGGGGTAACGACTGGCGATAAGCCCCATTGCGGCCAGGATATATGTTCTGTCCACCCAAACCGAGGCCTCTTTGGGGCGCAGGGACATGGGCTGATTGGGGGAAAAGAGGGCATATTTTGCGATCTCTTCCGTCCGTTTTGTATGGATCAGGCTGCCGCCTGTTACCACGATTTGCTTTACATGGGTCAAATTTTTACCGGACTGCACATAGGTCAGGCCCATCATGGTATAGGTTTCTTCCATGGTGCCGGCATGGCGTGTCACAGCCGTTTCAATGGCCATTGCCGCCAGTGCATAATCCAGTTTTTCCAGTTCTTCATTGCCATCGGGCACGGAATCGGTATGCTCACGGAGCCAATTCACCAGTTCCTCCACCCGTTCGGGCTTTATTCCGGCAATTTTCCCGATTCGCTGAGAGCCTGCGGCCTCAAGAATTCCCTTGACGGAGTAACGCATACCGATATCACCCTCCACCGTTCTCTTGGAAAAAGGCTCCATCAGTCCCTTATATACGGTATTCATGCCCTCGGGCATACCGTCGGCAATGGAATAAATATCCGTTGTCGCACCGCCCACGTCAACGGCAATCAAATCGCCGATACCGCACTCGTCCTCACAGCCCTGGCTCAAAAGTTCCATGGCCTGCATCACGGCGGAGGGCGTGGGCATCATGATATCGGACAGCAGGCCGGTGGCTTTGCTCAGTCCCTTGGCCTGAACGATCCGGTTCAGGAAAATCTCACGGATCTGCTTCTGTGTAGGTTCAATGTTCAGCGTGCCGAACTTCGGCATGACATTGGGACAGACATAGGTCTCGAATGCAGACAGCAGGCGCTGGCACTGCCGTGCCGCACTGCGATTTCCGGCAATGACCACCGGAAATTTCGGTTCCAAACGTGCCAGCATTTCCGCATTATGGAGAATGCAAGCCGTATTGCCGCCATCCGTACCGCCTACCAGCAGGAAAATATCCGGCTGCAAGGCATCGATTTCCTCCAAATCGTCTTCTGTCAGCTGAAAGGAATAAAGACCGATGATTTTCGCTCCTGCCCCCAAAGAGGCCAGCTTTGCCGCCTCGGAAGTCAGTTCCGGCACCAATCCGCTGGCCACCATTCGCAGGCCGCCTGCGGCCGAAGAACAGGCATAGGTCTCCGCAAAGTCCACCTTGCCGATTTTTTCTTCCAGCAATTTCAGGCCTTTTTCCAGGCCGTCATTGATATCCGTCTGCACCGTGGTATAAGAGGCGGCAGTACCTAATATCCGCTCCGCTTCCACGTCCACGGCGGTCAGTTTTGTATATGTAGAGCCGAAGTCGATCAGAAGGATGGGTTTCACTTTTCCTCACCATCCATGTGCAGCAGTTCACGCAGGGCCGCAATGGTCGTTTCGGGAGATGTGCCAGGAGGGAATGCTCTATCAAATCCCATATCTTTGAAACGGCGCTCCACATCCTCAAACTGCTGCTTGCCAATAACGATGTTGCCGCCAACCACCAGCGGAATGCCTGCCAATCCGGCCTCATTGCACTTTTCACGCATACCACGGCAATCCAGCTCACCCTGGCCGTACAGGGAAGACACCACGATGGCATCGGCATCAGACTCAATGGCCGCGGAAATATACTCTTCCTGAGAAACCATCACGCCCAAATTCACCACATCAAAACCGGCTTCCGTAAAGGCGTGGTAGAGGATCTTATTGCCAACCGCATGGACATCAGCGCCGATAACACCGATGACCAATACCTTTTTCTTGTCTGCAGTCATATTCGCACCTCATAAATGCTTTCAATAATTGGTGCCGCCAAACGCTGGCGTACCTTCGTATATGCTACCCATTTTTTTACGTTTTGTCAAGGCATTTTTTAGCATTTTGACTAATATTTTTAAATGCCGCCCCCATAGTACCGGAAGCGGCATTTTCTTATTTCGTTATGGTGGCCAGGTAGTTTGTCCGACCGGTTTCATACAGATTATTGCCCTGACTGTCGATGACAACGATCACAGGCAATTCCTCAACTTCCAGGCGGCGGATGGCCTCTGCCCCCAGGTCTTCGTAGGCAATGACCTCCGCTTTTTTGATACAGCGGCTCAGCAATGCACCGCAACCACCGATGGCGCCGAAATATACAGCGCCATTTGTTTTCATAGCGTGGACAACCGCATCACTGCGCTTGCCTTTGCCGATCATACCGGTCAGTCCCATTTCGATCAGCGTGGGGCTGTAGGCATCCATACGATAGGCCGTGGTGGGGCCGGCGGAGCCGATCACCTCGCCAGGCTTTGCCGGTGTGGGACCCACAAAATAGATCACGCTGTCCTTCACATCCAGGGGCAATTCTTTCCCCTGCGCCGCCAGCTCACACAGGCGCTTATGGGCGGCATCACGGGCAGTGTAAATCACGCCGGACAGCAAAACGCTGTCGCCTGCTTTCAGGCTTCGGGCGGTCTCCCTGCTCATGGGAACGGTCACAGAAATAGACATTTACAGCACCTCCGTCTGATGGCGTGTCACATGGCAGTTGATATTCACCGCCACGGGCAAGCCGGCGATATGTGTAGGCATCTGTTCAATATGAACTGCCAGTGCAGTGGTTTTTCCGCCAAAGCCCTGAGGGCCGATTCCCAGTCCATTGATCTTTTCCAGCAGTTCCTGCTCCAGTTCTGCGTAAAAAGGCACGGGGTTCGGCTCACCGGCGTGGCGCATCAGTGCTTTTTTGGCCAGCAACGCCGCCTTGTCAAAGGTGCCGCCAATGCCAACGCCCACCACAATGGGAGGACAGGGATTCGGGCCTGCATCCCTGACTGCCTGCACCACAAAATCTTTGACGCCCTGCAAGCCGTCGGAAGGCTTTAGCATCTTGATCTGGCTCATGTTTTCGCTGCCAAATCCTTTCGGTGCGACTGTAATTTCAAATCCGTCACCGGATACGATCTCGTAATAGATCATGGCAGGCGTATTATCGCCGGTATTCACCCGATCCAGAGGATCCCGAACCACGGATTTTCTCAGGTAGCCGTCTTTGTATCCCTGGCGCACGCCCTCATGAATGGCCTGTTCCAAATCGCCGCTGACATGGACATCCTGTCCCATTTTCACAAATACGCAGGCAACGCCCGTGTCCTGGCAAATGGGGCAAGTCTGCTGATCGGCAATGGCGTAGTTTTCCATGATGCGCTCCAGTATCTCTCTTGCCTGAGGCCAACTTTCGTGTTCATAAGAGTTCTCTATTGCGGATTTGACGTCTTGAGGCAAATGACAGTTTGCTTCAATGCAGAGTCGGCGCACCACTTCGGTGATCTTTTCGCTGCTGATTTCACGCATGGTCATTTTCTCTCCTTACAGGGTGTTATAGATCCGGTCGATCACAGTGCCATCACGATAAATGACCTCTGCCACCACCTTGTCGCCGTGAGGCACGGACAGGGGCTTTCCGGTCATCTTCTCCGCCTTGGCCTGCAATTCATGGATATCCACAATGGGCAATCCTGCAGCGGTCAGGCGTTCTTTCAGCTCTGCCTGACGGGGGTTGACGGCAATACCTCCCTGGGTGACCACCACATCGATATCCTTACCAGGGGTCGTGATTGTGGTGACACGATCACGGATCATGGGCAGGCGGTTGCGGAACATGGGCGTAATGATGACGGACATCTTCGCACCGGCGCAGATATCACTGTGGCCGCCGGAGCCGCCCATGATGATTCCGTTGGAATCGGTATGGACGTTGACATTAAAATCGGTATCGATCTCAGTCGCACCTGCAAAGATGGTATCCAGGCTGTTTACGATGCAGCTGGGTGCATCCGGTCCGGCGTAATGATACAGGGAAACCTCCTGATGACGGGGATCGGTACGCAGGGACTCCACCGCCGCCAGGTCAAAGCTCTGGCCGTCCAAAATCGTGCGGAAGCAACCGGCCTGCAGCATTTCCAGAATATACTTGGTGATGCCGCCCATAACATAGCTGCCCTGAATTCCCTTTTCCAGCATGATATCTTTTAGGAACTTGGCACCGGCCAGCGTGGCACCGCCGGCACCGGTCTGGAACGAGAAGCCGTCCACCAGCAGGCCGGAATGTTCCACGACCTTTGCCGCCCACTGTGCCATTGCCAGACCCACGGGGTCACGGGTGATTCGGGTGGTGCCGGAAACAATGCCGTTGGGATCGCCGATGGCATCCACCTGGACAACATAATCAACGTACACTTCCGGCACGGTGAAGCCCAGCAACGGATATTCTACCAGTTCATCGGTGATAACGACGGTCTTTTTGGCATACTGGGCATCTACGATGGCATAGCCGAAGCTACCGCAGGCGGATTTACCGTACTTACCGGTACAGTTGCCCATATCGTCAGACTGGGGAGCGGCCACGAACGCCACATCGATGGGGGTCTTCCCGTGAACGATGTCATTGGGGCGGCCGCCGTGGGTACGGAACTGGACAGGGTTTTCCATGATACCGGAGCAGATGATCTTGCCCAGTCCGGCGGACATATAGTCGGTCATCAGCGTTGTGACAACGCCGTTTTTAATGTGCTCGATCAGAGGCAGATGGATATCAAACAGTGCGGTGGCATTGACCGTCAGGTCCTTGATACCCAGTGCGGCGATTTCATCCATGACCATGTTCAGCACATAGTCACCGTTTCTCATATGGTGATGGAAGGAAATGGTCATTCCGTCCTTCAGACCCGAGGCGATAATGGCATCGCGAATGGATGCAACCAGTTTCTTATCTCTCATTACAGATCCTCCTTACGAATGCCCAGTGCTTTGGCGGCGGCGATGGTCTGCTCTGCCCGAGCCACGATGGGCGCATCGATCATCTTGCCGCGCAGGGCGATGGCGCCCTTGCCCTGTGCCTTTGCTTCGGCGATGGCATCCATCACTTCATAGGCATAGGCGATATCGGCCTTACTGGGACTGAACACAGTGTTGATAGCCGTGATATGGCGAGGGGAAATGGAAGCCTTGCCGGTAAAGCCCAGGCTCTTGGCATAGGTAGCATCCGCCAGAATTCCCTCATCGTCGTTGACATCGGTGAAAGGCGTGTCATACACGTCTACGCCGGCAGCACGGGCGGCGTTGACCATGCGGCTGCGAGCATAATCGATTTCTCTGCCCTCTTTGGTGCGCTTACAGCGCAGATCGGCAGTCAGATCTTCTGCGCCCAGGAACAGGGCGGTCACTCTGGGACGGGCGGCGGCAATAAAATAAGCATTTTCAATGCCCAATGCAGTCTCGATCAGCGGCATCAGCTTGATAGAGCCCACTTCCATGCCCAGCTTTTCTTCCAACTGAGCCATGTACTCGTCCACGATCTCTACATCATGGGCCACACCGGTCTTGGGCAGCATGATGATATTGGGTCTGTTCGGGATGATGGCATCCAGGTCTTTCTGCCAAAAAGGCGTATCGATGGAGTTGATACGCACGATGGTCTCCACCCGATCAAATTCCAGATTTGCCAGAACGTTTCGCACCAGCAGACGGGCGGCATCCTTCTCCGCAGGAGAAACGGCATCCTCCAGGTCAAAAATAACAGCATCGGAACCGAGATAATTGCCGTTAATAATCATTTTCGGCGCATTACCTGGCAAAAACAGCATACTTCTACGCATTTAATTCTCCCCCATTCCCCGCAACAGTGCGGTTTCGACTCTGGCACGCAGGACACAGTCCAGTGCGCCGCGGTCGCTGGCCTTAATGTGAACATTGGTCACGCCCAATGCCGCCACCACTTCCCGAATAGAAGCCTCGATAGACGGACCGAACTGGTTCATGACCACGCTTTGCACTTCCACGACCACGCCTTCGGCGCAGGGTTCGACTTCCACGACCATGTCGCTTTTCTCATCGGTACCTGCGCAGGCAGCCTTAATGATTTCTGCCATAAAATGAATAACCCCTTTCACAAAGTTATTTTTATTTTCACACGGGGCTATTATATAGCACAATTACAAAATTTGCAAACTATTTTTACCATTTCTCTTTTCAATTTCCACAAAATCTGCTATACTGTTGGAAAACTTATTTTCAGGAGGGCCTTTCCATGCAAGAACGGCAGCAGTGTCATATCATCAGTTCCTACTTTGCGCCCCGAGGTCACGCCCGTATGTATGCGCTGGGTATGCAGCTGGCACAACTTTATCTCTCCCCCACCGATAAACTCATCGGCGTGATCGGTGATGCCGGCGCCGGTAAAAGTGCCCTGATTCGCGGTATGTTCCCGAATTTGGACCTGACCAACGATGACGATGGGATCTACGTTCGCCCCCTGCCCCTGCTGAATGTCGGCGAACGGGTCAGCTTTTTCTCCCCCCATTCCTATCATGTAGACATTCGCTTTGAAACCGGATTTACCCAGCTCTCCGATTTGGCCGATGCTATTTTGATCGCCGTCAAATTGGGCAAGCGTGTCATCGTGGAGCATTTTGAACTTGTATATCCGCTTCTGCACGGCATGAACGCGGATCTGCTGATCGGCGTGGGTGAAGAAGTGATGATCACACGCCCCAATCTGTTCGGCCCTGTCCCCGATGAAATTCGAGACGTGGTTTACGCCTCTCTTCCCTACCGTCTCATGTGCCACACCGCCGAAGACCTCTGCGAAATGCTGTTGCCGCCGGAAGATCTGGCCCGTGTCAGCTACGACGACGTTCGCCACGGCTTTGTGATGGCCTTTCCCAATTATCCACCTCAGGTGGATTTGGAGCAAATGGAGTGCAAAATCCTCGACCTCATTCGTCAGGATCTGCCCGTCACCTATGTGGACGAAACCCACATTTCCATCGGCGATCAGCTTCACTACTGCACCGGCCCACGGACACACGTTTCTTCCACCGGCCAAATTCAGGATTTCCGTATGCTGTGGCGTTTTATCCACGACAAGCTACGCAACCGTTATCTTCTGGTAGGCTGTGTGGGCGAGCGAAATCTCGACTACATCCGCAAGCTCAACCCCGATCAATTCGACGATGCCGATGAAAGAAAATAAAAAGTGTCTGTCCGGCGCATGGCTCAAATACATCGCCATGTTCACCATGTTTCTCGACCATCTGGACAAGACATTGCTTTTTGACGCACTTCTGATATCGCCCCAATGTATTCCTTTGAGGATTTTCAGCGGATTCTGTGAGATCGTCGGTCGGTTTGCGTTCCCGATTTTCTGTTTTCTACTGGTCGAAGGATTTTTTCACACCGGAAATCGGCGAAAATATCTGGGAAATCTTGTCCTTTTTGCATTGATTTCCGAAATTCCCTTCGACCTGTGTTTCGGCGGTGTTTTCTTTCTCCGGCAGGCGCAGAACGTATTTTTCACCCTGGCGCTGGGATTTGCTCTGATCTGGGTGCTGGAAGCGCTTAAAAAGCGGATATCTTCCTGGTATATACCTGGCTTTTTCTGTTTTCTGCTGGCCTGTGTACTGGCGGCTCTGTTGTCCACGGATTATGCCTATCTGGGCATCGCCGTCATTACCATTCTGTATCTGCTCCGAAGCCATCCCCTGGCCGCATCCTTGGCCGCTTTTGTGCCGCTGTGGAAGACTCCGTGGGCTCTGCCTGGCTTTCTGATGACCAATCTGTATAACGGTCAGCGTGGACGGCAACGGAAATGGCTGAATTATTGGTTCTATCCCGTTCACCTGCTTCTCCTGGCTCTGCTACGAGCCATCCTGTTTTCCTGATATCACAAGGTAAAAAGTCGTGCTGCAAATTGCAACACGACTTTTTATTCTATTTTTCGGGCATTGATTTCCCTGCGGATTTTCCTCATGCTGTACATCACGAAAGCCAGGTCCAACACCAGCAGACCTACGCCCAGCCAAAAAGTGCTTCCATTTTTCAGGACGATCCATGCCACCAGAGCGATCACCGCCACGGTGACCACATACAAAATTGCCAGCATTGCGATGACAGGATAGCGGATCCATTTGCTGATTTTGCGGCTTTTCGCCACTTCCACGCTACCATCCAACAGCAGGTCAATGACCAGTTCCATCAGAAATTCCATCTGAGTTTCTCCTGTATTTTTATGTACTTTTTTAAACGGGTTTTCACTTTTTCATTCGTCACGATCAGGCAAAAAGCACCGGACACCCAACATGCAACCACCTTTTTGATATTATGTTTTGGAAAATGCCTTTCATCCGTGGCAGTATTGGGCCGCTCACAGTCGTCATTCAGCAAGTAATCGGCCGACACTTCAAACAGCTTGCTCAGTTGTAGCACATTGCCGGAGGGAAATCCAGTATTTCCGCAAAAGGCAGTCGAGCGATCGACTGCCTTTTGCTTATTCGGTTATACCAGTGTCAGGACTTTTTCATAAACACGGTCGGCACCGGCCAACACGGTCTTTACCAGCTCTTCGCCTCTGACACGGTAGCTTTCAGCCAGCTCCTTATCTTTCAGCGAGCCGATGTTGATAAGCACATTCAGCCATGCGCCCTGCACCGCCGCACGCATAGACAGTGCCGCCACACCCAGATCACTTGCGGCGCTTTCGTTAAATCTGCCCAGCAAAGACTCCGTCAGTGCAATGGTCTCTGCGGCCAAATTCATCATCTCAAAGGGAGTTTCCGTACAGCCGACCAGACCTTTCTGGATGGCGGCGGAACGAGCGGCCTTTTCTTCATCGGTGGCCTTGGGCATAGAGAACGCCCGAGAAACCACCATGAACGCATCCGTATCTCTGTCCATTACGTCAATGAACTTTGTCTGCAAAGCCGCAGCCTTCGCCTGCACTTCCAGCACGTAGTCCCGATGCTCGGCATATTGCTTTTTCCCTTCGGTCAGGGTGCAGACCATGGCGGTCAGCGCAGCACCCAGCGCGCCCTCCAGCGCCGCCACCGAGCCGCCACCAGGGGCGGGGGCATCGGAAGCCAGAACGTCCGCAAACTGTGTCACTTTCATTTCTGCCAGTTTCATCGTTCTCTCCTTATTCCATACCGATCAGATGGTATTCCATGGTCTGCTTGCGGCCATCGAAGTTTTCCAGCTTCAGGTAATATTCGGCGCAGTCGATCAGTGCCTTGGCAGGGGTCAGGCCCACCAGTTCGGAACCGATGATCCGAGCGCCGTAGCGGTCGGCCAATGCACGCACCATTTCAAATACATAATAAATGGGTGTTCCCTCATAGTTGACCAAATTCATGGACACCTGGGCAATATTGCGGTCCTCCAGCATCACGCCGATGGCCTTGCAATATTTGAAGCCACCGCCGGCTGCACGGATGGCACGGGCGATTTTGTTGGCCACTTCGATATCGGAGGTGTCCAGATTGATATTATAAGCGATCAAAGGCATTCTTGCGCCAATGGCAATGATACCTGCGGTGGGATGGATCTTCCGCTCACCGTAGTCAGGGGCCCACTCGGGCTGCAACAGCTTTTCGGGCATGCCCTCAAACTGACCGCTACGGCACTTGGCCAGATTGGTGCGATGAGGTGCGGTTGCGGAGTCTTCATACAGGAAAGAGGGCACGCCCAGCTCCTTCCAGATCCGCTCAGCCACCCGTTTGCTCATTTCCACACACTCCTCCACCGTCATATCCATGGTGGGAATGAAAGGAATGACATCGGTGGCACCCATACGGGGATGCTGACCCTTGTGCTTTCTCATATCGATCAGTTCCGTGGCTTTCTGAGTCAGGCGGAAGCAGACCTCTTCAATGGCGGCAGGGTTGCCCACCATGGTGAACACACAACGGTTATGGTCGCCATCGGTCTGAACGTCCAAAACAGTACAGCCAGGCACAGAGTTGGACACATCCACCAACGCCTGGAAAGTAGCAGGATCCTGCTCCTTACTACAGGAAAAATTAGGGACACATTCTACAAGCTTTGCCATGATAATTCTCCTTTATTGTTCCGAAATTTTTGTTTTTCGATAGATTTTTCCTTTTTTAATAACGGTATCGACCAGATCACTGCCCATGCGATAGCAGACATAATTCAGGTCTTCTGCATTCCAGATTACCAGATCGCCCAGCTTTCCGACTTCCACGGAACCGACTCTGTCGGCCATATCGATGGCTGCGGCACCGTTCAATGTCACAGCCGTCAGAACTTCCTCCGGTGTCAGTTTGTAACGCAGGCATCCCAAATTCATCACAAACTGCATATTCAGGCATGGACAGGATCCTGGATTGAAGTCGGTCGCCATAGCCACCGGAACACCTGCATTGACCATATCCCGTGCCGGCGCAAAGGTAGCGCCAAGGTACAGGCTGGTGCAAGGCAGCAAGCAAGCCACTGTACCTCCCCGTGCCATGGAAGCGATTCCCTCCGGTGGGCAAACGATCAGATGCTCGGCAGAAATCGCGCCGATCTTTCCTGCCAGAACCGAGCCGCCGATGGGCTCTATCTCATCGGCATGAATTTTGGGGATCAGGCCGTATTTTTTTCCGGTCTCCAAAATTTTCTCGGATTCTTCCGCCGAAAATACACCTTTTTCGCAGAAAACATCACAGAATTTCGCCAGTTTTTCCTCCGCCACCGCAGGGATCATCTCCTCGCAGATCAGGCGGATGTATTCTTCCCGTTTTTCCTTGTATGCCACGGGTACTGCGTGGGCACCCATAAAAGTGGCCGCCAGATCTATCGGATGTGTCCGGTCGAGTTGTCTGATGGCGCGCAGTTGCTTCAGTTCTTCCTCCGGTGACAGGCCGTATCCGCTTTTCGCTTCGCAGGTCGTTGTTCCGAAAGCAAGCATTTCATCCAGAGCTTCGGCGGCCTTTTCTACCAGTGCCTGTTCATCGGATGCATGGGTCGCATTGACGGTAGACAAAATGCCGCCACCCTGCGCCAGGATATCCAGATAAGGAACGCCCTGAAGCTTCAGTGCCATCTCGTGCTGTCTCCAACCGCCGAAAATCAGGTGGGTATGGGCATCCACCAGTCCTGGGGTCACCAGCTTTCCACCGGCATCCACAACGGTGGCATTTTCAGGAATTTCGGGCATACCGGTCCCGATCCCGATGATGGTATCATCATCGATGGATATCCAGGCATCATGCAGTACACGGATCTGCCCCTGGGCATTGCCGCCACGGGCGGCAGTGCCTTCGGGGGTCATTAAAGTGCCAATATTGATAACTACCAACATATCATTTCTCCTGAACGGAGCGCAGAGCCTCGGCGACCAGCTCACGGTCGGCCACATAAGGCAGGGTGATATGGTCCTGACCGGCATACATTTTGTTGTATTCCGCAGCGGTGGTCATTGCATTTTCGTTGGTTGCCCAGGCACGGCGGGAAACACCCACCATGGTATCCCAGGGCATACTCATCCTCAAAATGGTATCCACACGCTCACTGCCATCGAGCACCATGCCGAAGCCGCCGTTGATGGCCTTGCCGATACCGGTACCGCCGCCATTATGCAGGGCGATCAGGCTCATACCACGTGCCGCATTACCGGCGAAGCACTGAGTCGCCATGTCGGCCATGATATTGGAGCCGTCTTTGATGTTGGATGTCTCACGGAACGGGGAATCGGTTCCGCCGGTATCGTGGTGGTCACGTCCCAGCATAACAGGGCCGATCTCGCCGTTGCGAACCATTTCGTTGAATTTCAGGGCGATCTTCATACGACCCATGGCATCCTGATAGAGGATGCGGCACTGGGTACCCACCACCAGCTTGTTCTTCTTGGCATCACGCACCCAGACATAGTTATCATAGT
>CAZVMK010000024.1:0-17393 GCA_964628315.1 uncultured Oscillospiraceae bacterium
AATAAAATATTCTTTTGTTTTTTCACTGTCTACTTGACAGGGGGCACTTCACATCGCCTGACCCCAATATTTATTATAGAACCTTTTTTGCTTACAACGGCACTTTTTTGACAATACTACGGACAAGAAGTGCTCGGGCGCTTTCGATATGTGGAGGGATAGTTCCCGTCTATATTTTTGAACCAACGGGAAAAGGTTTGCGGTTCGGAAAAATTCATTTGCGCACTGATTTCGGAAATGGACAAAATGGAGTTTTGCAGCAAATCCATGGCTCGAATATGTCGGAGACGGTTGTAGTATTTCATCGGACTGCAGCTGTAGTATTTGTTGAAAGACTGAATCAGGCTCCAGTTGGAAATGTTCATGTGCGCGGAAATATCAGACAGGCAGAGGTTACTGTCCACATTTTTGCGAAGAAATGTAACTATATCGTTGATTTGTCGGGTTGCCAAAGGTGCTTCGGCGTTCGCACTGTTTTCACGCAAAATCTGACCGATCATTTGTGTCAACAGTCCTTGCATAACGATATCGGAGGCGGGCTGCTTGTATGTGAATTCGTCAATGATCTTAAAAAGAAGATTTTTGATCTTCAATGGATTGCTCAGATGCATGACGACGGGAATATCAATGTCGTTTTGCCGAAAAAAGTCTTCTCGATAAAAAGAAAGCTGTTCCGAGGGCATTTGATCCCGCCGCACAAAGGAAATGCCGACTTTTTCACTGTCAGGCTGCTTTTTAAAATCGAAATGGACATGGGGCTGGTTACAGTCTTCGCCGTTCCATTCCAGAATATGGTGCACACCTGGGCGAAGAATGAAAATATCGTTTTCGCGAGCAATGTGGGTTTCTCCGTCGACAGTGATGCGCATACTGCCTTTCTCGATAAATCCAATTTCATGATCCCAGATTTCGCGATCTAAATAATGTGAGCTTAGCCATGTGTGGTGCATTGAGAATCGAATATACGGTTGAATTTCCATGAAGCTCTCTCCCTCGCCAAATTATGGACAAGCCCATTGTAGCACGAAACGACAAACAAATCAATCCGTAAGCATGCATGTAAGGAAAAATCGGTTGCGGCAGATAAATAGCGGATTGCAAAATAATTGTTATGAATGCAATGTTTGTTGCCATTGATTTTTGAATGTATAAAAACTAAACTGTTAGTAGACGCATCGGCAAAAAAGACAAAAAAAGAAAAAATCTGCTCTGATTTTTGTGAATAAAGAAAACAACCTCCGCGGGAAAAGACGATATATCCCCGCCAGAGGGCGGATGCGGCCATATATCATTTTGAAAACATTAAAAAACGGAAAGGAAAAAATGTTATGAAAAAAGTAACGAAAGGCATTTGTGTTTTACTGTGCCTGCTGATCGGCTTATCCGTAATGTTGACCGGCTGTGACGGGGGCAGTGAAGTAGAAGAGGGAGCGGACGTGATCACCATTTATATCCGCCACTTTGAGGACTGGAGCGATGATTATTTCATCTCTGCCATTGAAAAGTATAACGAAGATTTGACCGACGGCGTTCATATTGAGTATTTGTTGCTTGATGAGAGCAATTATTCCGACAAGATTATTGCCGACCGCGAAGCGGGGAAAGCACCCGATATTTATCTTTGCTCTTGGGCACCGCTGTGGGCGGAGGTTCAAAACGGTAATATTTTGCCGATCAAGGACTACTTCTCACAGGAATTTTTGGACGACTACACCGATACTGCGTTGGAGTACAGCACATTGTACGATACGGTTTATGCGGTGCCGTATTGCTTCGAGCCGTCTCTGATGCTGTTCTATTCGAAGTCCATGTTCGAACAGGCGGGTATTATAAAAGAACCGACTACCTATGAAGAAATGTTGGAAGTATGCGAAAAGCTGAGCGCGGTTATCGATGATAAGCAGATGACAGTACTTGGAACGCCTTTGGGCAGCGCGATGGCGTGGGCAAATGTCGGACAGTTTTGGAATGCTGCCGGCGGCAATTACCCACTGACGGAGGATTGGTCGGAGTCCCTGGTGGCATCGGAAAATAAGGAAGGTTATCAAACCTTTTTGGAATACTGGGGACAACTCTACGAAAAAGGATATGCATCCCGCTCCGATGTGGCTGGCGGCTACAACGAAATCATCAATGAACTGTGCGAGGGCAGAGTGGCCATGACGTTTGCCGGCAGCTACGCAGTCGGTGCCATTAAAAACGATTATGTTGACAAAGGCTATCTGGATAACATGGATGATATCGGCTGCTGCTTGGCACCGTCGCTCAACGGCAATTTGGGAAACACGACCAACGGCGGCTGGAGCATCGTGCTAGACAGTGCCTCGGCACAACGGCAGTGCACCAATGAGAAAAACGCAGGCAAAACTAATGCCGATCTGGCAGCGGAATTCATCGACTGGTATGTACGCGACCCTGAAATTTCTACCGGCTGGTTTGAACTGGGCCTTTGCTGTAAGCAAACGGGATTCAAATCCGTGCAGGCGCTGCTGGATGCTTCGCAGAAAGAAAATCCTTTCTACGGAGTGATCAAAGAGGCGGCCAACACCTCCTGCCCGACCTATTATTTCCCATATATGGCCGATTACTGTTCACAAATGATCCAGACGTATATCAGCAAAACCAACAAGAAAACGATAGAAGAAATCATTGCCATCTGTGACGGAAACGTCAGAAACTGTATTGAGACCTATCAGTTGGCAGGAAAAAATCCCAAGTATACGAGTTGATACGCGGGAAAAGCTAAGGAGTATGTATGAAGTCGGAAAACAGAAAAACAACGCATTTCGCCTATCGCTCGAAATGGTATGCGTATGCCATGCTTGCTCCAGGATTGATTTTGCTGTCGGTATTTGTCATCTACCCGTTCCTGCTGGCGCTGTTGCGCAGCTTGGTCAATTACTCGGCCTATGAAACGGATATCCGTTTCATAGGCTTGGAAAACTATATCCAAATACTCAAAGATGCGCGCTTTTTTCAGTCGTTGAAAAATGTGATCGGCATGACATTGGTGTATGCGACGGTGATGTTCGTCTTTTCCTTCCTGTTTGCACTTGTGGTAAAGCAGCTTTCCCCCCGTATGGCCAATATCACGAAAACATTGATTTATATTCCATGCCTGCTTTCCGGCATCCTGGTGTCGGTGATTTTCCTGTTCATGTTTTCCAACAACGGCCTAATCAATGCCATTCGCGTGGAAAACGGCTTGGAACGGATCGTCTTTAACGCCGACGGTATGTTTCCCTATATTATCGTGATTCTTCCGATGCTGTGGGGCGGATTCGGATACAATACCATCGTTATGCTTGCCGGATTGCACAATATTCCCAAAAGCTACTACGAGGCTGCGGAGTTGGACGGAGCGAACAGTTTTCGGCAAATGTGCTATATTACCTTGCCGAATATGAAAAACTATTTTGTGCTGATCATCATTAACTTGATTACCGGCGGACTGCAAATGTTCGAATTTCCGCTGATGATGACCGGCGGTGGGCCGCTCGACAGCACATTGACACCGGTACTGTTTATGTATTGGCAAAAATCCAATCCGACATTGACACAGTCTTGTGTGATGGCCGGCTGTATTCTGATCATGATACCCATAGCGGCAATCAATTTGATCGTGTTCAAGCTGATCCGTTCCGAAAAATCTGTGGATGCGTGAGGTGAGTCAGATGCGAAAAAAATCCGTTAAGAAAATGATTGCCACGGCAATTGCCGTGGCGGTGTTGGCACTGATATTGTTTCCGCTGCTGTGGATGCTTCCTGCGGCGTTTAAGGGAAAGACGGACATTTGGGCAATCCCAGCGAAATGGCTCCCGACAAAGTGGTACTTCGGGAATTTGGTAGAGATATTTACCGCCAACCGGCAGTATAATTTCGTCTATTCTTTGGCTGTCACGTTTGCGGTGGCGGCACTGGCAACGTTTTTCGGCCTTCTTGTCAATACGCTGGCGGCATTCGCATTTGCACGAATTGATTTTCCGTACAAAAAACTGCTGTGGGTGCTGTATCTGTTTCCGATGTTTGTGCCTGGAATTACGATTTTGCTGACTTCGTTAAAGGTGGTCAATGACCTGAATATGACCGACACGATTTTCGTGCTGTTTGTGCCTGGAATAGCCAGTGCATATCAGACGTTTTTCTTCCGACAATTCTTTTTGGGGATACCGCTGTCATTGGAGGAGGCGGCAGAATTGGACGGCGGAAACAAATTTCAGATATTTTTCCGAATTTTCCTGCCCATGAGCAAATCGCCTTTGGTCATTCAAGGCGTGGGCATTTTTCTGGCACACTGGAACAGCTATATGTGGCCGAGCCTGACGGTGACGGGAAACCAAAATTTACAGCAGGTCATGCAAATCGTTCGCTTGCTCAGCATCCAGAACGGTGGAGAATACGGCATTACGATCGCGGCATGCCTGATATGCATGATTCCGCCACTGATCATTTTTGCGATACTGCAAAAGCGGATCGTAGAGGGCGTTACCCTCTCCGGTATGAAATAAAAACAGGAAAAGGGGGATAAAGAAAGATGAAACACAGAGTCGTTTCGCTGATCCTCTGTGCGCTCTTACTTTGCAGTAGCGTATGCACCGTGGCACAAAGTGTCAGCGCGCAGGAGACCGATTTCGTGGTAGAGTTGACCGATTATTCGATCAACGGCTACTATGCATTTTCCTCAGACAATGCGGCGGATGTGTATGAAAGTGCGCGTGGACAGTTCTTTAGGATGTCTTATAAGGGCGCACAGTACAGTTCGTTCTATTTTTCGGTAGAAGATTTGATCAACGGAAACGGGACGTATAAGCTCGAATTTGAGGCGCGTGCAAGCGACGATCTGGTCACGCCGAATTGTTTTGTCGGATTGATGAAAGAGGATCTCTCGCAGCCGTGTGCATGGACGGTTGCGACATCCAAACAGGATATCGAGCGGATGGAGTCAACGCAGGACGGTTTTCACAAAGTAACCCTGGAATTTCGTATTGAGGATTATTATACCAATTTCTATAAATTCCTGAAGATCGGATACGATTGCACGGATGCGCCGTCGGGATATCTGGATGTGGATAACATTCGGCTCTACAAGGGTTCGGAGCTCGTATACGATGAGACCGATAATGTTGATGACAGCGCAGGCGGCGATTTTGAAAATTTTGCGTCCCTAATGCAACAGAGCGGAAGCTACGGCTTTACGACAGCGGGATGGACGTCTGACGG
Source organism: uncultured Oscillospiraceae bacterium (assembly GCA_964628315.1). Classification (GTDB taxonomy): domain Bacteria; phylum Bacillota; class Clostridia; order Oscillospirales; family Oscillospiraceae; genus Faecousia. Next base: position 5,221 of record CAZVMK010000024.1, read on the forward strand.
GACATATTATAACCTCGCCGGATATACGGAGAACGAGGTGCTGTGCGAGGATGGAAACCACTATCTGAAGCTCTATGCATCCGAGAAACCGGATACAACCATTACCAAAAAGTTGTCGGCAACTGGCCTCAGAGGCACGGGCTGGTACAAATTAAAGATCGATTTGAAAGGCGGTTCGGATTTTTACTCCGACAATATCGGATTTCGACTGCAATCGGCCGACCAGAAAGGTTACCACGGCGCAGAGACCGGTATCGTGACGTCTTTGGTAAAAAAAGAGGAGTGGACGACGGTCGAGGTGGAATTCTTCGTGCCGAATACCTCAGCCTCGGCATGGATCAATTTTGATATTTGGGTGTTTCTGCGGAACAATGAAGATGCGCACAAATCGCAGGAGAACTACTTGCTGGTGGACAACATTCGCTTTTATAAAGCGCAGAACGAAATCGAATTTGGTGAAAACCTGTTGACAAACGGCGACGTGGAGCAATTCAAGTCAAGTCAGGGACGGCGGGAAGTGCCGCTGATCTCCACGGATAAATATCCATATTCACGTCAACTGATTTCGGAAGACTTCCTTTCTTCCTATGCGCCCAGTACAAAACTGACGGCCACATGGGCAAATCAGAATTATCTGGGAACGATCGATCTGGACGTCCCACCCGTATTCGGAGAAGTGGACGGCTACTATGCGATGGAGCTTGTCCATGACGGAAAGTCTGTGGTAAAGACTTATGCATCTGTTACCTATATGCTCCACCTGTTCGATTTTACCGTCAAAAATTGTTATAAACTGTCTTTTAATTACAAGGTGCAGACAGAAGATACCGATATAGTACGCTTTGCGTTCGTCAGTAATGACAACGAGGATGATTTTATGATCGACCTTTACGATGCGCAGGACGGTGAAAACAAGACCAAGGGTGTTAATAAAAATATTTACACCTATACTGTGACGGACAACGGTGACGGTTGGAAACATGTTGAATTGGTATTTCAGCCGGATGTGGGATTCAAGACCAGAGTCAATTCAATGCGTTTTTTGCTGATGACAAACTACAATGAGAACAACCGATTCTACATCGCGGATGTTTCCCTATGGGAATACTCCGACAGCGAGCTGAAGCCGCTGGTATCGCCATCGCAGCCGGACGATGTGCAATCGCAGGAAAAGAGCACGACATGGATACCGATTGTGTGTGGTATTGCCGCGGCCGCGGCATGTGCGGCGATCGTTGTGATACTGCGAACCGGAAAGAAGGTAAAACATGAGTAAAAAGAAATTTCTGATTTGGATGGTGGTTACAATGGCAGTGCTCGGTTGCACAATGACGGGGTGCCAACAAACGGGTCAAACCTATACAGACTACGGCATCTATTCATCGATGATCAAAAGCGTACAAAAAGTGAAAATGCTAACGGGCGTGAATGCAGTGGACAATACCCAATCCAACTGGGATATCGGTGGTACAGACTTGGGGTTCCCTTACTGGGACGGCCAACGCCGGCAGATGTATTTCCTGTTTGGCGACACCAATCACGGCATTAACGGTGGAAGCCAGAACTGGCGCAGTAATGTGTTAGGCGTTTCCTCGGATTTGAAAGCATCTGATGGCATTCGATTTGATTCGTTCATATCCGAAGATACCCAAAACGGTTGGGCGACGGAAATCATCCCCTCGGAAAAAGACAGCAATGAGACAGAGGGGGAGCGCACGACGATCCCTACGGGCGGCATTGCCATTAACGGTACGCATTACGTGTTTTATATGTCCGTGCGGACATGGCATACCATCGGTTGGGAGGTAAACTATTGCGGCCTTGCCAAATCTACCGATGCACAGAACTTTGAAACGGTAGACGGTGTTTTCTGGTCGGACAGCCTGGCGGAGGGACAGGACAATACGCAAATGTTGACCGGTCAGTCCGCGCAGGAGGTACAACGCCACGAAGGAAAAAATTTCCTGCAGGTCTTCCCGTATCAGCTTGGAGATTATGTGTATTTGTTCGGCATTCCCAACGGCCGTTTCGGCGGATGTAAACTGGGACGCGTTTTGGCGGAAAATATCGAAAATTTCGACGAGTACGAGTATTTTGTCGGCAGAGATACAGCGGGACAGGCACAGTGGGTAAAGGGCACGGAGGGACTGCAACAGTTGCAGAATAACGACGAGTCCTACATTGTCGAGCCGCAGGTCGGCGAGCTGTGTGTCAGCTATAATGCGTATCTGGGAAAGTATGTGATGTCGTTTTACAGCATGGACAGAATCGTGATGGTGACGAGTGAAAACCTGATCGACTGGTCTGCACCGGAGATCGTTTTGAGTAGCGCCGATGTGCCGATCCTCTACGGCGGATTTCACCATGAGCTGTACAATGAGCAGGACGGAAAAGTGATGTACTTTTTCGTGTCTCAATATTACGGAGATTTCGGCGATGATGCCTACAATGTGCAGATCGTCCGAGTAGAATTTAAATAATCAAAAAAATGAAAACGGGGGTTTTTGTATGAAAGCGAAAAAGTGGATGTTAAGCGGTTTCTTGGCATTGTTTTTTGCACTTATGTTGGCTGGATGTAATCCTGCCGACAAGTCAACGGACAGTACCGGAGACATCGGCGGAGAACCCCATACCCATGTATATGGGCAATGGGAAGTGACCAAAGAAGCAACCTGCACCGAAAAGGGTGAGCAGCAGCGCAGTTGTGCCTGCGGTGCGAGCGAAACTCGGACCATCGAAATGATCGAGCACAGCTTCGGACAGTGGGAAGAAAAGACGGCTGCAACCTGCACGGAAAAAGGCGTGCAAGTGCGTAGTTGTGCCTGCGGCGCAACCGAAGAGCGCGATATCGAGCAGCTCGGTCACGATTACGGCGAATGGGAGATGACAAGCGTACCCTCCGTTACGGAAGAGGGGAAGCTAGAGCGTGTATGTAAGCATGATGCGACCCATGTCGAAATCCAAAAAATTCTGAAAACGCCTTCCGTAAGTTATAGCGCAGGTATCATCGCATGGGAAGCGGTAGAAAACGCAACGGCGTATGATCTGTATATCGACGATGTGCTGACAGCTTCTGTGGCCGATGTGCGCTATGTGAAAGCGACTGAAGCAGGAGCGTATGCCGTCGTGGCACGTACAGACTCGGAACTATACCGTGCATACAGTGAAATGAGCAATGCCGTCATGATTACATATGGGCAGAACAGCTTGCTTGCCGGCAATATCCAAAGCCTTGCCAATATCAGCGATATTTGGAGATTCAATATCGCAAACTTCAGCGGCAAAACCGTTCAAATGCTGGAAAAAGACGGGAAAACGGCTCTGCGACTGAGCGCCAACGCGGCAGCGACCATTGCCGTGGGCGGCGGCACCATTCGCCCGAACACAACTGTTACGGTCGAGTTTGACGTAAAAGTCGAGGGTGCAAACGACGGAATTATGAACATCGGCCTTTACTATGAGCCTGCATGGCAGATCCCGTTGACCGATGTGCAAATCCCAGAGGCGGACGAAAGCGGCTGGGCACATGTTCGCTATGATTTTACCTACGGAGAAAATGTACCGGCCGATGCGGCATGGGCAAACTTCGACATTCGTTATGTCTGTGAAGAAGTGGACGGAAACAGCACGTATATCGCAAATTTCCGCATTATGCAGGGTGATACGCAAATCGATACGGCGAATTTCTGCTCGACCAAGCTTGATGGCGCGATGGATACGTGGTATTTGGAATTTTTGAAATACGGCACGTATTCGGAAAATGAAATCGTCTTCGAGGGCGAAAACGCAATTTTGAAACTGACCTCTACCAACAGCTCCGATAGCAGCTTTATTATGGCATCCGGCGACGCGTTTGGCGCGGCAGGCACATATAAAGTATCGATGAAGGTGAAACTCGGAAGCGGTGCAACCGCCGCAGGTATCGGAAATATCGGCTTCGAAATCCAAAGCGACGGAACGCCGAATGCGCAGTTCGAGGAGTTTGCCAAGAATGCGCAGGGTGATTGGGACTTCACGCAGGATGCGTGGACGACCATCGAAACGTATGTGACGATCGAAGAGAAAAACTGCTCGTGGATCAATCTGCGATTCTATTTCTTCACAAATAACGATATGTATCCCTCTGCGGATAATTATTTGTTGGTAGATGATATTACCATTGAACAGCAAGCAGGCGGCAACGCCGCATAAATCAAGGATAAACAGGTGGAAAGTATGAGTAATTTTAATGGATTAACGCAAGGACTGACGGATATTTTCCGTTTGTCGGATGCCGAAAGCCGTTCAATCTCCCCCGAGAATATTTCGGGGGAGAAAGGAAAAGGGGGCATGGCAAAAATCGGAGAGGGGACGGCATCTCATCAGGCCTCCGATTTGGGGCAAGGCTGGAAAGTCAATCCCTTTATCAAAATTGCCGGAGGACAAACGGTGACGATCGCCGATATTGAAGGCTCGGGTGCGATCCAGCAGATTTGGATGACACCGACCGGCGTGTGGAGACATACAATTTTGCGTATTTATTGGGACGACAGCATAGTCCCGTCTGTGGAGGTGCCCGTGGGCGATTTCTTCTGCAACGGTTGGAATACTTATGCACGGGTCAATTCCTTGCCAATCTGCGTGAACCCAGGAAGCGCATTTAACTGCTATTTCGTTATGCCGTTCCGCAAGCACTGCAAAATCACCATGGAAAATCTGGATAGTGCGGAAATGACGCTGTATTATCAAATCAATTATACCCTGACGCGTATCGAAGAGGATGCGGCCTATTTCCACGCACGTTTCCGCAGAGTCAATCCGCTGCCTTACAAGGAGGTATTTACCCTGCTTGACGGTGTAGAGGGCGAGGGCCAATATGTGGGTACTTACATGGCCTACGGCTCCAATAGCAATGGTTGGTGGGGCGAGGGCGAAATCAAATTTTACATTGACGACGACGGGGAGTTCCCTACTATCTGCGGAACGGGAACGGAGGATTATTTCTGCGGTTCGTACAACTTTGAAAATCAAAAGACACACCAATACGAGCAGTTCTGCTCTCCGTACAGCGGCTTGTGTCAGGTGATCCGTCCCGACGGCTTGTATCAGTCTCAACAGCGTTTCGGAATGTATCGCTTCCATATTACCGATCCGATTCGATTTAAGAAGAACCTAAAAGTGACGATTCAAGCGCTGGGCTGGCGTAGAGACTTCAAGTATTTGCCTTTGAAAGACGATATTGCCTGTGTGACCTATTGGTATCAGAAAGAGCCGGCGAAATCGTGCACGGAGTTGCCGTCAATCGAGTTCTTGGAAATCAACTGAACGGAAAATGAGGCCATTATGCATAAGGATATACTGAAAGAATTTATGTGCGCCGAGCGTGACGCAGTGACGGAATTAATCGAGCAGACGCAGAATCAATATGACGACGTGATCGAAACGTTGCTTGCCTGTGAAGGAAAGGTCGTATTTTTCGGCATCGGCAAAAGCGGCCACATTGGGGAAAAGCTGGCGGCAACATTTGCAAGTACCGGTACGCCGGCGATCTTCGTCCATGCGGCGGAAGCGCGCCACGGAGACTTCGGAATGATCGAAAAAAAAGATGTTGTGATTTTGCTGTCGCACAGCGGCACGACGGCGGAAACGGTATCCGCAGTTCCATCGTTGAAAAAAATCGGTTGTAAGACGATCGCTTTTTGTAAAAGCGCGGAAAGCGCATTGGCGCAAAGCTGCGATTTTGCGATTTCCTATCCATTTGAAACAGAGGCAGACAGACTGGGCGTGGCACCGAGCAGTAGCACCACCGTGCAGCTTGTGCTCGGCGATGCCATCGGCCTGACACTGTCCGCACGTAAAGGCTTTACGCGTGAGGATTTTCATCGTTATCATCCAGGCGGTGCGCTGGGAAAGATGTTGGAGGAAAGCAAATGAGTATCCTTGTAGTCGGCAGTTTCGTGATAGATTTGGTGGCACTGACGGATCGAGCACCCAATGCAGGGGAAACCTTGATCGGAAAGTCGTTTCATATTTTTCACGGCGGAAAGGGCGCCAATCAAGCGGTCGCCGCAAAACGGTTAGGTGCGGATGTAACAATGGTAGGCTGTGTCGGCACGGATATTTTCGGCGACGATATGCTCAAAACCATGACAGCTGAGGGCTTTTCCGATCGATATATTAAGCGAACTACGGAGGCCGCAACTGGGTGCAGTTTGGTGACGTTGGAAACGAATGGGCAAAACCGTATTTGCGTGACTCCAGGGGCAAACATGTGCTTCACCTGTGAGGATTTACAAAAAACGGAAAAACTGGTCGAGCAGGTGAGCACGGTGGTGACACAGTGTGAAATGCAGCCGCAGATCGTAGATGATCTGGCTGCTTTGTGTAAGAAACATCACAAACGATTTATTCTCAACCCTGCTCCTGCCAGAACGCTCAGCGATGAGACACTGTCTGCGGTGAGTGTCTTGACCCCGAATGAAACGGAGTTGGGGGTCATTGTCGGTCGGCATTTGGAAACAGACAGGGAATTCGAAGATGCAGCCAAGGAATTGCTCGAGCGTGGCGTGGAAAATGTGATTGTTACATTGGGAAGCCGCGGCAGTATCCTGGTCAACAAAGACGGCGTGCAGTTTGTTCCCGCAATGTGCGTTAATGCGGTGGATACTGTTGGTGCGGGAGACTCGTTCACCGGTTCCTTGGCGGCGTTTTTGGAAGAGGGAATGGATATACTTTCTGCAATGAAGCGCAGCACCGTTGTTGCAGGACTTCAAGTGCAACGGCAAGGCGCAATTCCGTCTATGCCCTATCGAGCGGAAGTCGATCGTGTTGCATCTGCAATGTAAAGGCAGTAACGGCGAAAAATCTATAACAAAAAGCGCAGGACGACTGTCCTGCGCTTTTTTTAGCCTGCTCATTAGAGCAGGCTTGTTGATTATTTTCTTCTGCGAGGGCGGGGATGATCGTACTGCCGCAGGGAGGAAAGGTTACTATCGGACTCGGCCATGAATTTTTTCAGCTTTTCTTCAAAAATCTGGTCGGCGGTTTTCGGCGCAGGCGCTGCAGCGGGCGCCACAGGGCGGCTTTGCCGCTGATTTTCGTTGCCGGAACGGTTCCCGTTTTCCCGACGAGGCTGTCTGGGTTGCAGGCGTTTGATGGACAGTTTCAGCTTCCCGTCCTCATTTCCAACGACCATCACCTTCACATCCTGACCCTCGGTCAAGTGCTGGCGAATGTCACTGACATAGGTGTTGGATACTTCGGAAATATGTACCATTCCGGTCATATTCTCGGGCAAGGCGATGAATGCACCAAAATTTGTGATCGATTTTACTTTTCCTTCTAAAACGGCTCCGACGGTCAAATCCATAGGTTACTTTGATTCCTCCAAAAAATACTTTAATTGCCAGGGGTCACGATAACAGAGTCGGGGAATATCAGCCCCAGTTCTTCCATTGCGATGCGGATGGCGCTCTCCCAGGAACCCAGATCGTCGATCTGGGACTGCAACTGGCCGTTACCGGACTCCAACTCCTGCGCCTGCTTGCGCATGGCTTCGTATTGTTCGTCCAGCCGCTCAATGGAGCTATACAGCGCCACCAGCGCCACCAGAGACAGGACGGTTGCGGCCAGAATGGCGGCTTTTGTGACGGGATTGGTTTTTTTGAGTACCAGTTTTGCGGATTTTTTTCTTGCCATTGGCTCCACCTCCTGCATTTGTTATAATCCCTACTATTGTAACCCATTTTTTTAAGATTGCCAACAGAAATTTGTAAATTTTTTGGGAAAATTCAAATATTTTTTTCGGAGGCCATAAAATCACCTGCCAAAACAGCCGAAAAAGGGGCCTGAGAAGTCGCCCGACAGTGGCTTCCCACCCAATCGCACCCAGGGCCATGGCGGCAGTATAGCTGGGACGGATGTCACAGGCGCAGATGCCAAAGGCAAGATAGACCCACCCTACGAAAGCGGCGACCACAAAAAGACCGTCAGCCAGGGCTCGTGGCCGCAGAGGGCGCAAAAATCCATACACAAGCCCCAAACCTATGCCGATGAGCAGCCCGTACAGAAAGTACAGGGCGGCCTGCTGAGGGGCTGTCATCCAAATAGCCGACGGAGACCGCCGGCCGGACGGGGTTCTTCGTAGATCAAGGCGGCGATGTGGCCATCCACTGCCACCTGACCTCCCTCCAGAGATAGATTTTTCAGTTGCAGTTGCTTGCCGTGGATGGTCAACGTCCCGAGGGTAGTTTTCAGTACCACGGCATTTTCATCGAAGCTGACGACCTCCGTGGCGCCGGTCATGGTAAGGGCACTGCGTTGGGTCAGGGTCAGTTTGTGGGGCATTGTCAGCTGGTCGTCCATGGCCATCCCTCCTTGCTGAATAATCCTATGGGATTTTTGCCGCGGATATGCCGTAAAAGTTGACAGGCCGCTCCTTTCGGGATAAAATAGAAACAGCAAAATGAAGGGGGATGCCCATGGCTCAGATCTATCTGATGTGGCAGCGGCTGGAGGGGCAGGACGGTCATAGGGTTTGCCGTCAGCTGCTGGAAAAACTGTATACTGCCCACGTGGACGAAAAAATGCCCCAAATCAATACCGGCCCACGGGGAAAACCCGAATTTTCCCAGGGGGAATGGCATTTTTCTATCTCCCACAGCAAAAAACACGGTTTTTGCGTTTTGTGCGACTGCCCTGTCGGCCTGGATGCAGAGGAGGCCGACCGCATCGCCAGGCCCATCCTTGGGGAAAAAGCCCTTTCTCCTGGGGAAAAGGAGCAATATCAGGCCGCTGCGGACAAAAATCGTGCGCTTTTGACCTTTTGGGTGCTGAAAGAGGCGGCAGCCAAATTGACCGGTCGGGGGATTGAATTTCACCCCAATCATACGGATTTTATGTTAACCGACAGCCGTGTGCAGGAAATCGACGGCTGTCTGGTGGCCATCATAACACAGGAGGATGAAGAAAATGCTTTTTGACACCCATGCCCACATGGACGATCAGGCCTTTGAGGAAGATAGGGAGGCACTGCTGGAGGCCTTTCCCCAGGAGGGACTGGGGCTGATCATGAATCCGGCGTGCAGTTTGGCCTCATCTCGGGCGGTTTGCAATTTGACTCAGCGCCATCCTTATCTCTATGGTGCGGTGGGCTCTCATCCCGATGCGGCCGATGAGGTGAATGAGGATGTGCTCAGCGAATATAGAATGTTATGTAAACAAAACCCAAAGATCAAAGCCATCGGCGAAATCGGCCTGGATTATCACTATGAGGATATCCCACGGCAGATCCAGCAGCAGGCCTTTCGGGCCCAGATGGCGCTGGCGGCGGAATTGGATTTGCCGGTGATCGTCCATGATCGGGAAGCGCACGCTGACAGCATGGCCATCGTGGCGGAATTCCCTCAGGTGAGGGGGGTGTTCCATTGCTATTCCGGCTCTGCGGAGATGGCGGCGCAACTGGTGGAACGGGGCTGGTACATCGGATTTACCGGCGTGTTGACCTTTAAAAACGCCCGAAAGGCGGTGGAAGTGGCGGCGGCCGTTCCCCTGGAGCGGATCGTACTGGAAACGGATTGCCCCTATATGGCGCCGGAGCCCTTTCGGGGCAAACGGAACAGCCCTGCTTACCTTTATCGCATGGCCCAGCGGCTGGCGGAAATTCGGGGGCTGTCCCAGTCGGAGATCGAGCGTATTACACTGGAAAACGGCAAGCGCTTGTACCGCCTATCCGGCACCGACACGTAATGTAAGGTATCAAACCCTGTAGGACGCGAAATTCATTGTATTGTACGGAAAGGGCATGATGCCTTCCGTGGTCTGTCGAAAAAAGTATAATTTGGGGTTGAGCAATGCTCCCACCGTTTCGAAAAAGAAACGATGGGAGTTATTTTTTGATTTTTATAAAACCAACCGATGTATTTTTAGTATTACAGCTATTTACGGAAAATTCCAGGTTATTCACATCTTATGGGTGACTTTAGGAGATTTATGTGATAGAATAGCATAAAGAGTAATTTTTAGGGAAAGAGAGAGGCTATATGGTCATTTTCTTTGATATTGACGGGACATTGGTGGATGAAAAAACACAGATCCTGCCCCAATCCACGGTAGATGCCATTCACAAGCTGGTAGCGCTGGGGCACGTGCCTGTGGTCAACACCGGCAGACCCTACACCCATATCGACCCCCGCGTTCGGGCTCTTCCTTTTGCCGGCTGTGTGGCAGCCGGTGGTTCCGAGGTGCGCATTGGAGATAAGTGGCTGAAAAAGCAGACTGTATTACCCGAGACTATGGACTTCCTGATCCGGCAGGTGCGCAAACATCATTTGCAGGTGGTGTATGAGGCCGAGGGCGGTTATTATTTGGACGGCGAAAACTCCGCCCACCACCCCGAAATTGATACCCAGTGCGCCATCATGCGCCGCAACGGCAACTTTATTCGTGATGTGAAAGAGGGAATTACCGATCCGGTGGTGAAATTTTGCACCTTTGACGTGGCAGGTTCCGATCGGGCGGCTATGGTGGCAGATGCGGCGCCCTGGTTCGACTATATTGACCGTCGGGGAATGGCGGAATTTGTGCTCCGCGGCAGTTCCAAGGCCGAGGGGATGAGGCTCATTCTGCAGGAGCTGAATTGCCCTAAGGCGGAGACCATGGCTTTCGGCGACAGCGGAAACGATATTCCTATGCTGAAAGCGGCCGCCATTGGTGTTGCCATGGGAAATGCCGTGGAGGAAGCGAAAAATGCCGCCGATTTTATAACAAAAACGGTGCTGGATGACGGAATTTTCCATGCACTGAAACATTTTGAGCTGATTTAAGGAGGATAAGCCATGAATTTGAACCGTTTTTTGGACATCAATCCAGAAGTTGCCGCTGCATTGCGTGCAGGCAGGGCTGTTGTAGCGCTTGAGTCCACCATTATTTCCCATGGTATGCCCTATCCCCAGAACGTGGAAACGGCCCTCAACGTTGAGAAGATCATCCGTGAGAACGGCGCTGTCCCAGCTACCATTGCCGTGATCGGCGGACGGCTGAAAGCCGGTTTGACCCCCGATGAGATCGAATATTTCGGCAAAAAAGGTCAGGCCATCACCAAGGCCTCCCGACGGGATCTGGCGGTGCTGTGCGCCCGTGGAGAAGACGGCGCCACCACCGTTACAACCACCATGATGATCGCAAACATGGCCGGCATCCGCATTTTTGCCACCGGCGGCATCGGCGGTGTCCATCGGGGAGCGGAGACCACCATGGATATCTCCGCCGATCTGGAAGAACTGGCGCAGACCCCTGTCATGGTCATCTGCGCCGGTGCAAAGTCCATTCTGGATCTGGGGTTGACACTGGAATATCTGGAGACAAAGGGGGTTCCTGTCATTGGCTACAAGACGGAGGAATTGCCTGCGTTCTATACCCGAAGTTCCGGTTTTAAAGTGGATTATCGTATGGACAGCCCCGCGGAGTTGGCCGCCGCATTCCGTGCCCAGAATGACATGGGACTAAAGGGCGGCATGCTGGTGACAAACCCCATTCCGGAAGAATACGCCATGGCCCCCGAGGTCATTAATGCCGCCATCGATCGCGCCATTGCCGAATGTAACGAGCGGGGCATCCATGGAAAAGCCACCACGCCCTTTCTGCTGGCTCGTGTGGCCGAATTGACCGGCGGAGACAGCCTTGCATCCAACATTCGACTGGTGTACAACAACGCTGCCCTGGCCGCCAAAACGGCGGTGGCCTACACCCAGGAAGAATTGGAGTAAAATCTACTGGGTTCGTTTTTACGGTGCCGTTGAATGACGACACTGCGCCGGTGGGGGTGTACCCCCACCCTACGGGGCGGTATGTAATTTGGTAGGGTGGGGATATATCCCCACCGCTCGGTTTTGATAATTGCAATTTCCCAATAAAAATCGAACGGCCACTGTAGGGAGGGGGCCATGCCCCCTCCGCTGAGTTCGCTTTTGCAATGCCATGAAATAACGGTACTGCGCCGGTGGAGGCATGGCCTCCACCCTACGGGGTAATGCGCAAATTGGCAGGGTGCAAAATACCTTCCCCTGGGGGGAAGGTGGATCGCCGTCAGGCGAGACGGATGAGGAATGGCAAAAGCCGAAAGTTTGCAGAAAGCCTATGGCTCAACAAAAAACTACTTTTCCGCCCGTATTCCTCATCAGTCAAAATCAAAGATT
>CAZVMK010000025.1:0-17218 GCA_964628315.1 uncultured Oscillospiraceae bacterium
ATTTGATAATCAAGCACCCTATGGATGGTGTGCGGTTTACCAAGCCTGTTCGTGCAACCGATGACATCAAGTTCCTTACTCGTGATGAGCAGCGTTTATTTCTCGAAACTGCAAAAAGCTCCCATAATTACAATCAATTCGCACTGATCCTTGAAACGGGATTGCGCACTGGTGAAATGATTGGCTTAACATGGGACGCAGTGGATTTTGAGAAGCGGACGCTTACGGTAAACAAAACATTAGAATATCGTCATTCCCAACATAATTGGCGTGCTGGTCCTCCTAAGACACAGCAAAGCTATCGGACAATTCCATTAACTGATCGAGCATATAACATTCTCAAGGAAATATGGGATAGCCGAGCAGAGCGAAAAGAATCGTCTCTCTTGGAGCAGAAGTTGGAGTATATGGACAGGCATACAGGCGTAACTTCGCAACTTGTCATGCGTGATCTCGTTTTTATCAACTGGCGCACTGGTGAGCCGAACAAAAACAGTTCTTATGATACCCACCTCTATAAACTCTGCGACAAAGCAGGAATTGACCACTTTTGTATGCACGCTCTACGCCATACTTACGCCACAAGAGCCATCGAAAGCGGTATGCAGCCGAAAGTGCTGCAAAAACTACTGGGACACGCCAGTATCAAGACAACTATGGATCGATATGTCCATGTGACTACCGAATCCATGGATCAAGCTATTAAGCAGTTTCAGCTTAATGGGATTTACACATAAAAATCCATATAGGTTTATGCGAAAATGGCGTAAAAATGGCGTAGTCGCCGAAACGCCAAAACGCGAAAACCCTTGCAAATAAAGGAAAAATTAAAGGAGAATAAGAGAAAATGAAATTAGGTATCGTGGGACTGCCCAATGTAGGCAAGTCTACCCTCTTCAACGCCATCACGAATGCAGGCGTTCCTGCAGACAATTACGCTTTCTGCACCATCGACCCCAATGTGGGTGTCGTTTCCGTGCCGGATGAGCGGCTGAACTGGCTGGCCGATTTCTATCAGCCCAAGAAAACCACCCCTGCAGTTATTGAGTTTGTGGACATCGCCGGTCTTGTCAAAGGTGCCAGCAAAGGCGAAGGTTTAGGTAACAAATTTTTGAGCAACATCCGCACCACCGATGCCATCGTCCATGTTGTGCGCTGTTTTGAAGACTCCAACGTGACCCACGTGGAGGGCAGCACCGATCCCCTGCGTGATATTGATATCATCAATCTGGAACTGGTAATGGCCGATATTGAAATGGTAGAACGCCGTATCGACAAGGCGCAGAAAGCCATGAAAGGCGGCGACAAAAAATATGCCCGCGAAGTAGAGCTGTTCACCGGACTTCTGCAGCACCTGAATGAGGGCAAACTGGCTCGCACCTATACCGATGATGCCGAAGACCTGGCTCTGATCGCCACTTCCGATCTGCTGACACTGAAAAAGACGATCTACGTGGCAAATCTGGCAGAAAATGAAGTCAACGAGCCTCAGAACAATCGCCATTTCATGGCGGTTAAGGCTCTGGCCGACAGCGAGGGTAGCCAGTGCCTGCCCATCTGTGCCAAGTTGGAAGCCGATATTGCCGAACTGGATGACCCCGAAGAAAAAGCCATGTTCATGGAAGAGCTGGGTGTCAAAGAGTCGGGCCTGGATCGGCTCATCAAGAGTTCCTACGCCCTGCTGGGTCTGATTTCTTTCCTGACCGCCGGCAGTGATGAATGCCGTGCCTGGACCATTAAACAGGGCACCAAGGCGCCCCAGGCCGCAGGCAAGATCCACACCGATTTTGAGCGCGGTTTCATCCGTGCCGAAGTGATCGCCTTTGAGGACCTGAAAGCGCTGGGCACCATGGCCAACGCCAAATCTCAGGGCAAGGTTCGTTCCGAGGGCAAGGAATATGTGATGAAAGACGGCGATATCGTCAACTTCCTGTTCAATGTATAAGCAACAGCACAAGACGGTTGACCTAAAAACTTAACGATTATTCGGCCTCTGTCATGGTGGGGCGGTATAATAACAAAATGAGCGATGCTGAGTTTTACAACTTGGCATCGCTCATTTTTTGAAACCGACAGTTGGTTTTGAAACAACAAATTGATAATTGTTTTCCTTGGAAATTGTGCTATGATAGACTTACACCGGTGAAAAAACAACAAGGAGATAAGAAAATGCAACTTGATTTAGGCAATAAAATTCGCTCTCTGCGCCACCGTGACAAAAAAACGCAAGAAGACTTAGCAAACGCACTGGGCGTTACCTCTCAGGCTGTCTCCCGTTGGGAGGGAGCAGGCAGTTACCCAGACATAAACCTGATTCCCTCCATTGCCAATTTCTTCGGCATTACCATCGATGAACTATTCGGTTACGAAAACCAACGGGAACAGAAAATCAATAAGTTAGTCGCACAAATCGAGGAAATGGAACAGCATAATCGGGGTGTCGATGTAAACATCACCGAATGTATTGCGCTGGCCAGAAATGCCCTCATTGAATTCCCTGGCAATGAAAAACTGATGTTCTGTCTTGCCACCGTCCTGAATACCGCAGGTTATGTCCGCCACGGCGAAGCGCACCTGATTGATGATGAGGGATATGGCATCTACGATGTGGAAAAACACAAAACCTATGCAGAATGGCTGGAAGCCATTCCCCTTTATGAAAAAGCCCTGGAAACTCTGCCCAACGGGGCACTGCGAAACAGGACGATTGACGAACTTTCTCAGCTTTATTTAAATTTGGGCGAGCACGAAAAATGTATGGCACTGGCCGACTCCGCTCCCGATCTTTGGGGTTGTCGAGAATTTTTGCGTGCCTACGCCTGTGACGGTAAAGAATACGTCAGAGCCCACAGCCAAACCTTATTGAAAACCGTCCGCGCCTGTGCCGTCTTTATCGTGAATATCACCACCGCTGACCAGCGGCACTTATCCCCAAAGGAAAAAGCTGATTGTCTGTCTTCCGCCGTTGGGCTTTTCAAATTGGTTTGTCCCGATGAAAATTACGGCTATCACCACGGTTATATCGCCAGCCTGAAAATGCTTCTTTCCCTGTACCTGTGGTTGGATAACCGCAAAGACGATGCTTTTGACGTTCTGGAACAGGCCGCAGAGCACGGCAGGAAGATGGTCGACCTCTGCGAAAAGGGCGACACCCATTATACCGCTCCTCTGGTTCGACTGGCAGAAGAAACAGCCCCCTGCACCGCCGAAGTCGCCCGTGCCGATCTGCTGTCCATGCCGGAAGACTGGCCCTGGTGGACTGTCCCCGAGGTTGAGCAGGTCAAGGCAGAAATTCAAAATGATTCCCGTTGGAACAGTTGGGTTTCTAATATCATTCGCCCTTAATTACTGCCTCCGGCCAATTTCGACGAACCTTTTGAAACCTTATTACAGTCGGCGGCCGTCTCCGAATGCGCAGATCAGCACATCTTCTTTCCGATAATCACTGCCCCACCATGCACTGAATTTGCGATAGACCTTTGCTTTTGCTTCTTCATCATTTTCAGCCAACACCAGTGTCTTAAATTCATTATTTTTGCACATACCAACGTAAGTCATATTATTTTCCTCCTGTGTTTGGGTGTTCTTTTTCTTTAAGAACATCCTATCATAAGATGGAGTAAAAGTCGACACTTATTTTCTGTCATTCCGAAAGAGTCGACTTTTTGCGACTCTTTCGGAGCAATAATGGGGTTCAGGCATCATGCCCGAACCCCATATTTTCAACACGGTAGTATTTCAACTCGACCATCACTGTCGGTCATAGCAACTTTTGAAGTTTCTTTTTGTCTGTGATGCAAACCATGCCTCGACTTAATTGCACCATCTGTTCACTTTGGAAATAGCGAAGCATTCTGGTCACCACTTCCCGTGGACTTCCCAGGTGGTTGCCGATGGCCTCATGGGTAATTTTCAACTCCATGCTCCCCTCCAGCGTAGCCTCCTCCAGCAAAAAGGCCGCAAGGCGTTTATCGAAACTTTTCCACATGATCTGTTCCATCAGCCACATTACATCGGAAAATCGACTTGCCATCAGCTCGTTGGTATAATTGGCTATCGCCACCGAATCCATCAGCAATTTTCGATAAACATGAGGTGGAATAATGAACAGCTGTGTATCCTTTTCCGCTTCGATCATAATTTCAAACTGGACACTACTCATCACACAGGATGCAGAAAACAGGCATATATCCATTTCAAACAAACGATACAGCGTGATTTCTCTCCCGTCCGCGGAAAGCATATAGGCTCTGAGCTGGCCGGAACAAATCAGCATCAGGCCGGCACAATCCACACTGCCGTTATGGACGATCTTGCCTTTGGCAACTTTACGGGAAATGGCGCTGGTTTCGATCAACTGCTGCTCCGCAGGCGAAAGTTTATTCCAAATCGGAAAAAATGAAGAAATTGACATAGTATCGTCCTCCTTTTCCTATTATACCAACAGAAAAATATTTTTGTCAATCGGCTTTGAATGTGATTTTGTCACCGAAAAAACATTCGCCAATGGGTATACTGTTAAAAAAGCAAAGGACGTGACTGTATGGATAAAATTTACGATATGCTCATCATCGGCGGTGGTCCTGCCGGTTACACTGCGGCCCTGTACGCAGCACGCTCCGGTTTGAGCGTGCTGCTCATAGAAAAACTTTACGCCGGCGGCCAAATGACCCAAACGCACCAAATCGACAATTACCCTGGATTTTCTCAGGGAATTGACGGTTTTACCCTGGCGGTCAACATGCAGCAACAAGCCCAGCGTTTCGGGGTGGAAAGCGTGACCACGCAAGCGAAAAAGCTGGATCTGACCGCTGACCCCAAGCGAGTGGATACCGATAACGGGAGCTTTTACGGGAAGACCGTTGTGATCGCCACGGGGGCCGACCCCCGTCCTTTGGGACTGCCACGGGAGCGGGAATTTCTCGGAAACGGACTGCATTACTGCGCCGCCTGTGACGGCAACTTCTATCGGGATAAAACCGTTGTCGTCGTAGGTGGAGGCAACACGGCTGTTGAAGATGCACTGCTTTTAAGCAGAATCGCCGAAAAAGTCATTCTGGTCCACCGCCGAGACACTTTTCGTGCAGACCATATATATCAGTCCGCACTGGTTCAGGCACCAAATGTAGAGTTCCACCGGAATTGCGCAGTAACGCAGCTATTAGGACAAGAACAGCTTTCCGGCGTGAGGCTCCAAAATCTGAAAACCGGTGAAGAAACCGAAATTCTCTGCGACGGCGTTTTTGTCAACATCGGCCGCGAACCTGCCACTTCCCTGCTCGATGGGCAGCTGGCACTGGACAAAAGCGGCTATATCATCGCCGATGAGGCCACCGAAACCGGTATAGACGGTGTCTATGCCGTTGGCGATGTCCGTGTCAAACAGGTGCGCCAAATCGTCACCGCTGTGGCTGATGGTGCCATCGCATCCCACAGTGCATCGGAATATCTGGCACGGCACTGAAAAATCCCCTGCCCGTTATGTGGCAGGGGATATCTCATTTCTGAGGCAATTTTTCCATCAGGCCGTACTTGACCTTGACCCGATCCAGCTTTTCCAGCATGGGTTCTGAAAGGAACCACAAAAACAGCACGGTCGCCAGCGCATGGACTGCATCGGCCGGAACGCCTGTGACATAGGCAGTTAAAATCATTTTCCAGTTGGGATTTGCCTGATATATCAGCACCGAGGCCGGATTCATGATCCCACCGTAAATCACGAAAGTCACCAGTCCGCCAAATACGCTCAGACTGAGTTTATTGCGATGCAGCAGACCTTTTCGGAAGAAAATACCGGCCAGCAAGCCGATCACTCCCATTGCAAACATCTGCCAGGGGGTCCAGGGTCCTTGTCCAAACAGCACATTGGAGCAGAACATGGTCATGGCGCCCACCATAAAACCAGCCTCTGCCCCGAAAGCAACGCCGGTCAAAATCACCATTGCCGCCACCGGTTTAAATCCAGGCAGTGCAAAGAACACCGCTCGACCGCCAATGGCCAGCGCACTGAGCACCGACAAAATCACCAATTCTCTGGCCTGAGGTTTCCGTCCCTCAAAAATCAGGAAAAAGGGCAACATGGTTTCAAAAATCACTGCCAAAGAGATCAGCAGATACTTGTTTCCCCCCTGAAGTCGGGTTCCGCCCCAGAGGGTCAGAGGAATGGCCACCAGTGAAAGCAGGATGGTAAGTTTGGTTCGTTTGCTCAATTTACCGCTCATCAGGCGTTGTTCCCGAAGGGATGACTTCCTGCTGATACAGGCGGCGAAGATTCCGAAGCACGCAAACATCAGGATATAGAGCCATCCGTTTTTTCTGATAAAGTCCGTCCCCTGGTACAACTCGCTCAAATCCAAAGCCAAGGTTGCGTACAGCAACAGTCCCATGGCGGCCGTCCCTGAAATCGCACCTGAAATGATGCGCCACAGAGGCAATTTTTCCGGTTTCCGTTCCTCCGCAGGCATGATATCCACACGATGGGGCCGTTCCGGCGGCATGACCTGCGACACCTTTCCGCCACAGGCAAGGATCACATCTTCAGCGGTAACGGCGTTGGGCAACAGGTGCCGCGCCATTCGATTGGCAGAGGTCGTATAAAAACTTTTTCCGGCGAAGAAGGGTTGGGGTCCATCGATGGTGACGATGCTTCCATCGAAAAACAGACCGCAACGATCCGCATAAGAAGCACAAAATTCCACATCATGGCTGACCATGATGATGCAAACACCTTTCGCCGTCAGCTCCTTGAGTATCTGGGCAAAAGTCAGTTTAAAGTCATTATCTACGCCCTTGGTGGGCTCATCCAACAGCAACACATCCGGCTGTTGCAGCAATACCTTTGCCAAGGCTGTTCGCTGCTGTTCACCGCCGGACAGATCAAAGGGGTGCCGATCCAGCAGTCCCTCCAACCGACACAGCGACACCATTTCCTCAATTTGCGGTGCCACTTCCTCCAATTTCTTCCCGTGGAACGCCGAAAGCAGTTCCTCGCGGACGTTCTTTTTTACCAGAAGCATTTGAGGATTTTGGGGCAACGCCGTCACTTTTTTAGCACTACATATCCGCTTGCCACGGTAGGGCGTTCGGACCGCGCTAAGGATAGAAAGTGTCGTGCTTTTGCCCGTGCCGTTACCGCCGAGAATACACAAAAGTTCCCCTGGATAGGCTTCCAAAGTCAGTCCTTTGATAATATCGGGACTTTCCTTTTCATACCGGAACCAAACTTCCTCCAATTTTATACAGGGCTGCGCCATTGGTTTTGCATTTTCACGCAGACTGACCTGCTGTAATTCGTGGTTTTCTGCCCATCGGATCAGCTCATTTCTTCCATCGCTGACCGTCAGTTGGCAATCGCCGTCCCATTCCAAAGCGCTCCATATCCGCATGGGTGTCGGCATAGAACGGAGCATGGGGTGTCTGTTTTTCCGCAGGATCTCGAAAGTGCCAATCGGATCCTGATCTGCGATCAGCTTCCCTTGGTCTAAAATCAGCAGCCGGTTGGCCATGGGAATGACATCCTCCAGCCGATGCTCGCAAATCAGGACGGTGGTTCCCAGTTCCCGATTGATTCTTCCCAGGGTTTGTAAAAAATCCGTGGCCGCAATGGGGTCCAGCTGACTGGTCGGTTCGTCCAAAATCAGGATATCCGGTTGCAAGACCATGATAGAAGCCAAATTCAGCAGTTGCTTCTGGCCGCCGGAAAGTTGGCTCACCTCCATGTGGAACCAGGTCTGGATACCGAAAAAACTGGCCATTTCCGCCACACGGCCGCGAATAGTGGTGTTATCCACCCCAAGGCTTTCCAGGCCGAAAGCCAATTCATGCCATACTTTATCGGTCACGATCTGACTGTCCGGATCCTGCATTACGAACCCGATCTTCGCCGCCTGCGTTCGGTGATCCACCCGTTCCAGCGGTTCCCCTCGGTAACAAACGGTGCCCTCAGTTTTGCCATGAGGTGCCAAAACGGTTTTCAGTTGCCGCAGCAGCGTGGACTTTCCGCAACCGGAAGATCCTGCCAGGACAGCAAAATCCCCCTGCCGGAGAATCAAAGAAACACCGGACAGCACCGGCTCTTCCTGCTGAGGATAGGTAAATGTTAAATTTTGGAGCGCAAGTAATTCCATTTATGATCCTCCATCAGGTCGATAAACAAGGGCATACAGCACATGGCGCTGTAACAAAGATAGGCAAGAAACTGCACGGGTCCCCAGAGTTCCCCCGACAGTCTTGGGTAATAATTCCAATACACCGCCTGAGTCAAGCAGGGCAAGACCGCGCCGAGCCATAGAATTGCCAGCAGCGACAGGGCCGTTGCATCACGCTTTTCAAAGCGGTAGATGGAAAAAGCCGTCCTGCCGGCGGCACCGAAGCCTCGACTTTTCATAGAATCGGCGCTAATGATGGACTGTTCCATCGCCCAGCTGACCGTGGCCGAAAAGGCCGAAAGCGCCTGTTGCAGTTTTTCCTTTGCATTGCTGGGGCGGTGCATGGCTTTCTGCACTTGAAGCACGTTTTGCAAATAGTTTTTAAATCGGGGAACGAACCGCAATGTCATGGAAATCAGCAGTGACATTGACGGGATCACCCTGCCAAACAGGTAGATGATTTTATCCGAAGTAAACACCTGATTGCAACAGTTGAACCAGACAAGAGAAGCCCCCATCATGGCCGCCGAAGCCAATCCATAGCAAATGGCCTCCAACGTGACGGGATTATCATTGGGTAGGTACCACAAAATCGTCACGCCTTCATGGTTAAACAGCGGATTGAGCACCGCCATCATCACAAGCAGCGGCAACAGATAGCCGATTTGGCGCAACATCCCCCGTCGGCCCTGCAAATACAGCAGATATGCACATCCGCTAAGCAGAGAGATCACCAGATATACCGGTTGGCGCACAAACATGGTCACGGCCAATGCCGCGGTAAAAAAAGACAGATTTACCGCCGGATGGAAACCGGAAAAAGCATCTTTATTCATTGCCCTCACTCCGCGCCCAGATCGGCACCCAAATCGCAGGTATATCGAAATACGATCTCATCGCCGTCTTTCAGCGTATAACTTGAGCACCCCAGACTGGGATACACATTATTGACACTGTAAAGCCAGCCGGACTGGGCGCCGCAATCAAATTCATACAGGTTTCCGATCCCCTCAATATAGATGGCACTGTATGCCGATGCATCTACATACTCGAAGTGAATTTTCCGCTCCCGCAGTGTCTTCCGAAAAACATCGAAAACGGACTGTCCTTCTTCAAATTCCACCTGAACTTTTTCCAAAATCACGCCGTCTTCCGGTACCAGCTCTGCCTTTTCTTTCGGCAGTTCGTCCAAATGCTCCAGCAGGATATCGCACCGAACCTCCAAAGTGCAATGCAGTTTTGGGGTGTCATCTGTATCATTGGGTTCATTTTTCTGACATCCCAACAAGGACAGTGTCATGGCCAGGGTCATCAATGCCAAAAGGAATTTTTTCATGTTATCAAGCCCTTTCATCTCATGTCGGACATGTCATACAGGCCGGTCTGCCCGCTCTGCTGACGGTACAGCGCCACCATGGCATAAAATGCCTGTTGGGTCGCCACCGCATCCATATTCTTGCCCAGCAGATGGGAAAATCCCCCATCGTCTGTCTGAAATTCCAGCAGCCTGTCTTCCAGCGTTTTTCCGTTTTTCACGAAGCGGCTGTCATCGGCGGAAATCCCCAGCTCTGTCAGCGCCACAATGACCTGCGCCACGGATTCACAGCTGTCTGCGCCATAGGCTGTAAAACCGGCCTCGTCATTCTGCATTTCCGACAACACCTGCACGGCTTTTTCAACGGCCTGCTCCACGGCCGGCTGTTGGCGGTATTTTGCCAGCGCCTGTAATGCCATAGCCGTGATATCCGCCTCCGGCTCTTTGCCGGAGAGGGTCCAGCCGCCATCGGGCAACTGTTTTTCCAGAATGTGCGCTACATAAGCTTCCCGTGTCGCCTGTGTGGTGCCATTGCTGTTTTGGGGTATCTCATAATTACCGCTATCCAGCGCCAGAAGCGCAAAAATGGCACCGTTAAAGCCCTGATAAACCGTTTTTTCATAATCGGCCAGGGGCTGCAGCAAGTTATAGCCTCCCACATTTGCAGGGTCTTTTCCGATGGCGGTCAGTGCCAGGATCACGCGGGAATATTCCGTATATTTGCGTTCATTCAAAACGCCCTGGCAGGAAACGACCTTTTCTTCCACCGCCTGATAATAACGCTCCAGCCACTGGGCATGAGCTTCGCCATCCAGGCGCACCAGTCCCAGAGCGATCCATTCACCGCCCACAGAACCGTAAGTCGGCTGTGCATAGGTTGTCAGCAGCATTTCGGTGGTGATTTCCAGCGCCGTGGGCTCATGATTCGGCTCCGGTTCAGAGGGAGCGGTCGTCGGTATTGATGCAGTCGTCTGCGCATCGCTTTCTGCGCAGGCCACCAGCGAACATGCAACCGCCAACGAAAGCAACAGCGATATGATCTTCTTTCTCAGTTTCATTTCAAATCCTCACTTTTAACAGGCAAAAGAAAAAGGCTACGTCAACGCACACCCATGGGCATAACATTACCGTAACCATCCTCGACAATATTTACACTTGCATAGCAGTTCTCCCGACTCGCACATTCTAAAAACGATCCTGCCTTCTCAGGTTGCCCCAATGACTGGCTTTCGCCAACGGATCCGTCTTCTGTACCTACGGTATTGGTTAAATGCGGAGATTTGGTTTTACCCGTACTCCATTCCCTTTTAAGCAGCATACCTGACGAAAAGTCGCCTTTGCAGCATACTGCTACTACGCAATATTCAATTTCGCAAAACTGCGGCCATTTTCTCTGCATATAATAAAACAATTCCCCATAAAAGTCAACCATATTCCGCAAAAACGGCTGGGAAATCCCAGCCGTTTCAAAATCACTCCGCTTTGATGGTGATATCGGCACCCTCCAGCAGGAAACCGATGAAATTATTGGCATCCGCTTTCTCATCATTTACCATGCCATTCACACGGCAATGGCGATAAGTGCCCCGATCCGCTTCTCCTGCAAATCCGCCAATATGAGCCGCACCGGTCGCATTTACGCTACCGTCAACCACACAGTCGATGAATGTGGCAGGCATATCATTTCCTCTGGAATTGGTGGCCGAGCCGATAAAACCGCCTATGGCAGCGTTTTCGGTGGAAATATCCACATTGGCGACACAGGATATCACCTGATGGCCGCCACGATTTCCGACATCATCGTTCCACCCCAAATCGGCCAAAAAACCACCGGCGTAACCGTTTGTGATGGCTGTTGCATCGATCACGCCCTGGGCAGAACAGTTTTCCATGGTCGTCTGTGCCCCTGGATTGGCGATAAAGCCACCGACACACAGATAACCACCGGCCACGATCTTCAAATCCGTTACATGACAATCGACCAGTTTGGGATAGTCGCCGCCACGCTGGGTCTGCCCTGCAAAACCGGCGATCTGGCTACCGATGGTAGACTGTACTGTGGCCTCAAAACCGTTGACACAGCAGTTTTCAAAGGCATAGTTATCGTTTTGCATAATGACGGGGGCAAATCCGGCCACAATGGCCCCACCGTTCTGCCCATGGACCACCAGATCATTGACCGTACAGTCATTTAGCCAGCCCCAATACACAAATGCGCACATACCGCCCACCCATGCCTGCTCATCGGTAGTAGTCACTTCTACATTTTCCACCGTTACACGGTTCACCACGCCGTAAACCGTGTTGGCCAGGGTGCCAAATCGGCCGTTGCCCACGGTAGCAGTCACGTTTTTCAGGGTCAGATCATGGACCCGCTCTCCGGTTCCGGCCTCAATGGTATCAAAAAAGCCGCCGTTTTGCGTTTCATCCACCTGAATGCAGAAGTTGCTGATCGTTTTCCCATTGCCGTTCCACTCTCCGGCAAAGGAGGCGATGGGTGTCCAAACAGCGCCGTCCAGGTCAATGTCACAAAGCAGTTCCACCTTTTGCTCGGCAAAGTTTTCACCGTCTACGGACATTGCCCCAAGATACAACAGGCCATTGGCATTTTCCACCCGATAAGTATGTTCTGCCTCCTCATAGTAAAGACCGTCTGCGACCTTACGGCCATGGACATTGGCGTTGCCCTGAACCGCTTCGACACAGTAGCTGAAACGGCATCCCTTGCCGTTATAATCTTCGGCGGCGTTTTCGGGCAGGTGTATCTTCACCGGTACGATGATATCCTCACAGTCGGGCGCCAGCAACTCCCATGCAGATACTTTTTCACTGCCCAAACAAGGCACATTGCCCAATGTCACTTCCAGTCCCTGCCAAAGGCCCTCATCGGAAGCAAGTTTCAGCAGAGTACGAAATTTAATGGTCACATTACTGTTATTATGAATTCGCAGGTCAAATTCCACCACATCTCCGGCAACGATCCGCTCCAGCACCAGCTGATGATCGGTATAGGTGACCGCAGTTTCCGGCAGATTTTCGCCCAGTGTCGAAGACAGGCGTAGATTTTCCGCCGTGACTGCCACATCCACATTTCCGGCGGTAATGACCGCATCACTGGTATCCTTGCCGGTAAACAGGGCAAAGGCTGTGCCCACGCTCAGGCAGAGGCAGAGAAAAATCATCAGCGCCGAGCAAATGAAAGCATTCTTTTTCATATCCGTTTTCCTTTCTCATTGGTATATTATTCGCCCCGTGCCGTGGACATCCCACCTGTTTCGTCCTCCTTCCTCAGCCATATTTGAACGCACGGCAGGAACACCTCCACTTTATTACGGAAAAAACGAAAATCAAAGGCGTTCCTGTCGTGCCGGAAAATATTTCATTTATATATCGTGGCCGCCCATGGTCTGGCGTTGCTCCATCCGTTTCCAGCAAAGGAAGCCATAACAGTCGTTCACCAGAAATGCCAGAAAACACACGACCACGCAGATATAGGCGCTGTTTTCGACAGAAGCCAATATCCACAGCAATATCAGCACCACATCATTCGCCGCATACCCCAGCGCATAGTAAGGACTTCTGCGAAAGGTCAAGTATACTGCCACAAAACTGGTCGCAACAGAGACGGTACTGGGAATGATATTGGCCGTACGAAATCCGTCCAGGATGAAATAAAAAATTCCAGTCACCACCAACGTCAGTGCGGCCATAAACACCCATTCTCTTCCCGAAAGCCGGTCGACCCGAACCTCCGCTTTTCCCTCTCCAAAGGGATTTTTCCTCCAGGAAATATAGGCTGCCAGCGCCATGGGGGCCGTCATGCCCAAATAGGTGATCATTTCTCCGTAATAGGAAAATGTAAAGGAAATGATGCCGTAAAGCAGGCTGAACGCCATCATCAGCAGTTGCCCGAAAGGATGTCCTTTGGCGTTGAATATCAGGGAGGTGACTCCGATCAGCGAAGCCATCAGTGTCAGATAATTCTGCCGGTCGAACAGCAGAAAAGACAGCATGATCGCCGCCGAGGACAGGCTCCAGAGGCATTTATCCCCTGCGGAAAAAGCGGATAGCAATTTGTTTGTTTTCTTCATATTTCCTCCTAAAAATAAAGAGCACCCGACTGTACATCTTCCAAGACCTAACGATGTACGGCCGAATGCTCCGCATTCACTACCCGGTGGCAGTGTTTTATATTCTTTTGCGCTATTGATAATAACACACTGTCTCACTGATTGCAAGACTTTTTTAACTGTCGGTTTTTCACGACAGTTATTTCTTGCATTTTTGTTTCTTCCATGATAAAATGACAATAATAATCCTACAGGAGAGCCGTATGCCACGAGAACAGTTTAGAAAAGTAAAAATTTTGAAGCTACTGGAACTACTGCGCCAGAACACAGACGAAGAACATCCCATGACCACCAACGACATTGTCGACCATCTTGCAGCCATGGATATCCCCTGCGATCGGCGCACCGTCAGTCAGGACATTGCCACACTCAACGAGCTGGGCTACGAGATCATGGCTACCATGGTCAGCCACGAAAAGGGCTACTATGTGGAAGATCGCAGTTTCAGCGTGCCGGAACTGAAGATCCTCATTGATGCGGTACACGCTTCCAGCTTCATCACCGACAAAAAATCCCAGGAACTGATTTCCAAGCTGGCGGCACTGGCCGGTTCCCATCGGGCCGAAGTCCTGACACGGAGCATGGTGGCTTTCAACACCCGAAAGCACAGCAACGAGCGGATTTTTTACAATGTAGACCATTTGGAAAATGCCATTTTAAACCAGAAAAAGATTTTATTTCGCTATTTCGATTTGGACGAAAACGGGCAACGGGTCTACCGTCGGGAAGGCCATCGTTACGTGGTCGAACCGGTGGCACTGGTCTTCAATGAGGACAACTATTATCTGACCTGTTACTCCTCCCGTCATGACAGCACCTCCAATTACCGTGTGGATCGCATGGACAATGTAGAGGTCCTGGAGGAAAATTGCGGTGAAAAGGCCATTGAGCTACGGGATCAGGTCGCCGAATACACCGAGCAGGCCTTTAAAATGTACGGCGGCGACTCCACGGACGTGGTGCTGGAATTCAACCGCAACCTGATCGGCGCAGTATATGACCGTTTCGGTGAAGATACCAAAATGATGGCCGTCGGAAATCGGTGCATCGCCACCGTGCGTGTGCGCATCAGCCCCGTGTTCTGGGGTTGGGTGTTCCAGTTTGCCGGCGAAATGAATATTTTGTCCCCTGCCCACGTCGTTGAGGGCTATAAAGCGCAAGCTGCGGCGGTTCTAAAATAGTGTAACTCATCAAAAGAGTCGACTTTTCTCGACTCTTTTATTTTTCGGAAAAATAACAGTCGCTTTTTTAAAACTTTTGTTGTATGATAGAACCATAGAAAAACAGGGAGGTATTTTTATGGTTGCTCATGTTGTTGATGAATTTTGCGTTCTGAAGGATTATATCGTGATGGTTCTGGATCAGGATGTCGATGGCGAAGGAAACCGCTATCGCATCGGCGGTCAAACCTACACCCCCGTTGCGCTGGGCGCCACCACGGTGCCCATCCCCCGAAATTATATTGCCGTAAAATCCAAAGGCTCCTTTAAAGGCTCTGCTGTGGAATTGATTTAATATTCCCCATGCAAAACGCGGCCCTTTTTCAAAGGGTCGCGTTTTGTGGCATTTAGGGCTGAGCCACGGTTCCCACAAACAGTGGAACCGTTCTGGCAGAAACGACGAACACAAAAGGTCTGTCCAAAATGAAATCTACGATCTCCTGTGGCGGTTCCATAGCTCCGGCGCCAGGAATCTCGATATAAACCGCTCCCTTTACGCCTTCCTCATCGATGGTCAGGCGAACGTTTTGATTGGCCCCTGTCAGGCAAACAGGCACATCCGCTGTCAGCGCGGAAAAATCGGACCGTTCTCCGTTGAACACATCCGTCACACCCATTTCCTCCAGCCCCTGCTGCAGATCAAGGCCGGAAGTAATGTCGAATTTCGGCACAGAAAGATTGACCTTATAGGCTTTGCCGTTATCCCAGTTTCCTGCGATCATTTGCATATATTGCCCATCCGTCAAAATATCGTCGGTGGTATACCCCTCATCAGGCAAAATGAACCACATTTCGCTTCCGTTTTTCAGCCCCAGACATACCGCGCTGAAATGATCCGCCCAATAATAGTTCATCTCCGCCAGGTCTTTGTTCATATAGGTCACCGTGGTATCCCCTGTGGGGCTGTGGAACGTGCCCTCGGTATTATCGGACTTACTGAACTCATCATCCCACTTGCTCTGGAAATAAATGGTCGAATAGATGGCCATAACGGTCTCCGGCGACAGGGATACGCTGTCCGACGATTTTTTCAGCATTCCGCCGGTATTGCGCTCCAGCCATGCGCCGATGGCGTTGTTCATTTTCTTACTGCCCATCTGTCCTTTGTAGACGGAAGCATAGTAATAATAGGACAGATCATCCATGGCCTGCTGTTCATAGGAAAGGCTCTCGTCCAGCCACAGGGAATTTTCCAGGGAACTTTCCTGATTCTTTTTGTCATGGTGAGCCGCTTCCCAAATATCGGTGGCATAGCTGCGCAACGTTTCCATATCCTCTACGCCAAACAGGTCAAGTATTTGCTGTCGACTTTCGCCCTGCGCCAATTCTGCCACCATGGCCAAACCGATAAAAGCATTCGCCGGAGACCACACTCCGTTTTTCGTTCCGTCAAGGAACTG
The DNA here is from genome assembly GCA_964628315.1 of uncultured Oscillospiraceae bacterium. GTDB lineage: Bacteria > Bacillota > Clostridia > Oscillospirales > Oscillospiraceae > Faecousia. The sequence continues at coordinate 16,213 of CAZVMK010000025.1, forward strand.
GGAGGAAGCCTGAACATAAAATTCCGACAGGGCTTCCGATGTCACTCTGGCTTTATCATAGCTGCCATAGGATCTGCTTTCTTCCGGCAAGCTGACCGCCGTTGCCGTCACCGTTGGCGGTGCAAGGGCGACCCCGATGACCAGCGCCACCATTGCCGCGGCGGCGGCCACACGCAGCACCAGCTTTTTCTTCGATTTTTGGGGCTTTGCCGCTTCCTGAATATGGCTGTCCCGAACTTCGTTCAATGCATCGGCTAATTTTTCATTCATAATAAAGCTCCCTTTCTGTCAAATATTCTTTCAACTTTTCTCTGATCCGATGCAGGCGTACGGAAGCACTGTTGGCGGATATACCGATGGCCTTTGCCGCTTCTGCCACAGTATCTCCGAACCAGTAGCGCCTCAAAAACAGCACCCGATTTTCACGGCTCTGCTGTGCCAGGAACGCATCTATGGCCTGTCCCATGACTTTGGCACTGATTTTTTCTTCCATGCAACGGTCTGGGATAGACTCCGCCAGTTCATCCAGGGACAGGGCGTAACCACCGTCCCGTTTCTTCGCTCCGTCCATGCGCAGGCGGTTCAGCGCCACATTGCGCCCCGTGCGGCATACATAGGGTGTCAAGGGCTCAGGCTCTGCAGGTGGGATGGCATTCCACAGCGCCAGATATGTATCGTTTGTACATTCCTGTGCATCCTGGGGCACTTGCAAAATATTCAGGCAGATCTTATAGATGAGTTTACCGAATTTCTGCTGTAGGGCATCGATGGCGCTTTCTGCCCGTTCAAACAGCATCATGATGATTTTTCTATCCTCCATGTGGCACCTCCTTACCCATTACCTAACATTTTTTCTCTGTAATCTTACCACATTGCGCAAAATAAATCCATCCCGATGTCAAATAATTCATTTGTCCGTTTGTCGGAAACCTTCAATTCGTAAAGTAGCAATTAAAGTTATACAGCTACAAAAAAGACCATCGAGCACATCACTTCGACAGTCTTT
>CAZVMK010000026.1:0-16998 GCA_964628315.1 uncultured Oscillospiraceae bacterium
CGTTTTCAAACTCATAGCCCTCGGCGATCCAGGGACCGACCCAGGCCTGAGAGATTTGGAACACCAGGAACATGACCAGTGCAAAAATGGGCAGGCCGGCGATGGGGTGTGTGATGACCGCATCGATCTTATCCTGGAAATTCTTATCCTTGGTGAACACCTTACGGCTCTCGACCTTGGCAACGATGCCGTTGACAAATTCAAAACGCTTCCGGTCGGATGCTTCCACAGCCTTTTTGTCCGTCAGGTCCACATTGCCCTCATCATAGGGAGCCTTTTGAACACTACCGGCGTGGGCAACAGCAGCTTTCACCACTTCGGTCAAGCCCTCATGGGTGGTAGAGGTGGTATTCACCACCGGACAGCCCAATTTTTTCGACAGCAGCTCAGAATCGATCTTGGTCTGCTTTTTCTTGTTCACGTCCGCCTTGTTCAACGCAACCACAACGGGAATACCCAGTTCCAGCAACTGTGTTGTGAAGAACAGGCTTCGGCTCAGATTGGTCGCATCAACAATGTTGACGATCACATCGGGGTTTTCGTTGCGTACATAGGCACTGGTAACGCTTTCTTCGGATGTAAACGGAGACATGGAGTAAGCGCCAGGCAGGTCCACTGCTACCAGTTCCTTATCCCCTGCGTAGGCTTTCTTGATCAAAGCCTCTTTTTTGTCAATGGTAACACCGGCCCAGTTGCCGACCTTCTCATTTCGTCCGGTCAGGGCGTTGTACATGGTGGTTTTACCAGAGTTTGGATTGCCCGCAAAAGCAATTCTCATCTTTCATTCCTCCTTCAAGGTATACAAAATACAGAATCATCTGTGGAAATACGATGTTTGGTTAGTCTAAGCTAACTTCTGTTCAAAAGGCAATCAGCCGACCACCTGTGCAACGATCACTGCAAAATGATCGCTTCGGCCAGCTGATTGTCGATGCTGTAGCGGCCATCTTTGACAGACACGGTGCAGCTTCCCCTGCGACGGGAAACGACTGTGATCGGTTCTCCGCTATAGCAACCCAAAGAAAACAGGAACGAATTCAGCTCTTCATCATCGGTTTCGATACGGGAGATGATGTATTCCTTGCCCTCCTGTGCAGTTGTCAGGTTCATAATATCACCTTGCTCTCACATTTTGGTTAGCCATCGCTAATCGCAGAGCTATCATACTCTCATTTACCCCGTTTGTCAATAGGTAATTCATAAATTTTTCCAAATTTTTTGTCGAGGACAGGCGCTCCGCCATCGGTGCATTCCCTTTCGCGACGTTTTTCGTTGGATTTCCAATTGCCTTTTTTCCATCGTTCTGATATACTATATATCAAATAGAAGGAGGAAATACCATGGATTTACAGACTTTAAAAGCCAAAATGGACGAATGTCATTATATTTACGACGAAAATATGGCCACCACCTTAGCTGTGGCGTTGCAACTGGGGCGGCCCTTGCTGGTAGAGGGTGCCGCCGGCGTAGGCAAGACGGAAATTGCCAAGGTCATGGCCGCAGCGCTGGATCGGGAGCTGGTCAGAATGCAGTGCTACGAAGGTCTGGATGAAAGCAAGGCACTTTACGAATGGAACTACCAAAAGCAGCTTTTATCCATCCAAATCAACATGAACGAACAGGATAAGGACAAGCTCACCAAAGCACTTTTCAGCGATGAATATTTGCTGGAACGTCCCCTGCTACGCTCCATCCGCTCCGAAAAACCGGTGGTTCTACTCATTGACGAGATTGACAAGTCCGACGAGGAATTTGAAGCCTTTCTTCTGGAACTGCTCAGCGATATGCAGGTTTCCATCCCCGAAATCGGCACGATCAAGGCCCGCTCCATCCCCTTTGTAGTGCTGACTTCCAATCGAGCCCGTCCCCTGTCGGAAGCACTGCGCCGCCGCTGTGCTTACCTTTACATCGAATACCCCGATATGGAAAAGGAGCTGGCTATTTTGCGTGCGAAAATGCCCCACATTGACGACCGACTCTGCGCCCAGATCGCCGTTGCCACTCAGAAACTGCGCCAGAGCGAGTCCATCCTGAAAAAACCCTCCATTGCCGAAACGCTGGATTGGGCGGCGGCGTTGGATGCACTGGGCATTCGGGAGCTGACACCGGAGGCCGTCAGTGCCACCGCCGGTTTCATTCTGAAAAACAACGAGGACATGGCTGCCCTTGAGCAAACACATTGCCATCATTGCGGAGGCCACCACCATGGTTGACCCTCAGGTTTACCTTGAAAAAATCTCTGCTTTTGCGCGCATTCTTCGGATGGAGGGGTTGCCTGTCACACCCCAGGAAACTGCAGATGCCTGTCGGCTACTTTCTCAACTGGGATTTGAAGACCGTGCGCTGGTAAAGACCGCACTGCGGACCGTTTTTGCCAAATCCCGACCGGAACAGCTGGTTTTTGACAAAGCTTTCGATGGTTTTTTCCTCAGCGAAGAGGAAATCCGCCGTCAGGCGCAGGAGCAGGCGCAACAGGAGCAGCAGATACAGCAGACCCTTGCGGAAGATGAGTTGCCCGAAAATCTATCCGAGGAGCAGCGCCGCTCCTATGGTGCCATGGGTGAAGAAGAACGGCAAAAACTTCAAAAATTCATGGACAAATATCGGGATAATGCCCAGCGAAATCCGAACCTTTACGGCGATTTCATTCATTCCGTCTTTGCCAAGGCCATCCTGGAGCAGCAGATGATGATGGAAGATGCTGCTCAGGGCGTGGAAGCCCTGGACCCCGAAGTAGGAATGATGTATCGGGACATTTCCCAGTTCAAGGATATCGAAATTCCAAAGGCGGTGGCGCTGATTCAATCGGTAGCCCAGCAAATCAACGGCGAACTGGCCGCCAAGCGTCATCCCAGCGGACACGGCAGTGCCCTGGATTTTCGCCGGACCATTCGCAAAGGTCTGGAAAGCGGTGGCAGTTTCTATCGGCTCCACTACCGCAGGAAAAGGACAAAAAAGCGAAATTTGCTGCTGATATGTGATGTGTCCGGCTCCATGATCCAATTTTCGGAATTCGCTCTGCGGTTCATTCAGGCTCTGGATCACGCCAGCGGCAACTGTCGCACTTTCGTTTTCTCCGAAGAAATTTTCGAAGCTGATGCCTTTGCTCTTGAGAACATGGATAAATTCCGCAGCTACATCCGCTCTCTCGGACTTTACGGGCGAGGGACCGATTTGGGCCGAGCGCTGGATATGCTTCTGAAACAAAAGCCCTGCCCCATCACCCCTGCCACGACGGTGCTCATTCTCTCCGACACCAAAACCATCGACCAGCCCCGTGCTGTTGCCGCCGTTCAAAAACTGCGGCAAAACGCCGGAAAAGTGGTCTGGCTCAATCCCATTCCTCAGCGAAAGTGGCGTTATATACACTCGGTACAGATGATGCAATCTCTTGTTCCCATGGCCTCCTGCTCCACCTTGCAGGAGCTTGCCGCCGCTTGTCGCAAACTGGCCCAACCGTAAAACAGTAAAAATCCCACTGCAACCGCAGTGGGATTTTTGTTGCTTAATTACTTTTTGGTCAGTTCCATTCCATCGATCTTAATGCCATCATCGGTCTTCTCAAATTCGTGAGTACCGCTCGTGAGTGCATCAGACAAGCCCTCAATGCCAACAAGAGCCTCGACACCAGAGATGATATCGATCAAACCGGAGTTATCTTCTTCCATGTTGATGGTAATCTTATCATCCTTGATTTCGTATGTACCCTTCATCTCAATGGTCTTGATCAGGCTCTTCACAGTAAGTGTTACATTACTGCCGCTGAACTCATAAGTGATGTATTCACCCTTGCTCACATAAGTACCGCTCAGCTTGTTGCCACAGGCAACCAGAGACAGCATCATCACAACGATCAGAACGCCACACAACAGTTTTTTCATGGTTTATACCTCTCATTTTATTTTTTTGCCCTTGGGAGATATCCCCCTCGATTGGTGACAGTATAGCATAGGTACGACCTTTTTGCAAGTATTTTAATTAAATCTTAAAAAATCAAGAATTGTTGAATTTTCTGCGGTGAGCGCCGTGCTGTCCTGCCTGCTTTCCCTATTGCAAATTTTTTCGGAACGGAGTATAATGACCGTGATTGGATTTTTATGCCAAAAGGAGATCTTTTATGAACATTATCATTGCAGGCAGTGGCAAAGTCGGCAGGACCCTTGCCCGACGCCTTTCCGAAGAGGGCTATAACCTGACATTGATCGACTCCGACCCCGCCGTCCTGTCCGATGTTTGCGAAGACTGCGATGTGATCGGTGTTCGTGGCAACTGCGCCTCCATGCAGGTCTTACAGCAGGCCGGTGTCATGAACGCGGATCTGCTCATTGCCGCCACCAGCAAGGACGAGGTAAATCTGCTTTGCTGTACCACCGCCCACGGTCTGAATTCCCAGTTGCACACCATCGCCCGTGTCCGCAACCCCGAATATACCCAGCAGATCTATTCCATGCGTGATGTTTTCGCGCTTTCCCTGTCTGTCAACCCCGAACAGCAGGCCGCCAGTGAAATCGAAAGTCTGCTCCGTTTCCCCGGTTTTTTGCAAAGGGATACTTTTGCCAACGGTCTGACCGCCATTGTAGAGCTCCACATCGACCGCAACAGCAAACTGCGCAGTGTCACCCTCAACGCCCTGAATAATATCGTTAAATGTAAAATTCTGGTCTGCGCCGTTCTGCGAAACGGCACTGCCATCACTCCTGGCGGTACATTTGTATTGCAGGAGGGTGACCGTATTTTTGTCACGGCACCCAGCAACAGCCTTTCCGTTCTGCTGAAAAATCTGGGCATCATCACACGGCGGGCCCGCAAGGTCATTCTCTGCGGCGGTAGCCGTATCGGCTTTTACCTTGCCCAGCAGCTATGCCGTGACGGTGTTTCCGTCTGCCTGATCGAGCAGGACCGTGCCCAGTGCGAGGCATTGGCCGCCACCTTGCCGGATGCGACCATTATCAACGGCGATGCCACCGACAAATCCCTGCTGGAAGATTACGGCCTTTCCACCTGCGATGCACTGGTCGCCCTGACGGGTACGGACGAATTGAACATGATCGTTTCCCTTTATGCCAATACCCGTGGTGTTCCGCAGGTCATCACCAAACTGGGGCACACGGAAAACCGCAGTATCAGCCACAATTTGTCCCTGGGCAGTGTTATTTCCCCCAGAGATCTTTGCTGTGATACCATCATCCGCTATGTTCGCGCTATGAACAACCAGTCCGGCACCGCCGAAAGTGTTCACACCATCGCCGACGGTCAGGTCGAAGCAGTTGAATTCCGCGTGGACGAGCATACCCTCCATCACGGCACGCCCCTGAAAGAGATCCGCCTGCGGCCGGATGTGCTTCTGGTCAGCATCACCCATGGCGCTCAGACGGAGATACCCAACGGTAATTCGATTTTCCTTGAGGGCGACACCATCGTTGCCGTCACCAGCCGCCGCGGTTCTCTGCGGCAGGTAAACGATATCTTTGCGTAAGAAGGTCGTATATGAACTATAAAATGATTGGGCGCTTCGCCTACAAGATCCTGCTGATCGAAGCACTGTTCATGCTTCCGGCTATGCTCATCGGGCTGATCTTCGCAGAATGGGCGGCGCTGAAAGCCTTTCTCGGCGCCTTTTCCCTCATTCTGGTCACTTCCGGTGTACTCATGCTTCTTTGCAACAAAGCAGACAGCAACTTCAACTCTCGGGAGGGCATGGTTTGTGTCGGCATGAGCTGGATCGTAATGAGTCTTTTCGGCTCTCTCCCGTTTTGGCTCTCTGGGGAAATTCCCAGCTACATCGATGCTTTTTTCGAAATCATCTCCGGCTTCACCACCACCGGTTGTTCTGTTTTGTCAGACGTGGAATGCCTGTCCAAAAGCATTCTTTACTGGCGCAGTTTCAGCCACTGGTTGGGCGGTATGGGTGTGCTGGCGCTGTTGTTGGCATTGGTTCCAGGCGGTCAGGGCGCCGGTTATACCATTCACCTGCTGAAAGCGGAAAGCCCTGGTCCTGACGTGGGCAAGCTGGTGCCCAAAATGCGCCAAAGTGCCGCCATTCCCTATGTGATCTACATTGTGCTGACCGGCATGAATCTTATTTTTCTGCTGTTGGGCGATATGCCCCTGCTGGATGCGCTCTGCACCGCTTTCGGCACTGCCGGTACCGGCGGTTTGGGCATTTACAACGACTCCATGGCCGGTTGCACTCCCTATATCCAAAACGTGACCACCGTATTCATGTTCCTGTTCGGCATCAATTTCACCTGCTATTATCTGCTCCTCATCAAGCAGGTCAAAAGCGTATTCAAAGACGAAGAACTCCGCCTGTATCTGATTTTGGTTGCCGTTTCCATCGTTTTGATCGTTCTGAACATCCGCACTTCCTACGGCACGCTGGCCGAAACAGTACGCCATGCCGCATTTCAGGTCACTTCCATCATCTCCACCACCGGTTATTCTTCCTGCGACTATGACAGCTGGCCCGCTTTCTCAAAGGCGGTACTGGTCATTCTGATGATGGTGGGTGCCTGCGCCGGTTCCACCAGCGGCGGATTTAAATGCTCCCGTCTGCTTTTGATCGTGAAGAGCCTGAAACGTCGGGTCAATCAACTGCGCAACCCCCATCAGGTGCAGGCCATCCGTATCAACGGCCGTGTGGTCGACGAAAAAGTGATCGACACCGCTCATGCCTTTTTGATTGCCTACGTGTTGATCATTTTCCTCAGTTTTCTGGTGATCTCCCTGGATAATTTCTCTTTCGGGACCAATTTTACCGCCGTCCTCTCCTGTATCAACAATATCGGCCCTGGTCTGGAACAGGTAGGCCCCACCTGCAATTTTGGTGCCTACAGCGCACTGAGCAAGCTTATCCTTATTTTCGATATGCTGGCCGGTCGTCTGGGGCTTTTCCCCATCCTCGCTCTGTTCTCCCGTTCCACCTGGAAAAGATAATTTGGCAGAATATACAATTCCCTCTTGATTTTTTTGTTAAAATGTAAGACAATGAATTCCGTGGTTTTTTCCACGAATAACATTTCACCATACTCGGCCATGAGCCGAAGAAAGAGGCATCGCTATGGAGAGAAAAATCGGAACAACCTCACGGGGTATTCGTTGCCCCATCATCCGTCAGGGCGACCACTTGTCCAAAATCGTGGTAGACAGTGTTCTGGAAGCCGCCGAAAGCGAAGGGTTTTCCCTGCGTGATCGGGACGTTGTTGCTGTCACCGAGTCCGTTGTGGCTCGTGCCCAGGGCAACTACGCATCCATTGACGCCATTGCCGACGATGTGCGCGCCAAGCTGGGCGGCGAAACCATCGGCCTGATTTTCCCCATTTTGTCACGAAATCGATTTGCCATTTGTCTGCGCGGCATTGCCAAAGGCGCAAAAAAGATCGTATTGATGCTGTCCTATCCCTCTGACGAAGTTGGAAATGCGCTGGTGTCACTGGATCAGCTGGACGAAGCCGGTGTCAATCCCTACTCCGATGTGCTCACTCTGGAAAAATATCGTGCGCTGTTCGGCTCTAATCCCCACCCCTTTACCGGCGTGGATTACGTCAGCTATTATTCCGATCTGATCCGTGAAATGGGTGCCGAAGTGGAAGTCATTTTTGCCAATGACTGTCGCACCATCCTCAACTATACCAAAAATGTGCTCCATTGCGATATCCACACCCGTCAGCGTACCCATCGACTGCTGCTGGCCGCCGGTGCTGAAAGAGTTTACGGATTGGACGAAATTTTGACCGCTCCCGTCAACGGTAGCGGCTATAACGAACATTTTGGTCTACTGGGCTCCAACAAATCCACGGAAGATACCATCAAGCTGTTCCCCAGAGATTGCACCGAACTTGTTCTGGATATTCAAAATCAGTTCCTGGAGCGTACCGGCAAACACGTGGAGGTCATGGTTTACGGCGACGGCGCTTTCAAAGACCCCGTCGGTCACATCTGGGAGTTGGCTGACCCCAGCGTTTCGGCCGGTCACACCCTCGGCCTGGAGGGCACGCCCAACGAACTGAAGCTGAAATACCTTGCCGACAACGATTTTGCCGCTCTTTCCGGCAGCGAACTGAAAGCGGCTATTGAGGGAGCCATTCGGGCGAAAAACGGCTCACTTGTCGGTAGTATGGCCTCCCAGGGCACCACGCCCCGCCGTTTAACGGACCTGATCGGTTCCCTGTGTGACCTGACCAGCGGCTCCGGCGACAAGGGCACGCCCGTCATTCTGGTACAGGGTTACTTCGACAATTACACCAACTGACCCTAAGCGGCTCTCCTTGGAGAGCCGCTTTTTTACAGAATGCCCCATATTTTTTCTTGACATTTCAATTTTCCCGTGTTAGAATTCCAAAGGGCTACTCCGAGGGCTGCGTTGCAGCAGCAGGATCTAGCCTTTTCTTATGACGAAAAGGAGGACATTTTTATGACACAGAATCAGTGGAATTTATCTTATATTCATGTTGATCCTCAACTTTCCGACTCTATTTCTTCCATTTCCGGCTCTATTCATCCCATTTTCTCCAATATTCCCCAATACACCGTTTTTCCAGGCTTTTGTGATGTGCATGTTCACTTCCGAGAGCCTGGTTTTTCTTATAAAGAGACCATTTTCAGCGGCGCACGAGCTGCGGCTCACGGGGGTTACACAGCGGTATGCACCATGCCGAACCTGGACCCCGTACCGGACAGTGTTCCCCACCTGCGGCAACAGCTGGAGCTGATCAAAAGCAGCAGCTGCATTCATGTCTACCCCTATGGCGCCATCACCCAAGGGCAACAGGGACAGAAATTAGCCGACTTGGAGGGCATGGCGCCTCAGGCGATTGCTTTTTCCGATGACGGGAAAGGCATTCAGCAGGCGGAAAGAATGGCTGAGGCCATGGAAAGGGCCAAAGTTCTCGGCAAGCTGATCGTTGCCCACTGCGAGGATAATTCCCTGCTTCGCGGCGGCTACATTCACGATGGTCACTATGCCGCAGAGCACGGTCACAGAGGTATTTGCAGTGAAAGCGAATGGCGCCAGATTCAAAGGGATCTACAGTTGGCGGAAAAAATCGGTTGCGGTTATCACGTCTGCCACATTTCCACCCGTGAAAGCGTAGAGCTGATCCGTGCCGCCAAAGCCCGTGGGGTCGACGTGACCTGCGAAACCGCCCCCCACTACCTGGTGATGGATGACAGTTTTTTGCAGGAAGATGGCCGTTTCAAAATGAATCCCCCTCTGCGGGACAGCTCCGATCGGCAGGCGCTGATTGAGGGTCTTCAGGATGGTACCATTGACATGATCGCCACCGACCACGCGCCCCATTCTTTCGAAGAAAAAAATCGTGGTCTTGAAAAAAGCGCCTTTGGCATTGTGGGACTGGAAACCGCTTTCCCCATTTTGTATACCTACCTTGTAAAAGAAGGCATTATTTCCATGGAACGGTTGCTGGAACTGCTGGTCACGGCTCCCCGTAAGCGTTTTCATATTCCTTTGGGCATTGATTACTCCGTATGGGATATGAATGCATCCTATGCCATCGACCCCAGCACGTTTCTTTCTCAGGGAAAAGCCACTCCTTTCCAGGGCTGGCAGGTATTCGGAAAATGTATCGCCACCGTTTGCAACGGTGAGATCGTCTATAAAGCAAAAGAGATTTAGGAGGAAAAATCATGGCAAAGCGTAACGATATCAAAAAAATTCTCATCATCGGTTCCGGTCCCATCGTCATCGGCCAGGCCGCAGAGTTCGACTACGCCGGCACCCAAGCCTGTCTGGCGCTGAAAGAAGAGGGCTACGAGGTGGTGCTATGCAACAGCAACCCTGCCACCATCATGACCGACACCGCTATCGCCGACAAAGTATATATGGAACCTCTGACACTGGAATACATCGCCAAGATCATCCGCTATGAGCGACCCGATGCCATTTTGCCTGGTATCGGCGGTCAAACCGGTCTGAACCTTGCCATGCAGTTGGAGAAAAAGGGCATTTTGAAAGAATGTCGGGTGCAACTTTTAGGCACCTCCTCCGCCTCCATTGAACGGGCAGAAGACCGTGAGTTGTTCAAAGAACTGTGCCAGTCCATCGGTCAGCCTGTCATTCCCTCGGAGATCACCTACTCCATCGAAGAAGCAAAAGCGGCGGCCCTTCGAATCGGCTATCCCGTTGTGCTTCGCCCTGCGTTTACCTTGGGCGGCACCGGCGGCGGTTTTGCTTACAGCGAGGAAGAACTGGTAGAGATCGGCATGAATGCGTTCAAGCTGTCCCCCGTCCACCAGGTTCTGGTAGAAAAATCCGTTAAGGGTTACAAGGAAATCGAATTTGAAGTCATGCGTGACTCGGTCGATCACGCCATCACCATCTGCGGCATGGAAAACATCGACCCCGTTGGCGTTCACACCGGCGACTCTCTGGTGGTCGCTCCCATCCAGACGTTGAGCGAAAGCGATGAAAAAATGCTCGAAAATGCTGCCCTGGCTCTGATCCGCGAGTTGAAAATCGAGGGCGGCTGCAATGTCCAATTTGCACTGGAACCCCACAGCAGCGAGTATTACCTGATCGAAGTCAACCCCAGAGTATCCCGTTCTTCGGCACTGGCCTCTAAGGCTTCCGGCTATCCCATCGCCCGTGTCACCGCCAAAATCGCCGTCGGCATGACTTTGGAAGAAATTGCCATTGCCAACACCAATGCCGCTTTTGAGCCGGCGTTGGACTATGTTATCGCAAAGCTTCCCCGTTTCCCCTTCGATAAATTTGCCTCCGCCACCAATCTGCTGGGCACCCAGATGAAAGCCACCGGCGAAGTGATGGGGATCGGCTCGACTCTGGAGGAGTGCCTGCTCAAAGGTGTTCGCTCTCTGGAAATCGGAGCCTGCCACTTCCATTTGCCCAAATTCGACAGTTTCTCCACCGATGAGTTGAGGACGTATATTCAAAAATTCCGTGACGATAATGTTTTTGCCGTGGCGGAGTTGCTCCGCCGTGGGGAAAGCATTGACGATCTGCACGCGATCACCCAGATCACGCCTTTCTTCCTGCACTCCATTGCCAAGATCGTGGCCATGGAGGCAAGGCTGAAAGAAGACCATAGCGACGAGGCACTGAAAGCCGCCAAAGCTATGGGATTTAGCGACAAGTACATTGCACGGCTCTGGGGCGTTGGGGAGGTCCAAATCTGGCAACGCAGAAAAGAAATCGGCCTGATGCCCGCATTCCGCATGGTGGATACCTGCCATACCGGTGCCTATATTCCCTACTTTTATTCCTCCTATCAGGGAAAAAACGCATCCATTCGCACGGATAAGAAAAAGATACTGGTACTGGGCGCCGGCCCCATCCGCATCGGTCAGGGTGTCGAGTTTGATTACTCCACTGTCCACGCTGTTATGACCATTCAAAAAGCCGGTTACGAAGCTATTATCATCAACAACAACCCCGAAACCGTCTCCACCGACTACACCACTGCTGACAAGCTGTACTTTGAGCCCCTGACCACCGAAGATGTGATGAACATCATCGAATTTGAAAAGCCGGAGGGTGTCATTGCCTCTCTGGGTGGCCAGACGGCTATCAACCTGGCACAGCCTCTGGCAGATCGTGGCGTTAAAATTATCGGAACCGACTGTGCCGCCATCGACAAAGCCGAAGACCGCAACGCCTTTGAAAATCTGCTGGAAAGCCTGCACATTCCCCGTGCGAAAGGCCGTGCTGTCACCAAAATCGAGGACGGCATTGCCGCAGCCGCGGAAATCGGCTATCCCGTGTTGGTTCGTCCCTCTTTCGTTCTGGGCGGCCGTGCCATGCAGATCGTGGCTAACGAAAAGCAGCTGCATCATTATCTGCGCAACGCCGTGGAAATCGACGAAGACAAGCCCGTCCTGGTCGACAAGTACATTGAGGGTCGTGAAGTGGAGATCGATGCCATCTGTGACGGACGTGACGTTTTTGTTCCTGGCATTATGGAGCTCGTAGAGCGCACCGGTGTTCACTCGGGAGACTCCATCTCCGTATATCCTGCCTTTTCCATCTCCAACAAGGTCAAGGGACTGATCCTGCAATACGCCAAGAAACTGGGTTTGGGCATTGGCATTATCGGCCTGTTCAACATTCAATTTATCGTGGACAAGGATGACAACGTGTTCATCATTGAAGTCAACCCCCGCTCCTCCCGAACCGTTCCTTTCCTGTCGAAATCCACAGGCTACAGCCTTGCCGATATCGCCACCGAGGTGATTTTGGGCAAATCTCTGAAAGAGCAGGGCATTTTCGACATTTATCCCGAAGAAAAGAAACGCTGGTACGTCAAGGCACCCGTTTTCTCTTTCAATAAGATCCACGGTCTGGATGCCTACCTGTCCCCCGAAATGAAATCCACCGGTGAAGCCATCGGCTATGATAACACAATGACACGTGCCCTCTATAAGGCCCTCCAGGCCGCAGGAACAAAATTGCAGAACTATGGTACAGTCTTCGCTACCATTGCCGACAGAGACAAGCAGGAAGCACTGCCCCTGATCCGCCGCTTCTACAACCTGGGATTTAACATTGAAGCCACCTCCGGTACCGCCCAATTCCTGAAAGAAAACGGCATTCGCACCCATGTTTTAAAAAAGATCTCCGAAGGCAGCGACGAAATTCCCAACGCACTGCGCCAGGGCCATATTGCTTACGTGATCAACACCCGTAATCTGGGCTCCGACTCTCAGGACGGCAGTAAGATCCGCCAAATCGCCACGGAGCACAATGTGACCATCTTCACCGCCCTTGACACCGTAAAGGTGCTGCTGGACGTACTGGAAGAGACCACATTGACCATCTCCACCATCGATGCGTAAGGAAAATGCCATGAAACAAAGTATTTTTACCGTTGAGGCCAATACTCCTCTGACAAACTGTGTTTACCGAATGCATCTGCTGGGTGACACTTCCGCCATTACCGCTCCTGGGCAGTTCGTCAACATTCAACTGACCGGTCGATTTCTGCGCCGCCCAATTTCCGTCTGTGACTACGATGAGCATAGCCTGACCATCATCTACAAGGTGGTCGGCAAAGGCACCGCAGACATGGCCGCCATGAAAAAGGGAGATCAGCTGGACGTTCTGACCGGCCTGGGCAATGGATATGACCTGACCTGTGCCGGAGATGCACCGGTGCTCATTGGCGGCGGTGTGGGCGTTCCGCCCATGTATCATCTGGCAAAAAAACTGATCGACAGCGGCAAGCGTGTACAGGTGATTTTGGGATTTAACACCAAAGCCGAGATTTTCTACGAAGATGAATTCAGAGCGCTGGGGTGCCAGGTGACTGTCACCACCGTTGATGGCAGCTACGGCACTAAGGGCTTCGTCACCGATGCACTGTCTGAAAATTACACCCACTTCTATGCCTGCGGCCCCGAGCCTATGCTCAAGGCCGTATACGGTGCCACCAAAACATCGGGGCAGCTCAGCTTTGAAAAGCGGATGGGATGTGGCTTTGGCGCCTGTATGGGCTGCTCCTGCCAAACCATCAGCGGCAACAAGCGCATCTGCAAAGAGGGCCCTGTTTTGCGAAAGGAGGAGATTTTATGGACCTGAGTGTCTCATTATGCGGCATCACCCTGGATAATCCGGTCATCCCCGCTTCGGGAACTTTCGGTTACGGTTACGAATACGCTCAGTTGTATGATATCAACTGCCTTGGCACCTTTTCCTTTAAAGGAACCACGAAAGATCCCCGTTTTGGCAATCCCACGCCCCGTATTGCCGAGTGCAGTGCAGGCATGATAAACGCCGTGGGACTGCAAAATCCAGGCGTTGATGTGGTCATTTCTCAGGAACTGCCCAAGCTGGCACAATGCTTCCACAAGCCGGTCATGGCCAATGTTTCCGGTTTTTCTGTGGACGAATACGCCTACACCTGTGAGAAACTGGACAAGCAGCCCCAGGTCGGATGGCTGGAAGTGAATATTTCCTGCCCCAATGTCCACGGCGGTGGAATGAGCTTCGGTACCTCGCCGGAAGCCGCCTCCAAAGTCACAAAAGCGGTCAAAGCGGTCACTTCCAAGCCCGTCATCATCAAGCTTTCTCCCAACGTAACGGATATCGTATCCATCGCCAAGGCCTGTGAGGATGCAGGGGCGGACGGTATCAGCCTGATCAACACCATGCTGGGGATGCGCATTGACCTGCGAACCAAAAAACCGATCATCGCCAATACCATGGGCGGTTTTTCCGGCCCTGCCATTTTCCCCGTGGCGGTGCGAATGGTCTATCAGGTCGCCCAGGCTGTACACATCCCCGTCATCGGCATCGGCGGTGTGCAGAGTGCCGAAGATGTGATTGAGATGATGTTGGCCGGTGCGACGGCGGTGGAGATTGGTGCGGCGAACCTTGTTCGTCCCTATATTTGTCGGGATATCATCGAAGATCTTCCCCGTGTAATGAAGCAGTACAATATTGAAAGTTTAAAAGAAATTATAGGAGGGATAAAAAATGGGTAAAGACGTGATCATCGCCTGCGATTTTTCATCTAAGGAGGCAACTTTCGCTTTTCTGGATAAGTTTACCACCCGTAAACCTTTTGTAAAGATCGGCATGGAACTTTATTATGCCGAGGGGCCGGAAATTGTCCGTCAAATCAAGGCGCGGGGGCACAAAATTTTTCTGGATCTGAAGTTGCACGACATTCCCAATACGGTCAAAAAATCCATGGCCGTATTGAGCAAACTGGACGTGGACATCACCAATCTCCACGCCGCCGGCACCGGAGCCATGATGAAAGCCGCTCTGGAGGGACTGACCCGTCCCGATGGTAGCCGTCCCCTGCTCATTGCCGTCACCCAGCTGACTTCCACCGACCAGGCCGCCCTGGAACACGACCTGCTCATTGAAAAGCCCATGGACCAGGTGGTCATGCACTATGCGCAAGTTGCCAAAGATGCCGGTCTGGACGGCATCGTCTGCTCTCCCCTGGAAGCAGGTAAAGTGCATGAGCACTGCGGTCAAAGCTTCTTGACCATCACACCTGGCGTTCGATTTGCCGATGGTGAGACCGGCGACCAGAAACGGGTCATGACCCCTGCCCAGGCCAAGGCCATCGGTTCCGATTACATCGTTGTCGGCCGTCCCATCACCGCCGCGGCCGATCCCGTTGCCGCATACGAACGTTGCGTAACTGAATTCTGCGATTAAAAGAGGAGCATAAATATGGAAAGCTATAAAAGAGAATTTATCGATTTTCTGCAAGAGGCAGGCGTTCTGAAATTTGGCGATTTCACTGCGAAATCCGGCCGTAAGATCCCCTATTTTATCAACGCCGGCAATATCAAAACCGGCGATGAGATCGCGCGGTTAGGCTCATTCTACGCCAAAGCCTATCTGGACAAACTGGGGCGCAAAGAGGCCGTGCTCTACGGTCCTGCCTATAAGGGCATTTCCATTGCCGTTTCCACCGCCGTTGCGCTGAGCAGAGAAGGTCTCAATGTTCCCTTCTTCTTCAACCGCAAGGAAGCCAAGGACCACGGTGAGGGCGGACTGTTCGTAGGACATGTCCCCCAGTGCGGACAGGAAGTGGTCATCACAGAAGATGTCATCACCGCAGGCACCGCCATCCGTGAAAGCATGGCTCTGCTGTCCGGTTTGGAAAATGTCAAGGTCTGTGCAGTCTTCGTTATGGTGGATCGCAAAGAAAAGGGTCAGGGCGAAAAGGGTGCCATGGCCGAGATAGAAGAGCAGTTTCACTTTCCCGTCTACTCCGTTGTGGAGGTGTATGACATCATCGAATATCTGGAAGAAGATCCCAAAAACGCCGAAAATGTAGAAAGAATTCGAAACTATCTGGCTGTATACGGAGCAAAGTAACATGAGAAGTTTGATTTCCATTCTTGATTTCTCCGTAGCGGAGCTTGACGGGCTGATTTCCACCGCCAACGATATCATCGCTCACCCCCAGCAGTATCGGGAATGTTGTCGCTATAAAAAATTAGCCACTCTGTTTTTCGAACCCTCCACCCGTACTCGCCTGAGCTTTGAAGCCGCCATGCTGGAGTTAGGCGGTAGTGTCATCGGCTTCAGCGAGGCCGGTTCTTCTTCCGCCGCCAAGGGCGAAAGTATGGCAGATACCGCGAAGATCGTCAGCAACTATGCCGACATCATGGCCATCCGCCACCCCAGAGAGGGGGCGCCTTATGTGGCAGCGCAGGCCGGCACCGTTCCCGTGATCAACGCAGGGGATGGTGGGCACAATCACCCCACCCAAACCCTGGCCGATATTTTGACTATTTCCAGAGAAATGGGTCGGCTAAACGATTTGACCATCGGCCTGTGTGGCGATTTGAAATACGGCCGCACCGTCCACTCTCTGATTGAAGCCATGAGCCGTTATCCAGGGAACCGATTTGTACTGATTTCTCCTAATGAACTGCGTTTGCCCGACTATATCCGTCGAGATGTTCTTGAAAAACACAGCATTGAATTCCAGGAGGTCGCCTCTCTGGAAGATGCTCTGCCTCAGCTGGACGTACTGTACATGACACGCATTCAGCGGGAGCGATTTGACGATCAGCTGCAGTATGAGCGTTTAAAGGACAGCTATGTGCTGGATGTTGCAAAAATGGCCCACGCCAAGGCCGAAATGCGGATCCTGCACCCCCTGCCCCGTGTCAACGAAATCAGCGTGGCCGTAGACGAAGACCCACGTGCCGCCTACTTCCGTCAGGCACTCAACGGAAAATTCATGCGCATGGCGCTCATTTTAAAGCTTCTGGAAGATGCAAATGATTCCGTCAAGGCACCACGGGAAAAAACAGGACTGGTCTATGATCGGATATGCCACAACCCGAAATGTATCTGTGCCACCGAGCAGGAATTGCCCCACATTTTCAAGCCCTCCGAAGATGCAGGCGAATATCGATGCATCTATTGCGAGCAAAAAGGCTAAAAAAATCCACCGGCCGTGCCGGTGGATTTTTTCGAGATTGTCAAAAAACCATCGTTTTTTGCACTGGCGCGGGAGCGCCCTTGGCTCCCCTGTGTAAGGGGAG
>CAZVMK010000027.1:0-16974 GCA_964628315.1 uncultured Oscillospiraceae bacterium
ACCGAGCCCGAGCCTACCGAGCCCGAGCCCACCGAGCCCAAACCTACCGAACCGGAGCCTACCGAACCGGAACCCACTGAGCCGGAACCCACTGAGCCCGAACCTACCGAACCGGAGCCCACCGAGCCCGAGCCTACCGAGCCCAAGGAGCCCGTCATCATGGATATCCCCACCGTTGATACCGCTTTCAATCTTCGTATTGACAAAGGCGATACGACCTACTATTTCAACGGCCAAATCTCGGGTGAAAATACTTCCGGATATCTGGGCACCACCGATGATATTTCCAAGGCTGTCGAAGTCTTTGTTGAACAATGTGGTGATGGCTACAAGCTGTATTTCATTCAGAACAGTGCGGCCAGAAGCATTCAGAAGACCTATATCTGTATCTATAAAGACGGCGATGAGGTCAAATTCTGCATTGATCGCAACAGCGCACACTACGATGAAAATGGCACCATTTTCAACTGGGATGCTGAAAACATGACCTTTACCACCGAGGTTGAGGGGGAGCAATACTTTATCGGCGCCACAAATTCCGACAGTTTAGGTGCAACTCCTGTCTCCGAAATGACCCAAGACAGTGTATCACATTTATACACTTTTGCCAGTGACTCCAATGGTACGCCCGACAACGACGATACCACCCCCACCGAACCCGATGCAACGGAGCCAACGGAGCCTGATGGAACCACCGCTCCCACCGAGCCTGAGGGAACTGCCGCCCCCACCGAACCTGACGATGAAGCCACCGTTCCCACGGAACCGGACGGAACGGAGCCCACAGCGGCCGCCCCGACACCCGTTCGCACGATTGTACTCATTGCCTTGATCGTTGTTATTTCGGCAGCGGCCATCGGCGGATGCATCGTTCTCTTGTTCGTGGTCAAGAAGAAATCCGGCGAATAATGATGTTCTATTCCAAATACAGGCCCTCCTTTTCGGAGAGCCTGTATTTTTTGCGTGTGCATTTGTCTATTTTGCATAAATATACTCTGCAAAAAATGTAAAAACCGTCCTATTGTATTATCCCCCTGTTTTGCGCTAAAATAATGATATCTTGGCGAATTGTTGCTACTCCACAAAATAGCTCCCATTCGTTAAAAAGGAGGATAATCAACCCCGTGGACTCACGGTGCGGCAGTGTGGAGACCTGCCGTAATGCAGTGCCATCTTTCATCG
Source organism: uncultured Oscillospiraceae bacterium (assembly GCA_964628315.1). Classification (GTDB taxonomy): domain Bacteria; phylum Bacillota; class Clostridia; order Oscillospirales; family Oscillospiraceae; genus Faecousia. The sequence goes on from CAZVMK010000027.1 coordinate 1,183, forward strand.
ATGGCTGCGAGAGCGCACCTTGCGGAGGCAGTGCGTTTAGAGTCGAAATGTATGTCAACACTTACCCTGAAAAACGTCAAAAAAATCTACCCGTTCAGCGGCGACGACGGCAAAAAGAAGAAAAAGAAAAAAGGTGAGCCCGTCGAAGAAAAGAAAGTCAATCTGCAGATCACCGAACAGGGTGTCGTAGCCGTCCAGGAGTTCAATCTGGACGTCAAGGACAAGGAGTTCATCGTTCTGGTCGGTCCCTCCGGCTGTGGCAAATCTACCACCCTGCGCATGATCGCCGGTCTGGAAGAGATTTCCGAGGGCGAGCTGTACATCGGCGATCGTCTGGTCAACGATGTCCCCCCCAAGGATCGTGACATTGCCATGGTTTTCCAGAACTATGCACTGTATCCCCACATGACTGTTTACGACAACATGGCTTTCGCTCTGAAGCTGAAGCACACCCCCAAAGACGAGATCGACAAAGCCGTGAAGCAGGCTGCCGAAATTTTGGACATTACTCAGTACCTGGGACGTAAGCCCAAGGCATTGTCCGGCGGTCAGCGCCAGAGAGTTGCAATCGGCCGTGCCATCGTCCGTAATCCTCAGGTCATGCTGATGGACGAGCCTCTGTCCAACCTGGATGCAAAACTGCGTAACCAGATGCGTGCCGAGATCATCAAGCTGCGTGAACGTATTGATACAACCTTTATTTATGTTACCCACGACCAAACTGAGGCCATGACACTGGGCGACCGTATCGTCATTATGAAAGACGGTTTCATCCAGCAGATCGGCACACCTCAGGAAGTGTTCAACCACCCCTATAATCTGTTTGTTGCCACCTTCATCGGCACCCCCCAGATGAACCTGTTCGATGCAAAACTCATTAAGGAAAACGGCAAATATGCCGTTCGACTGGGCGATCTGGCTGTGGCGCTGAGCGAAGAAAAGCAGGCCGCCCTCGCCAAGAACAACGTGGCTGAGCAGGACATCACCTTGGGTGTCCGTCCCGAGCACATCACTCTGGAAAACAGCGGCATTTCCGCCACTGTGGACGTTTCCGAAATGATGGGTTCTTCCGTCCATCTGCACGTGTCCGCCCTCGGACAGGACGTGGTGCTGGTCGTATCCACCATGAATATGACCGGTGCGGAGATCGCTTCCCTGAAAACAGGCACGGCTGTACATTTCAACTTCAATGGCAGTGTTTGCCATGTGTTCAGCAAGAAGACCGGCATCAATCTGGAAGCCTAAAACCGAATATTCGCCTCCCAATGTCAACGGCATTGGGAGGCCTTTTTATCACAAAAAACAACTTTCGTCAAAATATCCAAAACTGAAATCGGTCCCAATATTGTATTGAAATTGTGAACATTCTGTTATATAATGGATGGTAGATTTTTGTATATTCCCTGTCGCAAAATAGTATCATCGATTTTTATATCAGAACGGAGCGTAACTATGTCAATCAGCCTATTTTCCGCCGTTATCATACTGATATTTTCCACGGTCGCATTCTTTGAAATTCGCCGTGGCCGTACCCTGGGCTTTTTTCGGTCGCTGGTCAGCCTGGGAACGCTGATATTGAGCGTGCTCGCCGCATTTGCTTTGTCCACCGTCCTGGCAGACGGGTTGTTCTCAGGTCTGTTGAAGCCCCTGGCTTCCATCGGGCTTCTGGGAGTAAGCCTGATCGGCGCGGCCGCCTCGTTCGGCGGAGAAATGCTAACAGAAGATCTGCAGTTTCTGGTGCAGAAGCTCAACGGTTATATTTCCGGCTCCGATATCGAGCTTGTGGCGCTGCAAAACGCCCTGGCTTCCATGATTTCCTCTTTCCTGTTCGTGCTCATTTTTTTCCTGACCAGGGGCATGTTCCATCGCATCGCTAACCACATCATTAAGAAAAAACTTCCGCCGGAGCGGCCGATCACCGATTATTCCGGCAGCAATTACTCTTTCTGCGAAAGAAACAGTAACCTTTTGGGTGGCGTTCTCGGCGCTGTCATGGCAATTCTCGTTTCCATGGTCATCTTCGCTCCCATCATGGGCAATTTACACGTTATTGCAACCTGCAATGACTATCTTCTTCAGGCCGATCCGCAGGCATTGACCAATCTCGGTTTCCAAGAGGAAGATATTGCCATGATCACCGCCTGTTCCAACGATCTTTTCGGCAACCTGCTGTATGAATTTGGCGGAAAATGTATGTTCCGGTTGTCTGCTCAAAGCCGACTGGACACAGAGCTGTTCCTGCTATCTGCACAGCCCCTCACCTTTGCTGACGGACTATCCTTTTTGACGGCCATTTTCACCTCCAATTATCGCTTTAACATCGCCACTTTCCTGAACATCGTTTTTCTGCTCCTCGTGCTGATCGGGAGCCCTGTTTTCTATGTTTATTTGACCGCTCGCGCCTTGCCTCGGCGATTGCTCGTCCCTCATGCCGACAGCGCCGCTATCAAAGATCGGGGTGTCCGAAAGTACCTGTTCCCCAACGGCCGTGCCATCACCTATCTGTCCGGCACAAGCGTTCGCCCCTACATCCCACAGTACATCGTTTCCGACCACGACGGTCGTCGTTTCCTGAAATGCAAGCTGGACAAGCAGGTCCGCTCCATTCGCTACCGTATTCTCCCTTTCGATGTCAACAACCATCCCTTGGACATTCTGGAAGTAGCCGACCCCGTTACCGTTGCCGGTGTGACAAGCGCCGTTTCCCTGCCCTCGAACACTGCCTACATCAGCCTTTCCGTCCAGGAAGTCAACGGGGAGGAAATTTCCGGACCTTCTGTTGTAGGTTTTTCCCCTGTCAAAGTCGGTATTTTCGGTGCAGCCGTTGTTTTTCTGACCCTGCTGGAGGCCTATCTGCTGGGTAACAGTATCGCGAACCTGCTGCATGGATTTTTGCCGGATTTGGAGGGCATTTCTCAGAATTATCCCTCGATGATCCTACCCGCATTTTTGCTGGCCGTTGTATACGCCGCCGCAGTTTTCTTCTTCCAGTTCACCCAGGATCGGAAGTTCCTGAAATAAGGGACCGACCGGAAAGGAGCACCTATGTCATCTGCACACCAGAACATTACCAAAGGAATATACAAGCACCCTCAAATTGAGAATTTCATATCCGTCAAGGATTACCTCTTTCTTCGGGAAAACGGTGAAAAATACCTGCTCATCCGCTATGTAAACGACGGTGATTTTACTGTTGAGGGCATGGACTTGACCCTCTTCCAGCTGGCTACCGATGGTACTGAACTGGACAGTCGTACCGTTTCCTACCGAAACCTCAAAATCAAGCCAGGGCAGACATATACTGCAAAGCTCGGTATTGCCGTTGATAACCTGTGCACCGATTTTCGGGTCTGTTTTACGCATCTGACCTCGGGGCAATACGATTACCTCGTCCAGGGGCGGCAGGTAACTGTACAGTACCGCGAACCGCAGGCCGATGTAACCGTCGTTCCCTCCGGCAAAGGAAAGGCTATTGCAGAATTGAACGTTCACCCGATCCGTCAGAAGAAAAAGGGTCTGTCCGTCCTGTTCGGTATACTGGTAGTACTTGCCCTGCTGGCCCTGACTTTCTTCCGAATCTTACAGCCGTTCGTCTCTCCCGAAGAGAGCACCGCACCGCCGGAGAACATCGCACAGACCGGTTTCTCTGTGTCATGCCCGTAATCATCCCGACTCCGTTGATCATCAAATGCCACGATTGGAGATAGATATGCTTAAATATTCAAATATCATCCAACAACTGTCAAACAGCGACAAAATTCGCATTCTGTGTGACATTCAGCATCTATCCGATAAAAAGTATAAATTATTGGGCATCCCCTCCCTGAAAATCGCCACCGAAGAGGATCTGCGCAGCGTTCGCTATCCCACCCCCATTGCCCTGGCCGGCAGTTGGGACAAAGCACTGATTCAGGAAGTTGCCGTCCAACAAATGCAGGAAATGGCCTCCGACGGTGTGGATCTGGTCATTCTTTCCGGCCCCAGGCCGAAAATCGACCCTTATCAGGCCGCTATATCCGAAGATCCTCTGCTTTCCGTTGACACCGTAACAGCCTATACAACCGCTGCAGAGCAAAACGGCATTTCCGTCTGTCTGGACGGCTTTTACCTGACCGAGCAGGATATGCCATGGATGGACATACATCCCGATCAGGTCAGTTTGCAGCAATTCTGGGTCGTCCCTTATGCAAAAGTGCTCAGCAGTATCGACCACGCCGTGCTGTTAACGCAGGAAAGCCCCACCGCCGACGGTTGGGAAGACATTAACGCAGGTCTTATCCGGCGTTTGACAGAGCAGTTGCCGGAGAAAGTCATCTTTTCCCTCTGTCAAAAGGTAAACGAAAATACCGTTTCGCACCTTGTCGACGGTGGGCTGTGCCTGTCCGGTTCCGCCCTGCTTCTGGAAGCGGCATTAAATCGTTACTTCCGCCTGTGCAGTGACATTCGTGCCGGCACCGCTACCGCAGAAGATTTGGATAACGAGCTGGCCGCCGCTCAGGCCATTTCCCCCGAAACGCTGGACGAAGCCACCGATCGGCTTCTGGATTTCGTTTTCAGCATCAAGCGCAAGCCTTCGGTCTCTGCCACGCCCGCCGACCCCACCCTCTGCCAACGGGCCGCTCTTTCCACAGTCACACTGCTGAAAAACGAAAATGTTCTGCCCTTAAACAAAAAGCAAAAAGTCTGCATCATCGGCGATATGATCTTCCACCGCAGAGCAGACCATGGTGCAACCGTATCGGAGCTGTACGCACACCTCAGAAAACACGAGATCACTGTGACCGGTACCGCCCGAGGTTACGACCTGAACGCCGACCGCAGTGAAGCCATGCTCCCTACTGCCATTGAGCTTGCCAAAACCGCCGATGTGATCTTGCTGTTTCTCGGGCTGGGGCAACACCGTGAAAGAGAATGCAAGCAACGCCGCAGGATTTCCATCCCTGCCAACCAGCACGCACTACTGGATCATCTTTCCCGACTCGGGAAAAAAATCATTGCCCTGGCGCCGCCGGAATACTGTCCGGATCTGCTCCTTGTCCAGCGGTGCGCCGCAGTCATTCTTTCCCCTCTCGACACGGCCTACTGTGCCCATGCCCTCGGCGATATCCTCATCGGTCAGAAAAATCCCATGGGCAAACTGGCTGCCACCGTATATCCCGACAGCAACAGTTTGTTCCTCCGGCACCAAACCGCCAAGCATCGTGACCGGATCAAGGCCGGCCCCTTCATCGGCTATCGCTACTATGCCAGCGCAGGCTCCGCGCCGGACTTTCCCTTTGGTCACGGCCTTAGCTACTCCAAATTTACATATTCCAAACTTACCGTCGCCAATGGCATTGCCCAGTTGACCATCAGCAACAACAGTAAATTTCCCGCCACGGAGATCGTGCAGCTGTACATCGGCAAGCCCGACTCATCCGTACTTCGTCCCAAGAAAGAATTAGCCGGCTACGCCCCCGTTACATTGGACTCCGGCAAGAGCACGACCGTGCAGATTCCCCTTTCCGTTGGACAGGTTTACGACCCTCAGGCCAACAGCTTTGTCACTGAAGCAGGCACTTACATTCTGTATGCCTGTGCATCCGTCAGTGACATCCGCCTGAACAAAAAATTTTCTCTGGAAGGGCAAATCATCCCACCTGTAAATTTCAAAATCAGCGACTATATTCAATCCGAATCCAATATCATTTCCGATCACTTCAAACTGGAGGCGAACCACACGACCATGAAAAAATCGGTATTTAATTTTATCTCCGGCGGACTGGCAATGCTGCTGGCCTGTGTCCTGAAAATTTATTGTCTGGCATCCAACGTCAGCAGTACGTTCTTCGATATTTTCTGCTTTATTCTGGCTGCTGCCGGTGTCTACTTCTTCATTCTGGAAGCCATTCACAGGAGCAGATCTCACAATGAGCAGCAGGAAATCATAAACGAATCCAGCAAAGCGGAATTCACTGCCACCAAGGCAAATTCCATTCCCGTTTATGCCGCTGACCAGATGTTTGTCGCCGAGTTTGATGCGCCCGAAACACAGCTGGCCGATGAAACCGCCGAAGTGGCTGTTTCCGACGAAGTTGATGCCCTCGCTTTTGTGGATAAAGAGCAAACTTTTGCCGGTGCCGCTCGGGATCTGGCACTTTTCGCCGAAGAAAGAGGCTGTCGTATCAACGCCGACAACTGCATCGACCTTTTCGCCTCTCTGTCCGCTTCCCGTCTGCTGGTGTTGCACGGCACCGATTCCGATACATTCCAAAAGCTGATGCTTACGCTGAGCAGTTATTTTGAAACGCCCCTGTATCTTGACCAGGTCAGCCAGAGCTACACAAAGTTTGCCCATCTCTGGACACGCCCCGAAGAAAAGGGTGATCGCCGCAAAACTGAAGCATTTTCCGCGCTGAACGCCGCCAGAAGCAACCCCGACAAGATCTACCTCGTTGCTCTAGATAACGTCGACCCTGCTCAGCTTCCCCAGTATTTTACCCCTTGCGTCAAATATGCTCGCAATCCCCACGGGGAATATGCCGTTACCCTTTCCAATTTCTATGGTTCCAGTACCACCTATCGTATTCCTCAGAACATCTGGTTCGTTCTGAATTTGGCAGAAGACAAGTCTCTGTCTGCCCTGCCCTCTTTCATCAGCGATGTGGCCGTTTGCAATCATTTCACCATCGAGCAGTGCACCGCTCTGGACGTCCACACCCAGATCAGAAAATTCAACTATTATCAGATGGATTATCTGGCCGATAAGGCCGCGGACACCGCCGACATTTCCGAAGATCACTGGAAGAAGATCGATCGTCTGGAAAAGAGTGTCAGCGCCGACGGCCATACTATCATCGATAACAAAGCCTGGCTGTGCCTGGAAAAATATGCCTATACATATCTGACCTGCGAAAACGATGTGACAAAGGCGCTGGATCATGCCATCTGTTCAAAACTTCTGCTAACTTTGATGGCCGCCTCCCATGCGGATACCGAGCGTAGTCTGGCAGAGATCCTTGAACAGATTTTGGGTGAGGACGGCTCTGTTGCCTGCAAAAAGCTGCTTCACGATTGCAGTATCAAACACGCCTGACCGATTTTGAAAAGATAAGGAGTCGACTATGTTTTCTAATCTTTCTATACTTGCAGTCACCAATCCGATCGGTCAACTGCTGATTTCCGGTCCGGCCATTGTTGTTTATGTGGTGGCCCTGCTGATTTTGATTTGTGTTCTGATCGTCACGGTCATGTTGCGCACCGCATCCGCCACCAACCGTCCTATCATTCTCTCCGCCGAGGGCACCAAGGCGGACGAAAAGGCAGATGCGCCCACGGAGCGTTTTTGTACCCTTTGCCAAATCGACCAAAAATGCACCGGCTACGGCCACGCTTCCTATGACAGCGACATGACTCTGGAAGATTTCTGCCGGAATTTCCGCAACTACTCCGCCAACAACCTGAAACTCTACTATGACATCGAGGACATCCGCCGCTTTATTGCCGGTCTGGCCGTTTCCAAAATGGTCATTCTGCAGGGTATGTCCGGTACCGGTAAAACCTCCCTTGCTCACGCTTTCGGCTCTTTTACCGACAATGCTTCCACCATCATCCCCGTCCAGCCCATGTGGAAAGAGCGCACGGATTTGATCGGTTATTACAACGAATTTACCAAGCGCTTCAATGAGACCCTGCTGCTGGAAAAGATGTACGAGGCCAACTACAGCAAGGATATGTATATCACCGTGCTGGACGAAATGAACATCGCCCGTGTGGAATACTATTTTGCCGAATTTTTGTCCCTGCTGGAACTGCCTGATCCCGATGAGCGCTACATTGACGTGGTTTCCGACAATTGGGATACCGACCCCAAGCAATTCAAGGACGGCCGTATCAAGTTGCCGGACAACATGTGGTTCATCGGCACCGCCAACAATGACGACTCTACTTTTGCCATTTCCGACAAGGTTTACGACCGTGCCATGGTCCTGAATTTGGACACCAAGAGCGAGCCTTTCTCCGCCCCCTCCTCCAAGCGCTGTCCCATTTCCGCACAACAGTTCACCTCTCTAGTGGACAGTGCCATGAAAGAATTCGGCATCAGCAAGAGAAACCTGTCCCGTCTGGCGGCGCTGGACCAGTACCTGATCGAGCACTTCCACATCACCTTCGGCAACCGTATCATGAAGCAGATTCGGACCTATATCCCCGTTTATGTTGCCTGCGGCGGCGAAGAGCTTTCCGCACTGGATGACATTCTGGCCAAGAAGATCATCCGCAAGCTGGAAACCCAGAACCCCATTTACCTGCGCAACGCATCGGAAGACCTGATCGGTTTCATCGACGAGCTGTTCGGCGAAGATCGTATGCCCCTGTGCAAAGAGGCCATCGTTCGCCTGCAACGGAACGCATAACACGTCCCATCCGTCCACAAAAAGGAATTAAGTATGAATGATTTAGACATTTATTACCGTGCGTTGCGTGCCTATCGTGCGGTGACTCAGGAAAATCGAAATTGTGTCAATTTCTCCCAGGCCATTGCCCACTCCAACGCCGAGCAGGATCAAATCGTCATTACACGCAACATCTGCACAGTTGAGGAAGATTGGATTCAGGCCATTGAAGAAGGTCTGGTCTATGTGGAAAAGGCCATCCGTGAAGAACGACAGTTCATCCATTCCGAGGGCGAAGTTCTGGAAATTGAAAAAGTCAAGCACTTTTCATCCGAGTCAGTCCGTCATTTGGCACGGCACAGCAATCTGATCACCCAGGAGCAAACCGGCGATGACATTATCCCCGATAAGCTCTACAGTGTAGAACGGCTCAGCGACTACACCGTCTATGAGAACAGATTTCTGTATATGCTCCTGTGCTATCTGCGGGATTTTGTCACCCTGCGCTACAATCAAATTCTGGATCTGTCCAACAAATACGACGGTGTTATTCGATTGGAGAAGCAGCTGGATCTTCCGAAACAAAAGATGAGCTGCACCATTTCCCTCCATGACGAAAGACGGGATGATTCTTTTCTGCGTGAGCACAATTCCGCCCAACAGATCATCGACCGTATCGACCTGATCTTAAAGGCCATTTTGTCATTCCTGGCCACACCGCTGATGGAGATCACCGGAAAAGCCCCCATGCTGAAGCCCCCTATCACGAAAACCAATGTCCTGAAAATGGACAACAACTTCCGTGGTGCCGTTCGGCTGTACGATTTCATCATTTCCTATGATAAGCCTGGTTACACCGTGATCAACCACCGTGCCGAGCACTCTCCCCTTCCCGATGGATTGGCCGCCGAAATGTCGGATGCCATTGCGCTGTTGTCTTTTCTGACCTATTCCCATGGTCTTGATTTGCAGCCCATTCTGAAGAACGAATATGAAATCGAGCAATCAAAGCGTGCTCAGCAGGAACAAGAGAAAATGCAGGAGCATCTGCACACGCTCAAGCGTCGGCTTTCCGCCATGGAAATTTCTCCCGAGGAATACATCGTGGCACTGGAGCAGCAAAATAAACTCCTTGAAAAAGAAAGCAGGAAGACGGAACCGTTGCGTGCGCAACTGCAACAGTTGACCGATACCAATGCCCTGCTGAATGTTCAGCTGGAAGCCTCCCGTATTGAAGCAAAGACAGCCCAGGAAAAGCTGGAAACCATCGAGCAGACCTTGCGAGATGAGTTTGACACAGTGCGCGCCGATTACGATGAGCGCATCCACCAAATGATCCTCGATCACGAAGCGCAGATCAGTGCCTTGGAACAAGAAATGCGTCAACGCATCGATGCGCTCAACGCTCAGCTTCAAGACACCATTCAGGGACTTCGTGGGCAGCTGACCGATGCCAACAGTCAGCTTGCCTCCAGTCAGGCTCACGCCGAGCAGCTACTTCAGCAGTTTGAGGCATTGAACGAGCAACGGAACCTGTGTCTGGCTCAAATCAAAGCACTGCGGTTGCAACAGGGCAGCCCCGCCGGCGAGGAAGATTTCACCGAAAAAGAACAGTTTGAGCAGCTGGAAAAAGAGTTTGAAGCCTTTGCTAAATTCTATCGACAGAACTGGAGCAAAACCAAGAGAAAAATTCGCAGTCAGTTGTTGAATTACAAGTATCTCAAGGGGTTAAGCGAGCAGTAACGCCTGCTTGCGGTTATTGGATATGAAAACATTTTTGAAAAAGAACAAATTGTGGCTGATACTGTTGGCCGCTACGGTCATTGTCGGAATTTTGCTGATGATTGCCGTCAACAGCCAGAGCGCCAACGATGATTTCTCCCCCATCGTCAGCAAACTTTCCAACCGGTTGGTTTGGCTGATCGTTGGTCTGCTGGTACTGCTTCTGGTGCTGTTGGTGCTGCTGTCACGCATTTTTTCCACCATCGACAGTGAGGACCTGTCGTCCCAGACATTGCCATCCAACATCATCCTCTCCGTCGAGGGCACCAAGGCGGACGAAAAGGCAGATGCGCCCACGGATCGCTTCTGCACCCTTTGCCAAATCGACCAAAAATGCACCGGCTACGGCCATTCCGCTTATGACAGCGACATTACTCTGGAAGATTTCTGCCGGAACTTCCGCAACTACTCTGCCAACAACCTGAAACTCTACTATGACATTGAGGACATCCGCCGCTTTATTGCCGGTCTGGCCGTTTCCAAAATGGTCATCCTGCAGGGTATGTCCGGTACCGGTAAAACCTCCCTTGCCCACGCTTTCGGCTCTTTTACCGACAATGCTTCCACCATCATCCCCGTCCAGCCCATGTGGAAAGAGCGCACGGATTTGATCGGTTATTACAACGAATTTACCAAGCGCTTCAATGAGACCCTGCTGCTGGAAAAGATGTACGAGGCCAACTACAGCAAGGATATGTATATCACCGTGCTGGACGAAATGAACATCGCCCGTGTGGAATACTATTTTGCCGAATTTTTGTCCCTGCTGGAACTGCCTGATCCCGATGAGCGCTACATTGACGTGGTTTCCGACAATTGGGATACCGACCCCAAGCAATTCAAGGACGGCCGTATCAAGTTGCCGGACAACATGTGGTTCATCGGCACCGCCAACAATGACGACTCTACTTTTGCCATTTCCGACAAGGTTTACGACCGTGCCATGGTCCTGAATTTGGACACCAAGAGCGAGCCTTTCTCCGCCCCCTCCTCCAAGCGCTGTCCCATTTCCGCACAACAGTTCACCTCTCTAGTGGACAGTGCCATGAAAGAATTCGGCATCAGCAAGAGAAACCTGTCCCGTCTGGCGGCGCTGGACCAGTACCTGATCGAGCACTTCCACATCACCTTCGGCAACCGTATCATGAAGCAGATTCGGACCTATATCCCCGTTTATGTTGCCTGCGGCGGCGAAGAGCTTTCCGCACTGGATGACATTCTGGCCAAGAAGATCATCCGCAAGCTGGAAACCCAGAACCCCATTTACCTGCGCAACGCATCGGAAGACCTGATCGGTTTCATCGACGAGCTGTTCGGCGAAGATCGTATGCCCCTGTGCAAAGAGGCCATCGTTCGCCTGCAACGGAACGCATAACCGCAAAAACCCAGAAAGGATACGGCTGAAGCAGCCGCACGGTAGCAATCATGTCGAAAAAAGCACCTCTTATTTATATTATTTGCACATTGATTTTGGTTATCATCCTCATTTTTGCGATTACCGCCATGCTTATCCTCTTCACCGATGATACCCAAGCGACCACTCCCAGCACCCCTATCCCCAGTGGTCCTATCCCCGATACTACCATTGATGATAGCGGCAATGGCGGTTATGATTTTGGCCCAGGCGATGATTCGGGCACCATTCTATATTCCGTCTATTCCAAAATCACCACAAATCTGTATCTGCGCAGTATCAGCTTCGGCGACTATACGGGCTCCGGCTGGAAAAGCGCCCCCGTCTATGACAAGCTGATCGACGACACCTATGCCGCCTCCTATCTGACGGCGCTGGCACTGGCCGCCGACGGTCAAGGAACCAATACTGTAACCCTTAAGTCCTATACGGACAGCTATGTTCTGCCCTATTATGCCGCCATCGGCGACAACATTCAAACGGACGACACTTCCAGCGAAGGTGACAGCTCCCAACCCTACACCATCAACTTTTACAACGCAGACCTTGCCACGCTCCAATCGGCGGTCAAGGTCACCGAATATGAGCTGGCCTATCGTGAATTTGTCTACGACAACTATCTGGCCATCGACGAAGAGACCCGCACCTATATGGAGTCCATCATCAAACAGGAGGGCTTCTCCCGAGAAAACGAAGACATCATTGAGGCTGTGTCTAATTACATTCGTGGTGCAGCCACCTATAATCTGGACTTTGATACGGCCATGGAAGAAAGCGACAACGTGGTCATTTCTTTCCTGGAGGACTATAAAGAGGGCGTTTGCCGTCACTATGCCGCTGCCGCCACCATGCTCTATCGGTCGCTGGGCATTCCCGCCCGCTTCACCCTTGGCACTCTGGCAAAAGCGCAGGCAAACCAGTGGGTGGACGTTCCGTCCAGCCAATCCCACGCCTGGGTAGAAGTTTATTTGGATGGTGTCGGCTGGATCATGGTGGAAGTGACCGGTTCTACCCCCAACGGAAACATCGACAATGAACCGGATTTCGACAAAACCGATTTGCTTTTGAAACCCACCGATGCCGAAAAGCGCTATGACGGCACAACACTGTACCCCGATGGCACTGTTAATGGCTTTGAAGCGCTGTCCGAGCTGGGCTTTACTTATGATGCAAACATCAGCGGCCAACAGACAACACCTGGTATCAGCGACAGCTACATTGACAGCATCATCATTTACGACATCAACGGAAATGATGTCACCGACTACTTTAATATTACAACACAGTCCGGTTCTCTGCGTGTCTACATGGAACTGTATCTGAACCCCACCGATGCCGAAAAGCGCTACGATGGAACACCCCTGTCCCCCGACAGCACTGTTGTGGGCTTCGACGAAGCGTTTGCCCTGGGCTTTACTTATAATGCAAGCATCAGCGGTGAACAGACAGACCCAGGCTTCGGCGACAGCTATATTGATGAAATCACCATCTTCGATCGTGATGGCTATGATGCGACCGCATACTTTAACATTTACACAAGAAGCGGAAGCCTTTACGTTTATTACGACAGTCTTATTTACAGAAGCTCTAATCAAGCCAAAGTATATGATGGTGAGCCTGTCGATGTGGATGCAATATTGGAAAGCGGCGAACTGCGAGAGGGCGATCATGCCGAATTTGTGTCCCTTTCCGGCACAGAAATCGGTATTTACGCCAACCGCTTTGACGTCCGCATTATTGAAGATGCCACAGGCGAGGATGTCACTTATCTGTATAAAATTGAAGGTCTTTCCTTCGGTACCCTGCGGATTTGCTACAGCACACTGGAGTTTTACGGTCTTGGCGGCACCGTGATCTACACCGGCAAGTCTGTTACTCTGGATGTCGAACTGCTCGGAGGTTGGTTGGCAGAGAACCACAAGCCCACTTGCAGATCCAGCATCGGAACCGAAGTCGGTACCTACCCTCACCTGTTTGATGTTCAAATCACTGACACTACCGGTCAAGATGTGACGGATCTGTATATCATCCGAAAGTATTGTTACAATGTAAACATCGTTCCCATCAGCATTACCCTGAAAGCCGACGATGCCGAAAAAGTCTATGACGGAACAGCTCTGGAATGCTCCACCTGGACCATCACAAAAGGCAGTCTGGCCGATGGCCACTATATCGCAGATGTTGTAATCGAGGGAAGCCGGACCGACCCTGGCAAAACCGATTGTATAATCGTAAGCTTCCGCATTGTGGATGCCCAGGGTAACGATGTGACCGCCAACTACATTGTCGACACTCAGGTAGGTACGCTCCGTGTCAACCCACCTGATTAATCCCATTTTTAAAGGGAGAGCGCATTATGTTATACGAAAATTATCAAAACAAGGTACAGCGGCTTTCCAAAATTCTTGCCAAAGTCGTAAAATATATGGTGCTCATCATCGTTGTTGCGGTACTGACGGTGTCAGCAGTCACAGCGCTGCTGGCTACCTGGGGATTGCCCAGTTCCGTGGATTGCACCGAAGCGATGTTATACGGTGAGGCAGTCGATTGTCGGGCCAATGCTTTCCTGAGCAAAGTTCGCTACGAATATTCCGACATGAGCGGTGAGGTCTGGAGTGAAGAGATCCCCACCCGTCCTGGTACTTATCAGGTACGGGCGGTGGGGCGATCCTTCTTCGGCAATAACCGCTACAGCAAGCCCTCGGCTTTCACCATTGCTCCCCGTTCCATCCAAATTCATGTGGCGGAAGACACGCTGGTATTCGGCCAGGTCCCCACGGTGACATACACCGCCCTCTGCGATGGAGACGAACTGGTTTGCAACTCCTTTGTCTATGATGACATCACCGCCGCCACCACGGAAGTCACGCCCAACATTGCCGATATTCAAATTCTGGACAAAAACGGCGCTGATGTGACCGCTTACTACAGCATTGAACCTGTCACCACGGAGTTGACGTTCCAAAAACGGCCGCTGAAAGTGATCGTGGCCAACTCGACCAACACCTACAACGGCTCAGCCTTTTTCTATGACCAATATGAAATCGCAGAGGGTTTTACTCTGGGCGCAGACGATACGCTGACCAGCGTTTTCTCCGCCACCCAAACCGACGTCGGCGAAATCAACAATTCTCCCGAACTGACCGTCTACCACTGGCAAGATGGTGTGGCCGTCAATGTGACAAACCAGTACGAGATCGACATTACGGTAGGCAAACTGATCGTTGAAAAATGTCCGCTATACATCTATACCGGCCGTTACACCCATACATACGACGGAAACGAGGTTTTCTGTAGAGATTACGTATTGAGCTACGATTTGGGTATAGGCAATAATATCGACATTCCGACGGTCAGCGTTGCACTGCCCGAGGGGCATTATTTAGAAATCATCAAGTCCACCACCGCAACCGATGTCGGATACTACGACAATGTTTTCGTCGTGAAAATCTTCGATGGTGACGATCGGGATGTGACCGACAATTATGCCATTCACCAATACTACCGTTCACTGACCATTGATCCCCGTCCTTATTCTTTCGAGATAAACGGCGGTGAATGGGTCTATGACGGACAGTCCCACTCTTATACAAGTTTTACCGTTGACAACCTTGTAGCAGATCACAAGCCATCCTTCAGCGAGAACAGCATTACAGATGTCGGCCTCATTGAAGCCATAGACACGACCGCCCCGATCTGTATTCTGAGCGGCGACAAGGATGTGACGAGCAACTATACTCTCTCCTATTGCCACATAGGATTACTTGAAGTTACCCCCCGTCCCATTACCATCCAAACGGACAGTGCCGAGAAAGAATACGATGGCACCGCCCTCACCTGCCCCGAATACAAAATCACCTCGGAACTTGACATTGTGGGTGGACAGAAGCTGGTACCTTTACAGTTTGCAACTGTGACCAATGTGTACGATCCCAGTGACAATATCATGGTCTATGATATTGTAGAGGGTGAAGTATCTCAACTGCACAACTACGATATCACCGAACAATGGGGCGCCCTGACCATTACCCCACGGTCTGCCGGTGTTTACATCCCCAGCAAGAGCTTTGTTTACGATGGTCAGCCCCACACCTATCTGGAAACGGAGTACGAAATAAGCGGCCTGCTTGCAGAACACGAGCCGTTATTCAACTACGAAAGCATTACCGATGTCGGAACGATCGATGCCGTGGAATTGCCCATGGTGATCTACAGCAACGGCGA
>CAZVMK010000028.1:0-16674 GCA_964628315.1 uncultured Oscillospiraceae bacterium
GATTAGGTGTCGTAAAGAAGTATTCAATTATGCACCATCTTGAACTGATGAGCAACTATTTAGATGGGGTAGCAAAATGATTTTTTGTGAACATTGTTTCAATGACAAGGAAATTGCATCAATTATTTGTGCCATATCTGGATCGAATGTTGGATCATGCCCTGTGTGCAATCATAACGAGGTACACTTGTATGACACAAGCATACAAAGCGAATTAACACCTTACTTCGAGGAATTGCTAAACATTTACACTCCTTCTGCTGTACTTCCAGATACCTATCCAAGAGCCGAAACCAGATCTTTAATCGATGATCTGAAAGAACGGTGGAATATTTTTGCTGACATTCCAAGAATTCGGATTTACGAGATGTTAACATCAATCTGTAGCGAAGTCTATGCAAATGTCCCTCAACTGTTTGATGGAACTGTTGGCATCCCAGAATTGTATGATAGCATATATCTGAATGATCATGCGTTGCTAAAGAATAGTGATTGGGATTCTTTTGTAACGGAAATTAAAACAAAAAACAGATATCATTCGAAGTTGATCAATTTTGAAATCTTGGAAAAGTATTGTTCGTTTATCCGCAAAACTTATAAGGCAGGGGATTTATTTTATCGTGCAAGAATTTCCGAACGAAACGGATATCCAACAAATGAAATGTCGGCACCTCCTGCTGGAAAAAGCTCAGAAGGTAGAGCTAATGCCAGAGGAATTACCTGCCTTTATGTAGCAAGCGATATTGACACTACTTTGCATGAAGTGCGTGCTGGCGTTTTTGATTTTGTGTGCGTTGGTACATTTCGATTGAAGCAAGATATCACTGTGGTGGATCTTCGAGCTATAACGGAAATTAGCCCATTTGTTGAAGGACTCGATTATCTTGACCATGCAATTAACAAGCAATACCTTGAAAAACTGAACACAGAAATGAGTAAATCGCTACGCAGAAGCGACAGCACATTAGACTATGTTCCCACACAATATATTGTCGATTTTATCAAGAGTATCGAACACAATGGCAAGCAAGAATATGATGGGATAGAGTATAATAGCACAACTAATCCGGGTGGATATAATCTTGCGATTTTCAATCCAGATCTGTTTGAGTGTGTATCAACAAGTGTATACGATATTGAGAAACTACAATATACATCCAAAAGGGTAGAATAAAACCACGAGGAGCATTCAGACAAAGAATGCTCCTCGTGGTTTTCCAACCCTGCTGACAGATGCTCATCTCGTAATTTTGGTCTAAACCTGTTTTATGAACACCTGCCTAACGGGCGGCTCTGATTTTTTAGTCGGTATAGCAGGGATGTCTTTTTCGGGGGATCATTCTTCGCTCACATCACCCTCGGCGGCAGGTTCTTCCCCTATTCCTGCGACAGATTCTTCTGCGGTTTCGGCGGCAGGTTCTTCCATCGTTTCATCTACGGATTTTTTTCGGTTTCTGTATTCACCCAACCTGTCGATAACTTTTGGGGCACCCCAAAGGATGAGCACGCTCATTGCGACCGTCCCCAGTGCGATCAACCACCACCGGCGACAACACCGGCAGTTGCATTGGTCATCATCCCCCGTGCCCTGCTGGCCGGCAGATGGGTTCATCGGCTCTGTGGGAGTCGGATCTTCGGCATCGTTGTCCGGCTGGGTGGGCATATCTGCAGGTTCCGTGGGGGCCGTGCTTTCGGAAGCGCCTGTGGATTCCGTGGGCAGTTCTTCCGGTTTCGTCGGTTCCACGTCCGGTGCGTTCAGCCATGGAAATTCATCCTGTTCACGGACATAGTCATTGACATAGTGAACAACGATCGCATCCCCGTTCTCCAGCACCTGTTCCCCGATGGCCAGAGCGCCGTGTTTTCCATTGACGGTAAACATCCAGCCGCTTCTGGGGCCATTGTCCAGCTCGGCCAGAAAATAGCCGCCCAAGGCCGCCGGTGCCTCCACGCCGGACAAATAATAGACAGACATTTCGTAGTCCAGGCCGGCATCCGACAGGGCTTTTTCAATCAGATCATAGACGGTACTACCGGCCTCCATGGTGTATGTCTTTGTGGGGATCCAGGTCACATATTCGCCGTTTTCGGCTCGGGCGGCACCGATCAGGCGGAAGGTCGTTTCAACGGTTCTCGCCGCCACTTTTTTCACTTGGGTCTCAAATGCGTTATTTTTGAAAGTTGCGGTATATGTGATTTGGTCGTTTTCTTCCTTTTTGACGGAATCGACCGTTTCCGCTTCGCTCCCACCGCAACCGCAGGTCCGACTGCGGACGGCGGTGCAGGTCTTATGGTCGCCGCTCCAGGTATATATCGGTGTCCCCCATGCGTGATCTTTTACCGTGACTTCACCGCCGACGAGGCGGAACGTTACATCGTTGTAGTCGGTATCAAAAGCGTAGAAATCCGACAAATCGATGCTGATTTTATCGCCGACGGAACAATTATCCAAAATTTTGAACGTCAAGGTGCCCATGAGCCCATCGCCTACGATACCGCCGGTGAGCGAATCATCCCAGGACACATAAATGCTTCCCTCTTTTGTATTGCACAACGGGCCGCTCATGATCTCTCCGTTGGTAAAAGAGATAAACTCCAGTTTTGCGGCATCATAACTGCCCTTCAATTCGGCGCCGACAAGGCCAGGTGCGGCATTGCCGGAAATTACGATCTCCACCTGCACCACGCTACCCTGGCAACCGGATACGGCGGATGCAGAAACCGTCGGCGTTTCGGCTGCGGATGCAGCCAAGGGAACCATGCTGACGATCATCATCAGCAGCAGTGCCCATATCAGAATTCTTTTTTTCATTTGCATTCGTCTCCTGTTTCAGCGGATCATTCCGTTATCGTAACGTCCCATCCGGCAAGATAGCGTTTCAGCAGTGTAACGTCTTTCATGTTGCATTCTCCGTCACCGTTGAGGTCGATACAATCCGTCCGTATTTCCACATCCCATCCGGCCAAATACCTTTTCAAGAGGGTAACATCTTTCATATTCGCCTCGCCGTCCCCATCCAAATCGCCGATGACCTGCGGTCTGCTCTGCACCGTGATCGTGGCGATCCTGCTGTAGGCCGTGGCGCTGTCGCCGGACAATGTATTGGTCACGACACAGCGGTAATAGGTGGTTCCCGCCACCTGGGTATTTGGTGTGTAACAATTGCCGGTGCCATGGGGGATATTTTCAAATTCGCCATTTTCCGTTTTGATCTGCCATTGATAAGACAGCTCACCGCCGTCCGATGTTGTCGCTTCAACGGTCAGCGCATCTGCCGTTGCACCCTGTCCATAGCGGACTTCCGCCGTGGAAAGATTTTGCGTAAAAGCAGGGACCTGCACATCGGCCGTCCGATACTTCATCAAATATCCGGCATCATTGGTGCAATAGAGCGCACCGTCTTTATCGCAGGCCAGTTGCTCCCAGGCATAATCGCCGAATTGGGGTGAGAGCAGTTTCGTTAAGTTTCCGGAAGTTTTTCCTTCCCCGTCTTCCAGAATATAAACACTGCCAGGGGCGGCGTAGTCCTGAACATAGACATACACATTGCCTGAGGAAACCGCCGAAAGCAGCGGCGTGCTCTGGATCTTATGCCCAACGCCGCCCATCCGAGCGGTATAGATCAGCTGTCGGTCAGTGGCGCTAAAAACGCACACGGCGCCATACCCCGTTCCTTCCAGGGCGCCGTCGCGTTGATAACCGGCAAGGTATATCCTGTCACCGTTCGCCACCGGTGCGCCCACCGTATTGTAACCACAGCTGATCTTCGTCAGCGTGGCATCAACGAAGTCGCCGTTGCCGATCTGCACGCAATACAAACATCCGGCAGACTTATCACCCCAGTACAACCATCCGTTGTGATACATCACACCGGCACCGCTGCCCTCAAAACGGAGGCGGTCCGTGCATTCCCATGTCGTTGTGTTAAATGCGTAGATATAGCCATCGGAACCGGCCACATAGAAGCGTTCTTCCACCTGCGCACCGCCGGACCAGCTGTAACTGCCCTCCAGCGTTTTTACGCTTTTGCCGGTGGTGGCATTGAGCACCGTTCCGTTGGTCACGATGTAGCCGTTGACAAATTGTACCGTGGGGTACATATTCATGGGCACTTCGGTGTTCCACAGCAGTGTGAACGTCTCTATGTCAAAGGCCAGCACCGCCGTGGGGCATCCCACGTACAGTCGGCCGCCGCCGTAAATCATATAGCTGTAGTAATAACCGGTAGATACGGGGCAGGTCAGTCTTGCTTCCACTGAACCGGTATTTTTATCGATCTTATACAGGGTGCCCGTGCCGCCGAAGTCGCTGTCGGACGATTGGACACCATCATAGGTATAGATATGACCGTCCAGGATCACAACGGTGTTATTGCCGACAGCCGCCTGCCAGACCTGCTCTGTTCTGTTTGCATCTGTGGGAAGTTGCACCGTTGTGGTCGAATTATTGTTGGCGGCGGCAAAGGTGCCGCTCCATTCGACATTATGGGTGTAGGCGCTGGGGACCGATATATCCTCCGATGCCGCAAACGTTGCCACGGAAAAGCAGCTCAAAATCACGGCAAAGGCGATCATTACAGCCACAAAGCTGCAGTTTTTCATCATTTTCTGCCATTCTCCTCTCCGAATCAAAAAGCCACAGGGCCGGCATAGGTTTCCCTATGCCGGCATGGGTAAACCGAATTTTAATCCAGGCTGGCAATGCCTGCCAGATAGCGGCGCAGAATGGTAACATCCTTAATGTCAACACTGCCATCACGGTTGGCATCTGCGGCCATCAGGTCCATGCTTTCTGCGGTACCTGCCAGGTAACGGCGCAGGATGGTAACATCCTTGATATCCACCACGCCGTCTCCGTTCACATCGCCCAGCTCATAGCTGTAAACTTCGACCGCCCCGTTTTCGATGGCGAAAATCAGGTTTTCTCCGTTGTAATTACGGATGGCACCGTTTGCATAGCTGATGCCGACCTGGACATCTTCGGTGGCTTCGTCAATGATCTCGAATACCAGGGTCATCAGGGTGCCGTCGGCGGTGGTATCACCGATCTCATCCAAGCTTCCCAGGGTGATGACATTGCCCTCTGCGCTGAGTGTATCGAACATACCGGCATTCTTCACTTCCACCAGTTTCAAAACGGTCTCATCATAGTTCACCGCAAGTTTCGCCATGATAAAACCGGCGTTATGGGTGACAGACACGGTCACTTCCACTTTATCCCCCACTCTGCCCTTGATTTGGGAAAGGGTGAACTTGGGTGCGTTGGCCTCTACCGTCTCGGTGTGGCTCTCGCCGCACTTGGAGCAGGTATAGACCAGCTCGGTGCCATTGGCGGAGATCACATAATCATGGTCGCTGACCGTAACGGCCTTATTCTGATCTTCGGCACCCTTAATGGTGAAGTGAGCCAGATAAGTAACGGCGGTGCAATTTTTGTCAGCAACGACCGTCTTTACGGTCTGGGTTTCGGTTTTGCCGCAACCGCAGGTCATGGTACGTGTTGCGGTGCAGGTCTTATGGTCGTCGCTCCAGGTGTACTGCCAGTCGCTCCACCGGTGATCCTCAACGGTCACTTTTCCGTTGATCGTGTTGAATTCCACGTCATTCAGCTCTGTATCATGGGCGCTGAAAGAAGTGATCTCGATATCCGCCACGTCGCCCACGGAAGCGGTATCCTTGATTTTGAACGTCAAGGTGACGATCACGCCATCATCGGTCACCCCCTCCGTCTGCGCATCACTCCAGGAGATATAGATAGAGCCGTTTTGGATATTGGTCATCATATCGCCCATGACTGCGCCGTTTTCAGCCGCCACGAACTTCAGGATATCGGCATCATAGGTTCCTTTCAGTTCCGCACCCACAACACCAGGATTTTTCTGGAAAGAGATGGTCACTTTCACCGTGCCGTCGATGCAACCGGTGATCGTATCCACCTGGACCAATGTGCCGGTGGCAGGAATGGTCTGGATATAGAGCTGGGTTTCAAAGCCCGTTTTCTCAAAGGTGGCGGTATAGGTCGTGCTACCCTTTTCGGTTTCGGTGGGATCCACGGTCACAGTGGTGGCATCCACCGTTTCGGTCTCGGTAACAGGGGTCTCACAGCAGGTACAGGTGTGGGTCGCGGTGCAGGTGCTGTGGTCATGGCTCCAGGTATAGGTTGCCGCACCCCAGGTGTGGCTGGTGACCGTCACGGTGCCTGCAACGGTGGCAAACTTGACGTTATCCATGTTGTAATCATAGACGTCATTTTCGTTGTACTCGATCCAAATGGAAGAAGTATCTCCCACCTGGCAACCGTCGGCGATCTTGAAGGTCAAAACCAGCAGATTGCCGTTTTTAGTCAGGTTTGCAGGTGCCGTGGAATCCTCCCAGGAGAAGTAGAACGGCGTTCTCATGGGACCGGCAGTGCCGTTGGGCAGCAGCTTCAGGTCCTCATAGCCCACCAGTTCCAGAACCTGATCGTCATAGTGGATCTTCAGGGCAGTGGCAATGATACCAGGATTCTTGTTCAGAGATACGATGACCTTGATCTCGGTGCCTACCTTGCCGGAAACGCTCTCGACCTTAAAATGGGGAGCGCTCTCGTTGGTGGCAGTCTTGACCGTAATGGTCTGGCTGGGCTCGGAGTTCAGCCACTGTGCCTTTTCGGTCACATAATAAGCCTGGATATAGTAGGTGGTGTCCGCCGCCAGGCCGGTAAGGACATTGCTTTCGGTCCAATCGCCCCAGGTTTCGCCATCGGTAGAAACGCGGTACCACACAGTGGCATCCACATCCTGAGAAGAACCGGCAGGGGCGGTAACGGTGATGGTGTCGAAGCTCGATGTTGCGCCGGAAGCATCCAGCGTGGGTGCCGTCAGTGTCGGTGCCTTGGTCTTTACGGTGACGGTATTGGACACGGCGGAATCCAGCCACAGATAGTTCTGGGCATCGTACATGGCCTGAATATCGTACTCCGTAAAGGCCGTCAGTCCCTCAAAGGTGGCGCTTGTCTGCCACTGGCTCCACTGCTCCATGCCTGCCGGAGAGATACGGTACATGATAACGGCGGTGCCGTCCTGGCCGGAGGTGGCAGGAGCGGTAACGGTGATGGAAGTTTCGGTCTTTTCGACCTCATCGCTCAGTGTCGGTGCGGTTAGCTCTGTGGGCGTATAGGTCGTGCGCAGAGTAACGGTTTTCTCTGCATCGATATGACCGTTGTCCAGAGAGGAATAATGAACGGTAAACGTATACTCCGTATCCTGCTTCAGGCCGGTGTAGGTTTTGGTGTGACCCAGTGCGCCGGAGTCACCACGGGTATAGAAGTAGTTCTTGCCGTATTTGATCTGATAAATGGCATTTGCCCGATCTTTGTAAGTAAAGGAGATCTGATTATCGCCGATCACATAGGTAACATCGGCGGTGGCCGCATTGGGGTCATCGGCAGGCAGGATCACGATCTCATCCATGGCCGTGGGAGGCACTGCGGTAGCGCTGTCGGTATTCAGCCGCAGGCCGGAGTCATAGGAAATCGTGCCGTTCAGGCTGCCGGCATCCAGCTGGGTATAGGTATTGAAATCCTTGGTCGCCACGCCGCTGACAACGGCTACGCCGAATTGGTTCAGGATATTGACCTGCTTACATTCGGACAGGCCGCCCTCCAGCATAATATTGCCAATGGGAAGCAAATTCACCTGTGCAGTGTCAGGAAGTCTGAACAGGGTGGTATCCAGCAATGCGTTCATTGCGCCGGAATAGATATTCAAGGTGCCTACGCCATTGCCATAGCCAATGATGCCGTAGCCGTTCTGGCAGTACAGTTTTGCATCCACCAGATTGATCACAGCGTCGTTGGCCATGAAGCGCAGTGCATTTTGCCATTCATTGCCAGGCACCAGTGCACTGGAACCGTGGATGCTTCCAATTTCCATGCCCTTGACGGTTACAGTCGTGCCGGAAGTGACACCGATGTAGCTGTTTCGGCCTGGCTCATTGAACAGGAACTTGCTTCCGTTGGAGCTGGTCAGCACAATGTTGGAACCGGCAGGCAGGGTGACGGTATACATTTCGCTGGGAATATCATCGATGATGACATCCGCCGTAAAATCCACGATCAGCAGTGTGCCATCGACAGGTGCTTTATTGAGTGCATTTTTCAGGGCATCGGCGCTGTCGACCGTAACGGTGGTGGCATCGGCACCGGCGGTGGTGGCGGTGGCAGTCTCGGAAACAGCGGAGTCGCCGTAGGTCGTCCAGTCGTTGGTCTGCGCCATGGTCTGAACATAATAAGTGGTGTTGGGCAGCAGCTTTTCAAGAGAGGTCAGCCATGGGCCCCAGTTGGTGCCGTCCAGAGAAATGCGGTAGCTCAGGGTATAGTTGGCCGCATCCACGCCCTCTACAGTGACCGCAGGTGCAATGGAATACAGGCCGGAGGTGCCGGCGCCGATCACGGGGGTAGGCAGTGCGGTACGGTTCGCGGCATTGTCTTCGATCAGCTTATATGCGGCTTCTGCAGCAGTCAGAGCCTCATAATTGGTGACATAGGTTTTGGCCGTATCGGAAAGTGCATCATAGGCAGCACGGGCCGCTTCGATGGCCGCCCTGCTGTCGGGGGTGACACGGCCGATGGCGTTGATCAGAGCAATGGTGCTGTTGTAGCCTGTGTATTCTTCCACGCTCAGATCCGAAACAGCCCAAGTGTATTTTTCGTTTGCTGAACCATTTCTCTCATAGATGTAGTTGAACACAAAGTGCAGGATAACTTCATCGCCATCTTCCAGAGTGGTGGAAAAGCTGGCGTAGTTCTGGCTTACATATTCGCCGTTTCTCTTGACGGTGATCATCCAGCGGCTGTTGTTGCCCATCAGGCTGTCCTTGGCTGTGACAGTCTGGCCGCCGTATTCTGTCGGAGCGGTAATGCTGGTGCTTTCCGGCTTACCAATCTTAAAGGTGAAATCCGCATCGGTCAATGCCTGACGAATCAGATCCTCGGCGTTGGAACCGGCCAGTGCCTCGTAGCTTGTGGTTTTCAGCCAGTTCTGATATTCTGCGCCCTTGTAATCGGCAGATCTGCTGGCAATACTGGGCGTAGAAGAGGGCAAGCTGGTACCGATGACTCGGATGCTTACATTGAACCAGGGGGCCTCGGAAGTGGTCAGTTCCAGAGTAGCACTGGGGGCAGAATTGGCCTTGCCCTCGGTTGCGGTTTGGTAGCGTGCCTGGAAGTAATACTTGGTGCTGCCGTAAAGGCCGCTGAAAGTTGCCTCAGTCTGCCATGCATTCCAATGGATGCCATCGGAAGAATAGCGGTACTGGGCGGTGGCAGTTTCGTCCTCACCGGATGCAGTCACCGCAGCCAGGGTGATCGTATTATAGGCGATGGTGTGGCCGTCGGCAGCCAGTGTGGGGGCGGTCAGAGGTGTTTTGTCTGCCGCGGCCGCCACGGTGATATTGCCAGGCAGGCAACGGTTTGCATCATTGTCATACTTAGTTGTGTCATTTTCAATGCAGACATAGGTATAGGGATTCAGATCCGCTGCGATGGCGATGTCACCGGCGGGGGCATCGGCGCTGACCGTGTAGTTCAGCTTGATGATCTCGCCCTTGGGCAGTGTAAATGCGCTACCATCTTCCATCTTCAGCAGATAGGTCGGATAGGTGACCATATCGTAGGCGGCGGTCGACAGTGTCAGCCCCTCGGGCAAGCCCTCAACGAGGGTCGCACCGTTGAGTGTTACTGCGCTGTCGGTCTTCAGTCGGAACTTCAATTCCGTGACTTTTTCCGTAAAGTCATAGTCAATGCTCAGGGGAAGGTCTACGGTACCGCCCTGAGTTGCCGTGGCAGAGCCAATGGCGATTGTCACGCCGTAGCCCCCCGTTGAGGGGGTCACCTTGTGATCCGGTGTTTCCGCTTCTTCGGCGAACACCGTGGGCATCATACCCAGCAGCATTGCGACCACGAGAAGCACGCTTGTGATTTTCTTGAACATTTGATACTCCTTCTTTCAATTTAATTTGAACAGCGAAGGAAAGTCCTTTTCTCATCTGCTGTTGATTACGGTTATTTATTGCAGTTCCACATCCCAGCCGGCCAGATACCGTCTCAGCAGGGTCACATCTTTCATATCGATGCGGCCGTCACCGTTGGTATCGCTACCGGAGGTCTGAATTTCCACCTCTGCTCCTGCCAGATACCGCTTCAACATGGTCACATCCTTCATGTCGACCAGGCCGTCACCATTGACATCGCCGGAAATATAGCTTTCCAGCACCGTCAATGTCACGGTAAAGTTTTCCGACACCAGCAGGCCGTCATCGGCGGTGAAAACAAGGGTATAAACGCCGGCCTCCTCCGCTGTCCACGTAAACCGTTCCGAAGCTTCCACCGCATCGGCACCGTTTACGGATACGGTATAGGTCAGCTTGTCGCCGTTGACATCGCTGAAAACGGTACTCAGATCCAAAGCGTATGTATCGCCTGCACGGATCCGTGCCGTCTTTTCGGATATGCTGCATTCCGGCGACCGGTTCAACTCATTGCGCAGGTAGATGGTGTAGTATTGGTTCGTTGAGGCGGTAAAAGCGGAGGCCGAGCCCTGTGCGGTAAATTTCAGCACCGCAAAGCCGTTTTCCAGGGTGGCCGACAGTCCGCAAAGCCGCATATTCTGCCCCGACTCCCTGTGGCCCTCGTAAATTACCGGCGTCTTTTGGCACATCAGTTCAATATCCAGCTGAGCATCATCCGCTGTGTCCGGATCCAGCCAGAAATAGCCGGTATAGTAACTGTTTCCGTTTTCATCGGTCCTTTTATCCTGCCAGTAGGTTCTTTCCGCATGGGCACCCCAGATACCGAGTTTGCCGATAAGGCTATCGTCGGGCATTTCGACATAATCAGGTGCCATCCACTCTTCGCCGCCCTCTCCGACATAGAAATAGAGATCCAGCTCCGTGTAGTCCGTGCTGTTATAGTAGGAATAGGCGGTCATTTTGCCGATGCCGTTTTCCAGCGTGATCTGATAATCCAGCTCCGACTCATCCCATCCAACACCGTTTTCCGTTTTTTCCCGTTTGATGGCAGAACCCCATCCCGAAGCCGAAGCCTCCCAGGACTCCAGCCGTACGGAGATTTTTTCGTCAAGTGCGGTTTTGTCGGACAGCTCCACCAGATACCGCAGGCTTCCGTCTGCGGTGACGATCTGCCTGATGCTGTTGACCATGGCATCGGACACTTTGGCAGAGGTGATGTAATCCTTTTTGATGGAGAGCAGATTGAAATAATACGTCATGTCGGACAGCTCCATGCCCTCACCGGAAGACCACCGTTTCTGCATTTGGCCGCAGTGCCCGCAGGTACTGCCTATGATGGCAGGCTCATCTCCGTCAGCCGCTTGCACCGTTTGCCAATCGCTCCAACTGTGATGATTTTCGTTGGCAGGGATTCCTTCCGTCTGCACATCGCCGCAAAGGGCGCAGGTCCGTGACCGACTTCCGTCTTTGATACAGGTGGCGGCAGCAGTTTCTGTCCATGCACCCCACTGGTGGGCACCGATATCCACTTCCGTCATAACAGAAATGTGGTCGTTGTTTTCCTGGGTCCTGAGCACCTGGAGCAGTGCTTCGCAGTCTGTGCTTCGGAAAGTGACCTTCGCCAGAGGCTCTCCGGCCGCAATGACCACATTGCAGGCAAAGCCCAGCGTTACGGTCCCCTGCGCATCCTGGAAGCCGATCAGCTCCGCAGCCCCCTCCACACCGACCAGGGTGGTCACATTCGTATCGTAAGTCAGCGTAAACAGGCCGTTATAACTGCTGTTTTTTGCGGTCAGCGTAACGGTGACGGTATCCTCGTGCAGTTGTGTCAACAGTTGCAGTCTGTCTTCCGCCGCCACAAAAGGTGCAACCGCACCGCTCCGGCCGACACTTTCCGTATAATCGGACAGCTTGTCCTTATCGGCCTCGGTCAGGGGTGCCACGCCCCCCAAGGGGCCATAGCGATTGCCGGCATCCTTATCCAAAATCACCAGACTGCTCAACTGATCTTTCAAATCGGCATATCGGGTGTAGGAACCGCAGACCGTATCAATGCCGTAAATAACGGAAAATCCGATCTCGGCATCCCCTACCTGTTCGGTGCTGTAGCTTGCCCAGTAAAGGGTGCCGTTGTTGGGGTCACATTCCATCGCCTGCAAATATTCGCTCTTTACCGGAAGCTGTGCAATGAGATTTGCCCGTTCCGGCAGGCGGTCGAACAGCAGGTGCACGTCATAGGTATCCACATCGCCGTCATGATCCAGATCCGCATATTCGCTGTGGCTGATGGTGGAACGACTGCCCACCAGATAATCAAGCAGTGCCTGACCGTCCGCCTCATTGAGCACTCCATCGCCATTGAAATCATAGTTCAAATCGCCGCTGGTCAGTGCATTCAGCGTGAAAGAATATATCTTTCCCGTTCCGTATTCGTTGCAGTAGAAGCTACCCGTTGTATCGCAGGCCAGTGTGTTGGTCTGCACCGGTGCAGTGCCCAGCAGATAGCCCTTGCCGGTGGCGGTATTGATCCGAACTACCTTGCTCCCGTCCGTAATGCCGTAAAGATTTCCGTCTACCGTGTTGTAAGCCAGATCCACCAGCGTATATCCGGTATCTCCGATATTTTCGCAAACCGACGGATCCGTCACCGACAGTTTCTGAAGTTCCGTGCCGTATGCAATGGCATAAATGGTATCGCCCACGGCGGTAGCCGCTGTATAGGCCTTCGTCTCCTCGGAAATCGCAGTCATGGTCGAACCGGCCTTGTCAAACCGGATCCAGTTTCCTGCCTCCATATCAAATGCCAGCATCACGCCGGAATAGGCGAGCACACCCTCATCGATCTCAATATAATACGTTCTGGCATTCATGGCGTAGTCATACACCTGAAGCAGATAGCTGTTGCCGCCGTAGCTTGCGGTATTGAGGGTATAGACTGCCTCTTCTCCCTTTTCGATCTCCGTTTTGGAGCCGGTGTAGGACACGATCTGCTTGCCATCCTCACTGTACAGAATGACAGCCGCAACATAGTTATTGTCCGCCGCAGTCACATTCAATTTACCGTTTGCAAGGCATTCGATTTTGGACACCGTGGGCAAGGTGCCGTCCACACCGGCCTGCAGCGACAGTTCTGCGCCACTGCCCCGCTGGGACTCTGCACCCATGCGGTCTTCCAGATAATACTCCGGCAATCTGTAGAACAGGAACTCCACCTGGTCGCCCTCATTCAGGTCCGACAGGGTCTGCCCCACGTAAAGTCTGCTGCTGTAAGTCTGCCACAGGGAAGAATTTTTTGAATAATGATTGCCGTTGCTCTGGGCAAGATTTTCGCTCTCGTAATAAACCTCACCGGTGGTCAGATTTTTCATCACGGAGCCCTCAATGGCCGCATCCCGCCAGGGCGTGTAATACCAGGTATATACATTCAATTCGCTGCTGATGGCATTTCGCTCCGGCATATAATAGCTATCCTTCACCAGCGGGTTTCCGCCCAAAGCATAGAAATTGCCGTTGCTGTCCTCGGCAGTAAGATAATTGTAACCGTACCTGGGCTCATCCGTATTCGGGTAATCGGTGGCATAGGGATAGCGGCTCAGGTCTGTTGTGGTGGATGTCACATAGTTGGAAATGACATTGCCCTCATAGGTGCTACCGCTTTCATACATGGATGCATCCGTCCAGTTGCCGTAGTAAGCCAGCACGGGAATGGAGTGTGTCGTCGTTTTCACCCCCTCGCTGTCGCTCAGCGGCTCGGCATATACATAAGCCTGCACATACGCACCCTTTTTAAAATAGGTATCCAGCCACTGCTTGCTCTGCGCAGTCAGTTCGATGCGGACCTTTACTTCCGCACTGCCACCGGCCGCCACCGTGACCTGATCGCCACTGCCGAAACGGGTACTGCTTTCCAGCGACTTCGTACTTTGCAGGGCATAATATCCGGTGTAGTCATGATCAGCGGATACTTTCTGCTCCGTCACATCCTGAGAAAACACATCGGCGTACAGTTTGAATGTCTTCTCCGCCTGGGAGATGTTGTAGATGGTAAAGGTAAATTCATAGATACCCGTTTTATTGGGATCGTCGCCCAGTTCCGCTTTTACCTTTCCGTCTGCATACGATGCCGTTGCATCGGCGCCCATCATGATGAAACTGTCCGCACCGACGATGCCGGCCGCATTGACAAGTCCCGCTCCCTGCTGTATCAGCGGATAGTAGTTGCCCTTTGCATCTTTCATGGGGACCGCCGTGGACATCAGCAGGGACTGGGTCAACTGTCTGATGCCGAAGCCGGTCTTATCGTTCCATTTATTGGTCTGAATGAACTGGCCGGCAATGGCGGCAATGCCTGCCACCTGCGGCGATGCCATGGAGGTACCGCTGTTGTTTTTATAGTTATCCGTGGCACCGACATCGCCTCTGACGGAATAGATGTTTCCGCCTGGCGCAGTGATCTCCGGTTTCAGGGTCAGGTCGCCGGTAATGCCCCAGGAGCTGAAATAGCTCATAGCGTAATAGCCATCCTTGCTTTCGATCACTTCCCGACCGCCGGTGACCGTCAGTGTTCCGGTGTAATAGATGCGGTTATCCTGAGCGATCTGCATCGTAGACATGGAGCGGATCCTGTCGCCGACATCCTTGGTAACGGAAATGGCAGGGGCTTCATAGGGATAATCCGTCATATCCATGCCGAAAGTGCCGGAAACATTGTTGTAGATGATGGTTGCAATGGCTCCGTGTTTTACCGCATTGGCGGCCTTTTCGTAAAATGCCAGATCACCGCGGGAGCAAATCACGATTTTCCCCCTGACATCGATGCCGTCAAAATCACTGTCGGCACCGAGGCTGTCTAAAAACACGTATTCGTAAGCTGTCCCTGTTCCCTCATCGGAAGTATCCAGAGATGCGAATGTCTTCATGTTGTTATAGGGCGTTTCGTTGAAACTGGGTATGTACCGGTCCTCTCCGCTTCCAAACGCCAGGAAGCCGTTCATGACCGTTTTGATGTTATCCGCAGAGGCCACGGTCATGGCGTTGGTATAGCTTCCAGGAGAGCCGATGGTGCTGGGCAGCACATCCTCTGCATAGAGATAGCCTTGACCCAGATAGGAACTGTTGGCCGCATTCGAGATGGCATTTCCTTCGTTACCGGCCGCAATAGCCACAACGGTATCGGAGCTTTCCAGGCTTTCAAAGATCTGCTGATAGTCACCTGCATCGGAAAATCCGCTGTTGGATGTGCCGAGGGAAAGGTTTACCGCATCGCAGCCGAGAATGATCGCATCTTCGATGGCGGCCATATAGTCGGAAGTATAAGCACCGCCCGACTGGCCGAACACTTTCAGCACGATGATCTGGGCATCCGGTGCGTTGCCGGCTACGTTGACATTTTCCAACGCATCCACCATCTGCCCGTCCTTTTCAATATAGCGGTTGGCGGCCGCAATGCCGGCTACGTGGGAGCCATGGTCCGTCTGGGAGTCCTCGTCATGGGTCACATAGCTGTAGGACCCATCCACATAATTGAATGCAAAGGGGATCTTGTCGCTATGGTACATATTCGCCGCAGTGGCATCGGCATTTTTTTCGATAACGTGAAGCTTGCTCAGCTTCTGTGCCACTTCTTCCCGATCCAGAAGATCCAGCGATGCCAAATAGTCCTCATCGCTCATGCCTGCGGCAGTCGCATTTTGCTGCAAAGCGTACAGGTAAGGCGCATTTGCAAAGGACTGATGATCCGTATCCAGTCCCGTATCGATGACGGCAATGCGCATTCCTGCGCCGGTATAGCCCGAAGTCCATGCGGTAGTGGTGCCGGTCATGCCGGAAGAACCCACCATCAGCGTGGACGCGCTGTCCTCATCCACGGATTCGGGGGCCGCATATTGGGTTTCCAAAACCACTTTTTTAACGCCGTCGATTTTCGAAATGGTTTTGATCTGCCCGAAACGCACGTTGGCGGAGATGACGTTGGCCACCAGTGTCAAATTCCACTGCACGTCCAGCTGTTCGCCCAGAGTTTTTTCGATGGCTTTCACCACTTTTTTCTGTGTTTCTTCCAGCTGGGCCCGATGGTCCATTGCATCGCCGTTGTCTGCGATTTCCTCCGTGGAGTAACCCATATCGATGGTCGACTTCTCCTCCAGGAAGATGGAAACACGGACGATGTCATCATCTTCGTAAGTCGCTTTCTGCTCGTAGTAGTCCCCTGCACCATCCAGCAAAGAGGCGCTCACCTTGCTGTTTTTCACCTGATGAAAACGCACATTGCCGTCTTCGTCCAAGCCGACGGCAAATGCGCCGGTCGGCAGAACGCCGATCATCATCACAGCCACCAAAAGCATTGCCATTAAACGTTTTTTCATTTTTCACACTCCTGATAAACAAAAAAGTCCAATAAACGACCCCGTACCATAATGATATGCACCCCAATTTACTTGATGGGAATGCTTTTCTGAACTTCCGCGTGGACCGGCTCACCGTTTTTAACGGTCACCAGGACTTTGCCGTAATCTGTTTCACGCATCAGTCGGATCACTTCCAGATTCTTTTCCGTCGGTACGGGCATCCGACTTTCTTTTTCAGGCATCGAAATCCCTCCTTTTCCTGCACTCATGTGAAATGGGGCCCAATGGCGGCGTTTTTGCGGCCGGCATTCGGTTTTTC
>CAZVMK010000029.1:0-16334 GCA_964628315.1 uncultured Oscillospiraceae bacterium
CCATTTCATTCCCCGTTTGTCAAGCTCTTTTTTCCTTTTTTCTACATTTATTTTTTAACCCGATTGAATGCAATAAAAAAGGGGGCTCTTTCGAGCCCCCTGGATCACTCCGTATCTTCGATCAGGCCGTAGCCTCCATCGTTTCGTTTATATACAACCGCATAAGCGCCGTCATTATCCTCGTCACGGAAAGCAAAGAAGCTATGCTCCAGCAAATTCATTTGCAGGATCGCCTCCTCACGGTGCATCGGCAACATGGAAATATTTTTGACACGCACGATACTGAATTCTTCTTCATTTTCTTCCGGCGCAAAAGAAGTCTCCTCCACAGAGCGAACAAACGCATCCTGCTTCAGGCGGCGAGCCAGACGGGTTTTATTCTTGCGGATCTGTCCTTCGATGGTTCCGACCGCCGCATCGATGGATGCAAACATATCGGAAGTGCTCTCTTTCGCCCGAAACCAAGTGCCTGCGCCATGAACAGTCAGCTCTACAATGTTTCTGTTCTTTTCCACAGAGAATACAATTAAAGCCTGAGCATCCTCATCGAAGAAACGGGCCAGCTTCATCACCTTTTTCTCAGCATACTGGTGGACGTTACCTGGCAACTTAACACGCTTTTCACTGTACTGGAATTTCATATGCGACAGCTCCTTTCGTTTCACCATTCTTTTGGTGTATAGACATTATACCACATCCGGTGGACAAACGCAAGAGCAGAATATAAATAATATGTTAAATCTGATCATTTTCCGGCCGGTTTGATCCAATATCCCACACTGGCGATCATACCGGCCTGCGCCCAATAGAGCGCACCGGCATACTGCCAAATGCATCCTGGCAAAACAAGCAGCAGAGGTAGCCACCACGCTTTTCTACGCAAACTGCCGCCTCTGGAAACACAAGCAAGGAACAGCAGCACAAAAAGGACCGCAAATCCCAGCGCCGACAGTGTATTGCACAGCAAAGCGCGGAAAAATACATCGATGGAGTCCGTGGGCAATGCAGAAAACATCCCCTGAGCCGTCAGAATGGTCAGCGGCAGCATACCGACAACGCAAAGCCAGTTTTTTCGTTTGGTCATCAAACACAGTCCAAACAGCAACCATAACGACGGCATCAGCAAAGCAGAGATCTGAAACGAGGAGAAAAACCCCATACATTGCAGAAATGCCACAAAAAAGCAGAACACGCCGCCGATGACCGGCATCAAATCATTTCCTTTTCCCTTTGCCATTTTTATCCCTCCAGTGTGTCTTCATCATCCAGCAAAGCGGTCATCAATAAATTGTAAACCAGTTCTGCTTTTGACTCATATAGCCGTGCCAGCCGATTTGCCTGACGCTGATCCGGTGCCGTCAGCTCCAGCTTCATCAGTTCACCTGCATCATCGCTCAAATTCATCACCACGGCAAAATCACCGGTCGGTCGACTTATGACCTGGCTTTTGACCAGGCTACTACGACGAATTTGTCTATTAAACCGCGCCACTGCGTTTTCCGTCCTCTGGCGCACACTAAATGCAATAGAGTCCGCAGTCAGTTCCCCCGCCTCTTTGCCTTTTGCCGTGATTTCGTATTCATCGCCCTCCTGTTTCAAATGGCCCGAGGCGACCATTTCGGGAATAGCGGTGCAGACATCGAAGTAACTCAAGCAATCGTCCTGAAAGCAAAGCTCATAAATTTGCTGACAGTTCACCGGATACTGCACACGGGATGTCACATATAGGATGAGCACTTTCACATCCATCATATCATGTATAAAGCCTAATCGCTGCATTAAAATCACCTCTGCTATTATTATACAGAAACGTTGAAAAAAATCAAGCACCCCGTTTCTCATCCTGACATATTCTGGCATGAAAGGGTGATGAAATGCAACAGCCTGTTTTTTATACCGCCGGCGAAACCGCCGCACTGCATCATGCCAAAAACACCTTAAAGCAATGGGGGCACATCGTATCCCCCATTCCAAGTTGCCACGTGACCCATCTTCTGCTTCCCGTTCCCAGTTTTGAATGCCCCGATATTTTGAAAGGAGGGCATCCGCTGAGCGACAGTTTGAAGCATCTTCCGGAAACTATCACCGTTCTGGGGGGGAATTTACCTCAAATTCCCTATCGCTGCATCGATTTTCTGAAAGACGGCTATTATCTGTGGGAAAACGCAGGGATCACGGCCCAATGCGCCGCCAAGATCTTGCAGCAGCGAGATCCTGACGGTGCCTGCGTGCTCATCATCGGTTGGGGGCGCATCGGCAAGCAGTTGCTTCCCCTGTTGCGCAAACTCGGATGCAATGTTACCGTCGCCGTTCGCAGAGAAAAATCCCTTGCCCAACTGACAGATTTGGGAATATCGGCCGTGTTGATCTCTCAATGGCAACCCCGTCAATATGACATGATCGTCAACACCGCACCTGCGCCTTTGCTAAACGAAGATCAGGCGCACCCCGAAGCCTTTCTTCTGGATCTGGCTTCCGTACAGGGCATTGTCGGAAATCGTGTCCTCTGGGAAAGAGGATTGCCGAACCGTTATGCGCCGGAACTTTCCGGCACGCTGATCGCAAAAACCGCCTTGCGCTATGCACTCGGAAAGGAGTAATTATGAATATCGGATTTGCTTTATGTGGCTCTTTTTGTACATACCGTCAGGTTTTTCCCGTGATTGAAGGGTTGGCTCGGGAACATCGGGTCATTCCGATTTTTTCCCCTGCCGCCGCTTGCACTGATACCCGTTTTGGCCAGGCTGCCGACCACATTCGCCGATTAACGGAAATATGCCGCCAGGCACCACTGACCACCTTGCCAGAGGTAGAGCCCATCGGGCCCAAACGATTGCTGGACATTTTAGTGATCGCCCCCTGCACCGGCAACACCTTAGCCAAACTTGCAAACGGCATTGCCGACACACCGGTGACCATGGCCGCAAAAAGTCATTTGCGGAACGGAAAACCCATTTTGATTGGCATTTCCACCAACGACGGCCTTTCCACCGCTGCCGAAAACATCGGAAAACTTCTGGCGCGGAAACACTTTTATTTCGTTCCCTTCGGCCAGGACGATGCCTACGGAAAACCCTGTTCGCTGGTGGCGAAATTTGAGAAACTGCCTCAATCGCTGGATGCCGCCCTTGATGGTTATCAGCTGCAACCGCTTTTGGCATAACGCAAAGCACAGCCCACAAAAGACAGTAAAATTCAAAACAGGCATGACATTTATCAGAAACTCATAAAATAGTAAAATCCGACCTATGGTTGCCATCATAGGTCGGATTTTGTGTTATTTACTATCATTTAAGAAAGCATATTCCCGTTTTCTTCTATATATTTCACTACTCTGTCTATATTTCCACTTTCGTATTCATCATGTGTTAATTTGAAACACGCATCCTTACTAATACCGCTATAGTCTATATAGCCGGCAATATCTTCCGGAATTAAAAACAAGTCTACGCCTTCTCTTTTCAACGATTGCAAATCGCCATGATTGACATCAACAATTACTTCCGCTTCCCAGTTATTTGTTTCAATTACAGACAGTAAATTCTCTTTTAATACGGTGCTTCTCTTTTTTTGAAAAATATTAAAATGTCCATCATGTCCAATCTGTGAATTTCTTCCATTTGTTACATAAGGTACAATGGCTATTTTTATCATTAATATGTTCTCCTTCTCATTCATTTGATATATAACGCATTATAGTTATGGTAATATGAAAAGTCAACCATGGGCATCGATCAAAGCATATTTGGGTCATATACAGCCCTGACACCGCCAACAAATTTCGGGCGGGTCCGCGCGGCAATAATCATAGCCTCACCGATTTTGTTATTCTCCAGTCTGACAGGAACAGCAACTTTCTTTAAATGCATCCCGATCAGCGTACAACCGATATCCAGTCCGGCATCCGCTTTGATCTCTTCCAATGCAACCGGATCTTCAAATCCATGGTATGCCTGTGTTGCCAGAGAACCTCCGGCTTTCGGTTGCGGAACAACATTGACCGGCTCTGCAAACGGGAAAGCATTGCGCTCAACAATAATGGCACGGTTCAAGTGCTCACAGCATTGTACAGCCAGATACAGCCCGTTCTTCTTTGTGCAGTCATAAAGTGCCCTGAATATTTCGGCGGCGATCTCTACATTGGAGTTGGTTCCTATTTTAGAACCCACTACCTCGCTGGTAGAGCAACCGACCACAAGAACGCTGCCACGTTTTAATTTTGCGATTTCACATAGTTCGGCCACGGCAGCCGCTGTCTGCTCGTAAATTGTTCTATTCATAATACCCTCCCTTTAAATCCATTGTCGTTCTTAATGAAAATCAATCGCTTCTTGCATAGCAAAAAGCAGGCGGCGCTCAACGGTCGTTGAATGTCGCCTGTTTTATCCAATCACTGCTCGCAGTTGCCAATCAGACCTTATACTATATT
Organism: uncultured Oscillospiraceae bacterium; assembly: GCA_964628315.1. Lineage (GTDB taxonomy): Bacteria > Bacillota > Clostridia > Oscillospirales > Oscillospiraceae > Faecousia. The sequence continues at coordinate 4,430 of CAZVMK010000029.1, forward strand.
ATAATTACAGTTTTTCCACTTCATCCAGCCAGATACGGGCACTGGCATCGCTGGGCATTCGCCAGTCTCCTCTGGGGCTGAGGCTGATAGAGCCGATTTTCACACCCTCGGGCATACAGTTGCGCTTATACTGCTGGGCAAAGAATCGCTGATAGAACACGCGCATCCATTTTTTAATTTCTGCCGCATTATAATCCTTGGCAAAGGCACGGCAAGCCAGTGTGTAGATTTTTGCAGGTGCATAAGCATGGCGTGCCATGTGGTACAGGAAGAAATCATGCAAGGCATAGGGTCCCACCGTCTCCTCCGCCGCACGGATACCGCTGTCAGCCGGCTGGGACTCCGCTCTGGTCAGCTGGGCAATTTCACGCAAAACCTTCTGCTGAGGATGGAACAGCGGTGCTTCCGCCAAGCTTTTTACCATCCATGCCACCAAAGTCTTGGGGACGGATGCGTTGACACCGTACATACTCATCTGGTCTCCGTTATATGTACACCATCCCAGCGCCAGCTCGCTCAGATCGCCGGTGCCGATGACAATGGCGCCCACCACACCGGCATAATCCATCAACACCTGCGTACGTTCCCGTGCCTGTGCATTTTCAAAAACCTCGGTATGATAGTCCCCCTCATAGCCCACATTTCGCAAATGTGCAAGGACATTTTCCCGAATGTCCACCTCTTTTACCGTTACGCCCATGGTCTTCACCAGCGCCTCGGCATTGTTTCTTGCTCGCTCAGAGGTGCCGAAGCAGGGCATCAGCAATGCATGAACATCAGTCAACGGTCTACCCAGCTGCCGCACGGCCTCCACGGTCACAAGCAACGCAAGAGTGGAATCCAGTCCACCGGTCACACCTACCACTGCCTTGCTGTTCAGCACGGACAGGCGGCGTTTCAGGCCGGCAACCTGAATTTCAAAAATCGACATACAGCGCTGCTCCGGTGCATCGTTTCCTTTGGGCAGGAAGGGCATTTTATTGATAGGATAAAGGGAACCGTCACTGCGCAGAGCCGGACAATGGCAATCGATGGTACGCATGGGCTCCACCTTGCCATAGAAAGATGCCGCATCACGAACGCTCTTGTTTTTCCGTCGGGCGGAGCGCACCTTTCCAAAGTCCGCATCCCGAATCAGCAGATAATCACTGTCCATCAGTTTTTCGTTTTCACCCAACTTGGTGCCGCATTCGGAAATAATGCTATGACCGCTGAACACCAGATCCTGCGTCGATTCCGTATAACCGGAAGAACAATAAGCATAAATGCAGTTGCAAATATCGGACTGATGCGCCACCAATCCATCTCGAACCGCCCGTTTGCCCACGGTTTCATTGGAAGCCGACAGATTGACAATGACCTCCGCTCCGTTGATGGACAGCAGCGTTGACGGAGGCAAAGGAGTCCACAGATCTTCGCAGATCTCCACGCCCATCATACAGCCGTCACCAATGCGGAACAGCAGATCCCGACCCACAGGGATCACCTCATCGCCGGACATTCCCAGTTCTTTCAGGCTCACCTCGCTCAGCTGCAGGTCCATTGCCGAGGAGAACCAGCGGCGCTCGGAGAATTCATTATAATTAGGCAAATAGGTCTTAGGCACCAGGCCCCACAGCTTACCGCCGGAAATGACGGCGCCGCAGTTGTACATCTGCCCCTCCAATATCGCCGGAGTACCCACCACTGCGGTCACTTTGGGATATTTCGCAGAGCACCGGACAATGCGCTCCAACCCCTTCATACACTGCACCTGCAACGTATTCTGGAAGAACAGGTCAGCGCAGGTATAACCGGTCATGGCCAGTTCCGGAAAGGTCACCAAATCGCAACCGGCTTCATCTGCCTCCTGAATTTTACGGCAGATATCCTCGGTGTTCTTTGTAACATCGCCCACGTGGACCTCGGGTACTGCCGTCGCAACACGGATAAATTCAAGCATGGATCATTGCCTCCATTTATTATTGTTGTTTTTTAAGATAAACGCACATTTCGTATTTTATACCGTCTTCTTCCCCATGTTGGAGCACCTGTTGCAGGTGCCACCGGTCATCTTCATCCAAATTGGGGAAATACGTATCAGACGGCGGCGCACAGTGTACCTTTGTTATATACGCTCTGTCGCACCAGGGGAGCATCTGACGATAAATGCTGCCACCGCCGATGACCATGACCTTTTCCGTCCTCCCCGTCAGCGCCATCGCCTCTTCAGGGCTATGGCAAACAGTGAACCCTGGCAGATCCACGTTTCGGCGTGTCAGCACAATGTTGGTACGATTCGGTAACGGTCTTTGCTGAGGAAAATCTTCCACGGTTCTGCGGCCTGCAATGACCGTTGCCCCCCGTGTCATTTCCCTGAAAAAAGTTCTGTCCGCACGGAGTGCGATTGGCTGCGTACCGTTTTCGCCAATGCCCCAGTCATCATATACAGCCACGATCAAATCCATAATTTTTCCTCAAATCGCCATGGGAATTTCAAAATCAAAGGGATGGTATCGATAATTTTCAACCTTGAACGACTCCTTGGTAAACCGATAAAAATCGGTAATATCGGGGTCTATCGAGAATATCGGCGCTTCAAAAGCTTCTTTTTCCAGCATGGCCTTTACCGCCGGAATATGCCGATCATAAATATGGCAATCGGCGATCACATGAACCAGCTGTCCCACTTTCAGTCCCGAAACCTGGGCCATCATGTGCATCAGCACGGCATATTGCACCACATTCCAATTATTGGCCGTCAGCATGTCCTGAGAGCGCTGATTTAAAATGCCATTCAGGGTATCTCCGGTCACATTAAAGGTCATGGAATAGGCGCAGGGATACAGGTTCATCTCATGCAGATCCTGAAAATTGTAAATATTCGTCAGAATTCTGCGAGAAGCCGGATTATGCTTCAAATCATACAGCACGCGGTCAACCTGATCGAAGTCCCCCTCTTTATAATGGTGTTTTATGCCCAACTGGTATCCGTAGGCCTTGCCGATGGTTCCATCCGCATCTGCCCATTCATCCCACACATGGCTACCCAGATCGGCGATTCGATTGGACTTCTTCTGCCATATCCAGAGCAACTCGTCCACGGCAGATTTCCAATATGTACGGCGCAGGGTCATAATGGGAAATTCTTCAGCCAGGTCATAGCGGTTCACCACGCCGAACTTTTTAATGGTATGTGCCGGCGTACCGTCCGCCCATTTGGGACGAACCTCCAGACCCTCATCGGAAAAACCATTTTCGAGAATATCCAAACAGGTTTGCCGATACAATTCATCCGCTTTGCTCATGGCTCATCCTCCCAAAAATTCTCTAAAAATCCGGTTTCCTGTTCTTTTAACCGCTTCAAATCCCACAACTGCGAAAAGTCGATGGCCTCAGCACCCAGCTGTTGCAGTAAAACCGTGCTGGGGCTACCGTCATCATAGCAGAAAACACGGCTCCATCCATGGCGCAGATTTTTCGCCGTTCCGTTCCATGTGCCCCCCTCTTTGAGGCCACACTGCGCAACGAATGTCATCTGTCCCATGGCATGGATCAGCCGATTGCGGCTGATCGCTCGCTGTGCGGAAAAGGGCGCATCAAATTCATCCTCACTCATATAAAGGACACGCTCTGTCAGAGGCTTGTCTTCCAAGCTGTCCGCCACCACACAGATCACCCTGCCTCCGAAATCAAGACAGGCTTCCTGTGCAGTCCGATCCGCCCCACGGGCATTGCCGGAAACCAGCACATATCCCTGCAATGCCGCCTGACGGCCGACTCCCGCCGCAAAACGGCGGTTATTATCAAAAATATCCCGACTTCCCACCAACGCAACCTTCGGTTGCGTCAGCAGTGTCAAATCTCCTTTGCACCAGAGGCAACCTGGAGTTTCCTCCCCCAGCTTCCTCCGAATACGTTTCGGATAGTCCGAACTGATCCGTGTCAGCACGGTACAGTTCTTTTTTTCTGCCCTGCGGCAGTAGTAATCGAGCAATTCTTCCTCGCTGAGCAGCTGCAACATCCGCTGCGCCATTTCACGGCCATAACCCATTGCCACCAAATCATCGGCATTGAGTTGACGGTCTGTATCCTCTCTTTGGGCCGTTTGCACCCTGGCCGATAAAATGCGCAGTTGGGCCGAAGTCAGCACCTTTCGTTCCGGATTTCCCAGTCGCGAGGTCAGCAGCAGGAATCCGGTCTCCGCCCCGTTCACCGCAGTCGCCGCTTCGGCGGTGTGGGGGCCTTTATCACTTCTTCCGCCAGGCTGCCATCAACGCCCAGGATCATGGGCTTGATCTCATAATTGGAATATTTTGCAATCTCATCCAGTTTTGCCTTTTCGGGGAAGTTGCTGACCATGCTCCACGCAATGCCTTTGCGCTTGGCTCTGCCGGTACGGCCGATCCGATGGACGTAGTATTCATTTTCTTCCGGTATATCGTAGTTGATCACGCAGTCCACGTCATCCACGTCAATGCCACGGGATGCCACATCCGTGGCCACCAGAATTGCCAGTTTTCCCTGCCGATAGCGCTGCATGGTTTTTTCCCGCTGGCTCTGGCGAATATCCCCGTGAAGGCAATCGCAGTCAAGTCCGGCCCGTTGCAGTTCATCCGACAGGCGTTGGCACATATGCTTCGTGTTGCAAAAAATAATAACACGCTCATAGCCCTGAGTCTTTATCAGGCTCAGGGTCTTTTCGGCCTTTTCCAGGGGTGTACAAGTCAAGCAAAACTGGTCAATATTCGGCCTGTCCTGTTTTTTAGGCTCAACGGTGATCTCCACCTCGTCTCTTTGGTACATCCAGGATACCGTCATCACTTCCTGGGAGATGGTCGCCGAGAACAGACCCAGATTTTTTCTGTTTTTGACCTTATCCAGAATTTTGGTAACATCCTTGAAAAAGCCCATATCCAGCATCCGGTCCGCTTCGTCCAGTACTACCGTCTGAATTTTATCCAAGCGGATGGTCTTGCGGTTATAGTGATCCATCAATCTTCCTGGAGTCGCTACCACGATCTGCGGCTTTTTTTCCAGTGCTTTTATCTGGCCGCCGATACCGGTGCCGCCATAAAGCACAGCCACACGAATTCCGTTGAAATAAGTCAGCAAGCCACGCAATTCGTCTCCGATTTGAATGGCCAGTTCTCTTGTCGGAGCCAAGATCAGCCCCTGCACCGCTTCAGAAGCGGCATCGATATGTTCGATCATGGGAATGCCAAATGCAAAGGTTTTTCCCGTACCGGTCGGCGCCTTGGCGATCACGTCACGCCACTGCAAAAAATGAGGGATCGCTTCCGCCTGTATGGTGGTTGGCCATCCGTACCCTTTGGCATCCAATGCCTTTATCATCGCTTCACTTAAGCCAAGTTCGGCAAAAGTCAAAGTTTCGCTCATATCCATTCGTCCTTTTTTCTTTATATTCCTACTTATAGCCATTGTAACAGCTTTCGCTCCATTTTGCAACAGGATTTCTTTCTTTGTGCAAATTCGCCCCTTAAAAAAGGCAAAATATATCTATTTCTGCAAGTGGACAAACAGAACGAAATGTGTTATGATATTTTATCATAGTATTGTTATTTTCAGGAGGCAGAAAAATGGGCAAACTGATCGTAATCGAAGGAACCGACGGTTCCGGAAAATCCACCCAGTTTCGCATGATGGCGCAACGGCTGGAACGTGAAAATATTGAATTTCGCAAATTGGTCTTCCCCCGCTACAGCGAGGAAAGCTCCGCACTCATTCGTATGTACTTAGGCGGTGCATTCGGCACCGATCCCGATGATGTAAATGCTTATGCAGCTTCGGCATTCTACGCCGTCGATCGCTACGCATCCTATAAGCAGGACTGGGGGCAGTGGTATGAAAACGGCGGTCTGATTTTCTCCGACCGCTACACCACCTCCAACGCCGTCCATCAGGCTGCCAAGGAAAAGCCCGAAAACCGCCAGGCTTTTTTGCAGTGGTTGGGAGAATTTGAATACGAAAAGCTGGCACTTCCCCAGCCGGATCTGGTGATTTATTTGGATGTTCCCACCGAATTCACCGAAAAGCTCATGCGCACACGGGAAGCCAGCACCAACACCAAGGCCGATATCCACGAGCAAAACACCTCTTATCTGGCCACCTGTCGGGAAACCGGCCGTACCGCTGCGGCATACTATCATTGGTCTGTGGTCAACTGTGTAAAAGACGGTCAGATGCGTTCCATCGAAGACATTCACGAAGAAATTTACACCCTTATCCGCAACTGTCTGGAGGGATAACCATGGTCTATGTTCTTCTGGGCACCGGCTTCGAGGAAACAGAAGCCATCACCCCCATCGATCTTCTTCGCCGTGCCGGAATCGGTGTTATAACCGTCGGCCTTAACGGGCAAACTGTATACGGAAGCCATAACATTCCCATCACTGCAGATATCACCATTGAGCAAATGGATCTGACTCAGCTGGACATGATCGTTCTACCTGGCGGACTGGGCGGTGTCAATTCCATCCGTAATTGTCCCAGCGCCATGGATGCAATATGTTTCGCCCACGCCAACGGAAAATTTGTCGCCGCTATCTGCGCCGCACCCACCATTTTGGCGCAGTTGCACATCACCGACGGCATTGACGCTGTCTGCTACCCTGGATGCGAATCGGAAATGGGCACAGCTCAAATGCGGCAGCTACCCTGCATACGCAGTGGAAATGTGATCACCGGTGCATCCGCCGGATGTGCCGTTCCCTTTGCGCTGGAATTGATCCGCGCATTAAAAGGCACCGAAGCAGCGGAAAAGGTGGCTTCTCAAATCGTTATTCGATAACAGGAGGCCCTTTATGGACGAAAACGCCACAGAACATCAGGGTTTTATTTCACCGAAGAAAAAACGCCCCGTTTCTCCCATTCTCTGTTTGACCGCCATTTTCCTGATAGGCGTTCTTCTGGGGAACCTTCTGTGGCTGTTCGCCGCCGATGTGCTGGCTTTTGGTAGCAGCGAAGCAGAGGTGGAATTCACCGTATCTGCTGCAGATAACCTGAAAAGCATTGCCCGAAATCTGAAAAAGCAGGGTCTCATTGATTACGCCTGGCTTTTTCGGCTGTATGCTTCCATCACCGGCAGTGCCGAGAAAATTCGTGTCGGCACTTACACGCTCAGCACCCGTTATGACTATCATGCACTGGTCAAGGTCCTTTCCTCCGAAACGGTCCATCGCAGTGCCTCATATTTGAAACAAACCAAGGAGTTATAGAAATAACATGGCAAAATTGGAATTACTCAGCCCCGCCGGTGATATGGAACGGCTTAAAATGTCCGTGCTGTACGGTGCGGATGCCGTCTACCTGGCAGGCACCGCTTTCGGCATGCGCTCTTTCGCCGGTAACTTCTCCCCCGAGGAGCTACCTGTCGCCGTAAAATACGCCCACGATCACGGAGTCAAAGCTCATGTGACCGTCAACACCATGCCCCGAAATGATGAGATCTGTGCCCTGCCTGCTTATCTGGAGCAGCTGGACAGCGCCGGTGTGGATGCCTTGATCGTCGCCGACATGGGTGCCTTTACTCTGGCGAAAAAATATGCGCCCCACTGTGAGCTGCACATTTCCACTCAGCAATCCATCGCCAATTACGAGTGTGCAACCGCATGGTACGATTTGGGCGCAAAAAGAGTGGTTTTGGCACGGGAATTGAGCCTTTCGGAAATTAGTTGCATCCGTGAAAAATGTCCGAAAGAGTTGGAAATTGAAACATTTGGTCACGGCGCTATGTGTGTCAGTTACTCCGGCCGTTGCCTGCTGAGCAATTATATGACCGGCCGTGACTCCAACCGTGGTGCCTGTGCCCAACCCTGCCGCTATCAATATGCATTGATGGAAGAGAAGCGGCCAGGCGAGTATTTTCCTGTTTTTGAAGACGAAAAAGGTACATATATCATGAATTCCCGCGATATGTGCACCATCGATCACCTGAAAGACCTGACCGATGCCGGTATCGACTGCATTAAAATCGAAGGCCGTGCCAAATCCGCCTATTATGCCGCCATCGTTACCGGCGCATATCGCCACTGTATCGACGATATTGCCGCCGGTCGGGAAATCGACAAAGTGTGGCGTGACGAAGTAGAGCACGTGTCCCATCGAGTTTACTCCACCGGATTCTATTACGGTCATCCTGGCCAGTACACCGAGCACTCCCGATACCTGCGAGAATGGCAGATTTGCGCAAAAGTGGAGTCCTGTGACGAAAACGGTCTTGCCCTTTGCAGCCTGAATAACAAGTTTGCGCAAGGAGATTCCCTTGAAGTCGTAGGCCCCGATCTGCGCCCTTTCCCTATAGTCGCCGAAAAAATGGTAGATTTGGACGGCAATGCTCTTACCGAGCCCAGAAATCCTCAAATGAAGTTCTATCTTCAGCTTCCCCAGCCCGTCCCCGCATTTTCCATCCTGCGCCGTAGCGTAGACCTGTCGGCAAAATAATTCCATTTCCGAACAGGCCCTGTTGTTAATAATAGCGGAGAGTCCCTATTGGGAACTCTCCGCTTTTTTCCGCCTGTTTGTTTTTAAGTCTCATACCCCAGCAGGAGGCCGCCCTGTTCTGCATAATAACAGCACAAGCCGCCGCAGCTGTCTATTCGGACATCCGCCACGGGATAAAGCGAACGGATCAGCGCCGACAACTCCACCGCCGCTTTGACATTGCCACAGTGCGCAATTCGCACTTTGCCACCGTCATAGCCTCGATCGACCATACATTTAAGCATCGTCTCCAGTGCTTTCTTCTCCCCGCGGCACTTATGCTCGGAGTGAAGTGTCCCTTTATCGCTGGCAGAGCCGACCACCCGTATTCCCAGCAGTCCCGCCGCTTTGGCCACCAGCGGTGAGACCCGTCCGTTATTTGCCAGATTGTCCATGTGCTCCAGCATGAACAGCAGATGGGTGCTCTCCATATAACTGCGGATTTCCCGTTCGATAGCCTCAAAAGATAAACCATTGTCGATCAAAGAACGCAGCTTCTCTACGATCAGCAACATCTCCGGCCCTGTAGACAGCGAATCCAGACAGCAAACCTTTCTCTGAGGATGTTCTTCCACGTACATTTGTGCCGCCTGTTGGGCGGCGTTATGTCCGCCGGACAATGCACCGGTAAGGGATACCGTGAACACCGCCTGAGCATCTCCAAACGCCTCCAGCCACTCCCCCACATTGGGACAGGATGTACCGGAACGGCCGGAATAACTCCTCATATAGGCCATCATCTGTTCCACATTCAGGTGACCGTCATCGACAAATTCCCGTTCATCGGTGACGATCTTCAGCGGCACCATAGAAAACTCTTCCGTCATCTTTTCGTGCAAATTGGCCGATGAATCCACAACAATTTTTATATTCATAACGATTGCCTCGTTCCTTTTTATTTATCGGTTTTTTAAAAACCGATTACATTGTATCAGTATCCGCATCGAAAGTCAAGAAAAAACTTGTTACAAGTTTTTCTGTTGACAATTTCTTTACAATTTGGTATAATGCACCTCGGTGATAATATGAAACAGGAAACAAAAATGCGCATATCGTCCTCCGTTCAGGACTTTCGATTGCCGCGTTACAATGAAATTCCAAATGTCGGTCTGTACCTGGAACAGGCCAGTAAATTTATTTGCGAATACCTTGCCCCCTTCGGCGAGAACGCATTGACCGGCTCTATGATCAGCAACTATGTTAAAAAAGGTCTGATATCCAATCCCGTAAAGAAGCAGTACAGCCGTGAGCAGATCGCCTATCTGCTGTTTATTGCGCTGGCAAAGAATGTGCTTTCTCTGGATGCGCTGGCCGGTTTTATTCAGCTCCAGGAACGAACCTATTCGCTGGAATCGGCCTATAATTATTTTTGTCAGGAATTTGAAAACCTGCTGTTTTTCAGCTTCGAACTGAAAGACACCATCGACTCCACCGATGATATCCAAACCGATGAAAAACGGCTGCTATATACCTGCATCGTGGCTGTGGTCCAGAAACTGTACCTGGAGAAATGCCTTCAGGCCATTGCGGCAGAAGATAACGATCGATCGTCTTGAAAGAACAGGTGCCACCATGCCTGTTCTTTTTTGCATTTTCTGCTGTGCAGTGATTGACTTTTTCTCAAAATTATGGGATAATATGTAGGTTAATTGTAAACTCAAACCAAATAAGAGAGGTTTTTTACCATGATGCAATCAAGAACTCACACCTGTGGCCAACTCCGCCTTGCCGATGCAGGTAAAAATGTCACCATTGTCGGTTGGTTGGAAAACGTCCGTGAAGTAGGTGCCAATTTCGCTTTCTGTGTTTTGCGCGATTACTACGGAACGACCCAGGTAGTCATCGAAAATGAAGAAATGATGAAACTCATCAAGCCAATCAACAAGGAGTCCACCCTTTCCGTTACCGGCGTTGTACGGGAACGCGAAAGCAAGAATACCAAGATCCCCACCGGTGAAATCGAAGTGGTGCCCACCGAGATCAAGGTACTGGGCAAGTGCCGCCACAATCAGCTGCCTTTCGAGATCAACAAGAGCCGTGAAGCAGATGAGAACACCCGTCTGAAATACCGCTATCTGGACCTTCGCAACCCTGCGGTCAAGTCCAACATCATCCTGCGTTGCCAGACTGTTTCCGAAATTCGCCGTCTGATGACCGAGAAGGGATTTTTGGAGATCACAACTCCCATCCTGACCGCCTCTTCCCCCGAAGGTGCCCGTGATTATCTGGTGCCTGCCCGTAACCACCCTGGCAAATTCTACGCCCTCCCCCAGGCTCCTCAGCAGTTCAAGCAACTGCTGATGACCTCCGGTTTTGACCGCTATTTCCAGATCGCCCCCTGTTTCCGTGATGAGGATGCCCGTGCCGACCGTACCCCTGGCGAATTCTACCAGCTGGATATGGAAATGGCTTTCGCCACCCAGGAAGATGTCCTGACCACACTGGAAGAGGTAATGGTCCCCCTGTTCACCAAACTGGGCAAGTATGACCGTGTATCTGCTGCGCCTTTCCGTCGCATTCCCTATAACGAAGCTATGGAGCGCTACGGTTCCGACAAGCCCGACCTGCGTATCGATTTGGAAGTTCAGGATATTTCCGAGATCGTGCAGGGCTGCGGTTTCGGCCCCTTTGAAAATGCGACTGTTAAGGCCGTTGTCGTTCATGATTTCACCCAGGCACGGAAATGGATCGACAAGCTCCTTGCCGATGTAGAAGTACAGACCGGCAACAAGGCTTGCTGGGTCAAGGTCGATGAAAACGGCGAGCTGACCGGTGGCATTTCCAAATTCCTGGTCAACTGCAAGGATGCTTATGTGGAAAAATTGGGTCTGCGCCCTGGTAGCTTTGTTTGCATGGCCGCCGGCAAGAAGGCAGCCGCTCAGAAGACTGCCGGTGTCATCCGCACCATGCTTGGCAAGCGTATCCCCGGCCACTTCGATGAAGAGCAGTATGCTTTCTGCTGGATCGTTGATTTCCCCATGTACGAGATCGGTGAGGAATCCGGTGCGCTGGAATTCTGCCACAATCCTTTCTCCATGCCTCAAGGTGGCCTGGAAGCACTGGAAAAGGCCGAGGGAAATGTGGAAGAATTGCTGAAAATCAATGCCGACCAGTATGACATGGTCTGTAACGGCTACGAAACCGCTTCCGGTGCCGTCCGCAACCACGATCCCGAAATCATGGTCAAGGCTTTTGAGATGGTCGGTCTGGGAGAAGATGACGTAAAAGCCAAATTCCCTGCCATGTACAACGCATTCACCTATGGCGCTCCCCCTCACGCCGGTGCCGCTCCTGGCATTGACCGTATCGTGATGATCCTCAGCGGTGAGGAGTCCATCCGTGAGATCATCACTTTCCCCATGAACAAAAACGCACAGGATCTGATGATGGATGCCCCCACCACTGTTTCCCAGAAGCAGCTGGA
>CAZVMK010000030.1:0-15272 GCA_964628315.1 uncultured Oscillospiraceae bacterium
ATATATCAAGTAGTGAGGTTGCATCTAAACCTGTAGCTAACGTAGAACCTGATGCAGTTACTAAAGCTAATGTTTCTAGCGCTGAACTTTCAGCAAGGCGCCATGTAGACGTTGTACCTGATGCCGTCACTAGAGCAAATATTTCCAGTAGCGAAGTAGCATCAAAGTTTGCAGCTAATGTCGAACCCGATGCAGTTACTAAAGCTAACATCTCTAGCAGTGAAGTGGCTTCGCAACCGGTCCAGACGGTGGTGCCTAAGGCAGTTACCAGGGCAAATCTATCCGGCGGTGAGATAGCGCAGAGACCTAATTTCCAAATTAGTACCATCTGTGCTTCCGTAACTGAATATAGCAAGCCCGAAATAGATGCTATCCTAAAGGAAAACGTCAGACCTTTGGATATGGGCATGAGTTCCGAATACAATGCTCTGCCGGATATATCGCTTCGGCCTCCGACATCGGTCGAAACAAAAACGAGTGCGAAGTACGGCATTTTGCCGGATATATCGCTTCAAACGCCAGCATCTGTTGAGACAAAAAACAGCGCAACATCTGGTATGGTGTTGGATGTTACAAGCCAGAACAGCGCTGTGGTTGGTGCTGTTTCTGGAATGTTGAACTATGTGTTTATCGACATCGGAACTGCATGGCTTCCCCCAATATGGGTCGGAGACGGACTGCACATTCGGCAGGTTCACGATGAACCTACATTAAACGATAATGGAGAGTTGGTGATTACGTAATGCCCGATATAAAAATCAAGGGATATTCCGGCAATGAATTTGAGTACGAAAACGTTGAAAAGGTGTGGCTGACCGGCAAGGAAAGTACGGATGAAAATCCTGTCCGTGTGCCGTTCACCTATGGCGAGCTGCTGTCTGGGGTGGAGATTACGCCGGACTTCTCAACAGGAGACCAAGAAATCTCCGTTCCGGATGGCTCTCTGGTCAAGGAAGCCACGATTTTAAAGCCGGACACGTTGCTGCCCGAGAATATCAAGCAGGGCGTAGAAATCGCCGGTGTCGTTGGTGACTATGTGCCCGACACCGAAGAGGTAACGGTTGAGCTTGATATGGCAGACGGTGACCAGACAGTTGAACCCTCCGAGGGGAAACTGCTTGCAAAGGCAACCGTCAAGAAACCCGAAACGCTTGTGCCGGAAAACATTCTGCTTGGCGTTGAAATCGGCGGCGTTGTCGGTAGCGCAGTGCCGGAGCCAGACACGGAAGAGCAGACCGTCACGCTGGACTTCTCAGGCGGTGACATGACCGTGGAGCCAGCAGAGGGCAAATTCCTAAGTAAGGTCGATATTCCAAAACCTGAAACGTTAGTACCAGAGAATATCGCAAAAGATGTGGTGGTTGCTGGTGTTGTTGGCACACTGGAAAGCGGCGGTGGAGGCGGTAGCGGCGCAACCGAGCCGTATACTGAGTACACGTACGATGACTCTGGCGAAGTTATATCAGTTACACTGTACGGAGCTACGTCAATTCGACCGTATGAGTTTTATCTACTGACTAAACTGCAAACAGTTGATCTTACTCACTCTCCGCATATAACCAGCATTGGCGATTGGGCGTTCTACGAATGTAGCAGCCTGACGAGCATTATCCTCCCCGACGGTGTGACCAGCATTGGCTATCGAGCGTTCTACGAGTGCAGAAGTCTGATTAGTATTAGAATACCTAGCGCTATGGCCACGATTGGCAGTAGTGCGTTCCAGAATTGCTATAGACTTATTGAAGTTTACAATTGTTCATCATACCTTACAATTGCGGCCGGTTCTACCGGAAATGGCTATGCGGGATACTACGCAAAGAATGTCTATACTCCGACACGTGGTACAACTAAATTGTGGACGGACAGCAATGGGTACAACTTCTATGAGGACGGCGATACCTGCTATCTTATGAGATATACCGGCAACTACGCAGAGCTGGCCTTGCCAGCTACATGCAATGGCAAGAATTATGCAATATATCAGTATGCGTTCTACGCTTGTAGCAGTTTGGCAAGCATCACCATTCCAGATAGCGTGACTAGCGTTGGTTCTGCTGCATTCATGGTCTGCGCAAGGCTGACGAGTATAAACATTCCCAACAGTGTGACGAGCATCGACACATATATGTTCTCCGGCTGTAGTAGCTTGACAAGTATCGTGATACCCGACAGCGTGACTAGCATTGGATATTCTGCGTTCCAGTCTACAGCCCTAACAAGTATTACAATTCCAACCAATGTGACGAAAATTGGCAGCTATGCGTTCTACAACTGCACGAATCTTACAACGGCAGTATTTAAGAACACATCTGGTTGGTATGTCTCGACATCAAGCACTGCGACTAGCGGCACCAACTTGACATCAAGTAACCTTGCAAAAACAGCTATAGCAGCAACCTATCTCAAATCCACATACTATAGGTACTACTGGTTCAGAACGTAGCAAAATACATCGTAGCAGTATAAAATTAAAATAAACTAAAAGGAGACATTTATTATGGCAGGATTTACAAACGCAGTAGCAAACGCAATTTTGAAAGACTACTTTCCAAGCGGCACAGTGATCACTCAAAACGTCTATGTCGGGCTGTCGACAACTACGCCGGATGAGGACGGTAAAAACGTAACAGAGCCAGCAGCATCCACGGGGTATGCGAGAGCAGGTATAATCACATTTGACTACTCAAAGAACAAGCAAATCGCAAACAGCGACTATATATTCATCTTTGAGAGCTTTGGCGATGCCGGCACAGCAACGCACGTTATTCTATCAAAAACTAAAACTGGTACTCCGTTTTTTATCGCACCGCTCGACCCCCCGTTGACAATTCTGAATGGTTACGTCCCTCTTATCCGTCCCTACAAGCTGAAAATTGCCCTGGATAAGGAAGTGCTGGAAACCTATCCCAGCGAAAAAAATTACAGCGGCTAAGGAGGTTCAGCTATGTACACTGTAGGAATTATCTGTGACCGAAGAATGGAAATGGACGTTCCCGACATGTCCGCTCCGGTGGTGTTTCCCGATCTGGTGACACCTCTGGTCGCACACGGCTACTACGTGGACGACAACGGCAAACGCACGGAGCACAGACTGGACGAGCCTCTGGAATACTGCGCCGGAAGCATTCCTTTTATCTATAACGGGAAACTGTTCCGTGGCGCTCCGGCAGAGGCAACGATTATTGCCAGCGCAGATTTTATCAGCGGTATCACGTAAATAACAAGGAGCTGATTTTATGGACCTAGAGCACGAACGCAGACTTGCCGATGTGGAGGCACGCTCCAAGTCTAACACCAAACGCATTGACAAGTTGGAGCAACAGACAGAAGCAATCGACAAGCTGGCCACATCTGTTGCCATTATGGCCCAGAAAACCGAGGATATGGACGGGAAACTGGACACTGTGGCCAGCAAGGTAGAAAAAATTGAAGAAAAACCGGCAAAGCGTTGGAACGCCCTAATTGAAAACATCATCTGGGCGATTGCCGCCGCTGGTGTAACTTACATTCTGACCCAAATCGGGCTGTAGTCAGGAGGAAAATCTATGGAATTTATCATCGAGAATTGGCACATCATTCTTGCCGCCGTTGCGCTGGGCGCTGTGGGCGGTGTGCTGACCTACAAGTTCTTCAAACAGCCAACCTCTAAACAGGTGGCTAAGGTGAAAGAATGGCTGCTGGTGGCCGTTGTAGAGGCTGAGAAGAAATTCGGCTCCGGCACGGGTAAGCTGAAACTGCGTAGCGTGTACGATCTGTTCGTTGCACGCTGGCCGTGGCTGGCGAAGATCGTTACCTTTGAGACTTTCTCCGGCTGGGTGGATGAAGCCCTGGACACCGTGGAGGACTGGCTCAAAGACGATGCTGTTGCCGAATACGTAGCGGAAAAGTGAGGTAGGAAATGGACAAAGTCCCGTGGAACAGGGTCATACTGGAAGAATTTGTTTCTCTGGCAATTTTAACGCCCGAGGAAGAAACGCTTATCAGGACCCGTGCCGCAGGATGGAGTCAAGTTCGACAGAGTTTCGAACTGAATGTGTCCCTTGCCACAATAACAAGAATGGTTAGAAAATTGCACAAGGAATATATGTCGCTTGTGCCACATAGCGATATACTTCCGGCCGATCTGGATTTTTGACGATTTTCTGACGATATAGTGACGGAAACCCGACGATTAGATGATGAGTCTATCGTCGGGTTTTTTGTTATTTTATAGCCATAAGGTGGCCACCTTAAAAATCTAATTTTTAGGAGGATATTTTATGGACACTGAAAGAAATTACGCCAGTAAAGGTCTAGCCGGTACTGCGCTGGGCTTGGGCATTGGCGCACTGGGCGTGGAGGTCCTTCGGGGCGGTTTGGGTGGCATTCTGGGCGGTAATGTAGCCCCTGCCACTGCTGCACCTGCAAGCAATTCCAACGCTTCCGATGTTGGTGCCGCTATTGCCGCTTCTGTTATGCCTCTGGTGGCTTCCATTGCCGCCTCCGGCTCCCGTGATACTTGTAGCGACGACCACCTGATCAACCGCTACGAGGCCAGCAAGGATGCCCGTATCGCCGAACTGGAAACCGAGGTCAAGCTGAGAGATGCCAACACCTACACCGACCAGAAGATGCTGGAACTGTACCAGTATACCGATGGCCGCCTGCGGAACATCGAGTCCCAGATTTGCCAGCAAGCAGTTGTAAATGCTCAGGTTACCGCAAACATTTCCTGCATCCAGAACAACCTGAACGAGCTGAACGGAATGACCAAGACCGTCATCCCCATCAGCAATGTTTGCCCCGAGCCTATGGCACGCTACAACAGCTGGACGGCTCCCACCACGGAGACCACAACCTAATCCACATTACAAGGGGCGGCAATCGCCGCCCCACATCTAACAGGAGGAATTTATGGTTACTTTAACACAAGCGCAGACCGGCGTTTTAAGGTTTGTAGAGAAAGAGATCGCCCCGAACCTGTCTATGGTGGAGAAAATCGTGGTAGGTGGAGCAATAAATCTTGTTTCAGGGAAGCTGCCCACGCTGATCGACAAATACGCCGACAACAAAATTTTCTCCGTTCTGGAAATCTACGACAAGGAGCAGGGGAAAATCGACATCGAGGCATTATACAACGCTATCAAGCCGTATCTGGGCGCAGAGGCTATTCCTGTGCCTGTCAAAGTCCCTGTGATCGGCATTGACATGAATTTGAAATTTACGCAGAGGGACATTGACACCCTCTACCGCTACATAAAGGAGGCATAACATGACCGAAATTAAACTGCTGATGGAACACATTGAGGACGAGCTGGACGATGCTTGCACCTATGCAAAGCTGGCTCTGGAATATAAAAACACAGATCCCGAAATGGCGAAACTGTTTTCCAACCTGTCCAGCGAGGAAATGAACCACATGAACCTGTTGCATAACAGCGTTGTGTCCCACATTGAAAACTACAAGCGGACGAAAGGCGAACCGCCCGAAGGCATGAAATATCTGTACGAATATGTCCACAAGCGTGACATGGATAGGGCAGAGAAAGTGGCTGCGTTGCAGGCTATGTTTAAGAGATAAAAGTGCATAATTTGAAACGCCATTTGAAACGAAAATCTAAAAACCGTTTATTTATAAGGTGATTTACGGTCTCGGACGGGGGTTCAAATCCCTCCATCTCCGCCAAAAATAAATCCCATCCATCAGGATGGGATTTATTTTTATCGGGAGGGATTTGAAAGGGCGGCACCAGTGTGTACACTGGTGTAAAAAGTGTCCGGTGGACACTTTTTAGCCCGTGGGAGAATCCCTTTCCTTTCGGACGCACCCGTTATGGGTGTGGACGGAAGGGAAGAACAGGAAATGCAGCGGTTCAAATCTCTAACACGAACTGTGTAAAAACTTTTTTATAGTCCATTCGCAAAATAAATCCCATCCATCAGGATGGGATTTGTTTTTATCGGGAGTTCTGCTTGCTGACGGCGGTGGCAAATGTGTTGAAAAATGCGAAAATCTGCTGTATAATCAAAAGAGAATAAGGATTTGAAGAGGGATAAAATGTTAGGAAAAATCGTAAAGGTGATCGTTGATCGTCCTATGGGGACATATCATCCGAAGCATGAGGATATCTATTATTCAGTCAACTACGGTTACATAGAGGGCATTATGGCAGCTGACGGAGAAGAACAGGATGCGTACATACTTGGCGTAAATGAACCGATCAAAGAATTTGTTGGCAAGGTGATTGCCATTATTCATAGATGTGACGACGTAGAAGATAAATGGGTCGTTGCATCGGAAGAAACCGCGTTTTCCAAAGATGAAATCATGCGACAAGTTGATTTTCAGGAACGGTTTTTCAAAACCGAAATCAGAATTTGAATTTGCCATTGTATCAAAAGAGATAATGCCATACAAAGAAAATCCGGCCGTGAGGGCCGGATTTTTAAGGTAGATACAGGATCAATCAGCGCGATAAGTGACAGTGTAGGTGGGGCGCCCGTCCTCAGTGATGCCTTCGGTGACGGTATAAGCTTCGGGGATGGTGGTATCCTCACGAGCCTGACCCTCGAAGAAGATGGCTTGACAATAGCCCTGACCAGGCGTGTGGTCACACTGCGGACAGGTGAAGCACATACCCTCATCACCCCATGCGGGGTTTTGAGCCACAAAGGTGCCGCCGTATACACGGATGTATTGTCCCCAGGAGCCGTTCAGCAGATTGCGGCTGTTATCAAAACAGTTGCCCTCTTCGTAGAAACCGCCGTCAAAGTAGCCGCCGTTGATGATCAGCTTGCCTTTGCCGTTTGTGATTCCCATGAAGAATGCGCCGTATTTGCTCAGACCCTGGTCGATGGTGAAGGTGCCGCTGTTAATGGTCACATCACCGAACGGGAACAGGAAGGAAAACTCGGGATTTGCGCCTACGTCAAATTTTCCGTTGCCATCGATGACCAGTGTAGAGCCGCTTTGACTGCGGATCATTGGGTCACAGGTATTGGCGTTTGCGCCATCGGGCAGGTACATTCTCTTGCCGTTCATATCCAGCACGATATTTCGGCCGGCAGGGATGACCAGCGTTTTTTCAATCATGATATCCTCGGTCAGGGTGATCTTGCCACCTTTGTTCACTGCCTCGACCAGCTGAGCGTAGGTAGAAACGGTGGTACCATATTCCGCATCGGCATCGTACTGATTGCCGTTGCTGTCGTATTCTACAGTGTCCTGGGTGGCGTAGGCGGCGATGGAAATACCGCGGATGTAAAGATTTTGGTACTCATTTCCGGCATCTTCCATCATGTGGCCGGAGATGGTGAGTGTGTCGTAGGCGCTGGGTGCCAGAGAACGCTCGTCACCGAAGTCGATGGCATCGTCTGCGGACAGGATCGAAGCCTGACTCTGCACCTCAATGTTCCATTCGATTGCTTCGTTCAATTTCGCATCGCCGAGAATGCCCGTGATGTTGAGCTGATATTTCAGCGCCAAATCACCGTTGTTGCGAATTCGCAGCTGGGGCAATTCGTAGGTGCAGCCTGGCTCCCAGAGGATGGATTCGTCCTCGGAGGCACCTTCGGCTTTGAGGAACTTCAGGGTCTGAGTGGTGGCATCGACCCATTTTTCACCGTTCCACATTTCCAATTCAATGTCCAGCGTGCCGGAATGGATGGTGTTGACCGCCGTGGAAGCGGAGTCGGTGAACCAGGCGAAGGTGGTGCCTGTGAGCATGATGGCGCACGAGAGTATGGATACCGTGCTGACCAGCAGTGCCTTGCGGATGGATTTGCGCTTTTTCATTTTGTAAAAACCTCCTGATTTTTAAATTGCCCTTGCCGCAACGTGGGCGATCAAAGGACACAAACGCGTTGTGCCCTTTGATCGCCCTCCCCAGAGGGGAGGGCTTGGAGGTTTAGAATCGATCAGGTCATATCAAGGCCGATGGGGGCGTTATTTACGTTGACGGGAGTGATGTCTTCAACGGCCGTGACGATGACGTTGGATACGGTGCATCCGACAACACTGGCGCTGATGGCGGCACCGGCGATCTGGCCGGCATCACGGCTGGCGGTCACGGTGCAATCCGTAGCGGAGCAGTTGACGATTTTGGTTTCGAAGTTGCCGGCATAGCCGATGATAACGCCGACTTTGTCGCCACAGGCAAGGGCGTTGGCGTAGGTGGCGGTAACGGCGGCGTTGCTGACGTGGCAGTTGGAGATGGTGCAGGTGGGAAGTGCCTCGGCATAGCCTGCGATCACGCCGACAAAATGGTGGCCCTCAACGGTGGCACCGTCCACGTAAACATTTTTAATGACTGCGGTGTTGAGCCAACCGAACAGACCGGAAGCGTAGAATTCATCGGTCTTGTCGGAGGCATCGACACTCAGATTTTTAATGGTGTGGTTGCGGCCGTCAAAAGTGCCCTCAAACTGTGTGGCGCCGGTCTGACCGATGGGCTCCCAGTCGATGCCTGCCAGGTCGACATCACCGGTCAGCACGACGGTCTTGTTGTCGAAGGTATTGCCGTTCTCGTTGACCTCTTTGGCGAAAGCCAGCAAGTCAGCTGCGCTGTTGAGATAGTAGGTCTGGGCGTTTTCGGTAAAGTCAACGGTGGGATACTGGGCGTTGCTGTCGTAGGTGTTACCGTTGCTGTCGGACTCCACAGTGTCCTGGGTGGCGATCACACGAATGGCAATGTTGTCGATGGTCAGGTTTTGATACTCATTACCGGCAGATTCCAGCATATGACCGGTGATGGTAAACTCCTTGCTCTGACCGACACCCAGTTTCTGCTCGGTGCCCAGCGCAACAAACTGGTCAATGGTCCACTCAATGGCTTCGTTGAGCTTGGCATCGCCGTTGATACCGGTGAGAATGACTTTGTACTTCAGAGCCAGGTTGCCGTTGTTGCGGATCCGCAGCTGGGGCAGACGGTGTGTTGCGGCCGGTTCCCACAGGATGTTTTCCAGGGGGTTGCCGTCTTCGTCAACAAAGCCCAGAAGCTGATTTTCCGCAGATACCCATTTTTCACCGTTCCACATTTCGAGGACAACGTCCAATGTACCGGATTGGATGGTGCTCACGGCGGCGGAAGCCGAGTCGGTGAACCACGCAAAAGTGGTGCCGATGAGCATGGATGCACACATGACAAGCGCCAGTGCGCTGGTCAGGAGTGCCCTGCGAAGTGATTTGCTGTTTGTCATTGATTTTTCCTCCTTGTATTTGGGGTTAATATTATTTAATCACGGGGGCCGTGGTTAAACCTGAGTGGGGTCATGAGTCGGTTGGTCGGGCCGGACTTGCTCCAGTTCCGCCTTTAAAGCCAGAACCTCCTGCATCATGCGTTGTGCTTCGGCACGCTGATCTTCAATTTGATCTCGCTCTTTCTGCATTTGAGCCTGGTGCTCTGCCCGAAGAGCCTTGAAAAGACCGACACAGCGAATGCCCTCCAGCAACATCAGCAGAGCGAATGGAAGGAGAATGCACAGAAGATATCCTGGAGTGGTTTTCAGGAATTGGAAGAAACTTCCGATTTTCGGAATATGCAACTCATATTTGCCGATGATGTAAGGATAGGTGACGACGGTTTCATCGTCAACGCCGGTGGTAGTGCCGTAGGTGATAAACCCCGATTTGCCCTCGGCATTGGTGGCCGGACATCGGATCTTGTGGGTGATGGTCTGGCCGAAGCTGCTGCTGTTTTGAGAAATGTAGGCGATGATATCGCCCTCTTTCAATGTGCTGGGGTCCACCTCTTTGATCAAAATGAGATCACCGGCGCTGAAATCCGTTTTCTTCATGGAGTCGGATAAGACGATGAGGGCTTTATAGCCGAATAGATTTCGATTTGACTGGTCGAAAGTAGAAACGGCAACGATCGTGAAGATCATAACGGCGCCTGCAATAATTGCAAACAGCCAGACCAGTACCGTCCGTATTTTTTGAAATTTTTTCATAGGATGGAGGCTCCTCAATCGAAGACTTTTTCGGAATTATTGTAGGCCTGAGCGGCTTCTGCGCACATGGTAAAACTGAGGCTCTGATTTTTCAGATCATTACCGCTGTCTTCGGGGAAGTAGAAGCTGATGGTCAGATTTTTTCGTTGAGAAGGTGACAGAAGCTGGATGCCGGCGGAACGGTCACGTGTCAGATCTGAGGCAATGGCGGTGTAGAGGGTTTCCTCGCCGTCTTTGATGGTGACGACCAGAACGCTGGCCAGGTCGCCGGAAAGGTTTTCCAGATACAGTCGATAGTAGATGCTGTCGCTGCTGATGTTTTCCAGGAAAAAGTCCTTTTCTATCGTTTCCCCTGGAACAAACAGCGCCTCGCCCTCCTGTAAGATGGGCTTGCCGTCGTTCAGATTTAATCCGACTGAAGCTGTGTGCAGCCGATTTTCTTTGAGGGCAATGCCCGTGTGGATTGTTTCCTGAGTGCAAAGAAACAGGCAAATAGCCAGCAAAAAGATGACGATGATACCGGCAAGTATTTTCTTCTCAATGGTAATATTACGCATGGCGTTTTCCCTCCTGTGATTTGTGGTCTTCAATGAGAACAATGGCAACCAGACCGGCGGTCATGACCAAAGAAATGCACAAAAGGGCCTTGATGATGTCGCTGTGACGTGGAGAGGCAAGACTTTCCGGCTGCTGAGCCCACCAGCGGAATTCGGCTTCAAATTCCATATCCTGATAAGCATTATCCGCATCGGGATCGAGATAGAGGCTGACCTCGTAGGTGATCTCCTCTGTGGTTTTGGACGGGGCTTGCAGATCGTAGCGCAGGCAGGCCATATCTTTAATGGGGCCGTCATAGAGTTCCTCGTCGGTGGAGGGCAGACGAATGGTGACATACATCATATCGGCCAAAGCGTTGTCGGAACAAACGGTAGCATCGCAACACAGGGAAAGCTGTTTCCTGTACGAAACCTGTATGTAAAAGGATTTGGTTTCTTTTTTACCTGGCAAGAGGTTTGTCAAAGAAAAGGCGGTGCTGCTTTCGGCCTGGCTGCCGGAGAGGGTGATAGCAACGTCACTTAGCGGCGTGTCGTGAGGGGCGGCCGAGTTGATATCGGTGACGGTTGTTCCCGAGTCTCCGTATAAATGGCGAAGAAGCACCGTGCTGAGCAACAAAATCAGACACAGGCTCAGGACGGCTGACAGTACCGCGATCAGGATTTGAATTATTCTTTTGTTTTTTTCTCCCATTGTTGATGCTCCTTTCAAATCAATGTGCTCTCTGTGAAGTTTTTTAAACTGGGAGTGGCGGATGGTTATGTGTTTTTCAAAACGTTTATAACACGACCAAAATGCAAATAAAATCAAAAGCAGTCGGGGAATGAAAATTTGTTTTTGGCGAAGATACCGTCACTTTTTCCTTTCTAAAAAATTTTAAAATCATGAGAAAAAAGACTTGACTTTTTCTGAAAAGCTGTTATAATACATCATGTTCCTGCGGGTGTAGCTCATCCGGTAGAGCGCCACCTTGCCAAGGTGGAGGTAGCGAGTTCGAGCCTCGTCACCCGCTCCAAAAGAAAAAGCAGATGCAAAAAGCATCTGCTTTTCTTTTTTGTTCTTTTCTTTCTTAACTGTTCTCTGAAAAACCTCGATTTCGGAGAAAAGCAGAAAGAAAGCGGAAGGTACATTGCCCATCATACAAACGAAAAAAGCAGGTGCATTTTTGCACCTGCTTTTTTGAGCGATATTTTGACAAAATCAGACATCCAGATAGCCACAAAGGACTTTCAGGGTGTTCAGAACGCCGTCGATGTGACTGCGTTCATAACCGTGGCTGGCGTAAACGCCTGCGCCGATCAAACCGTGGCGAATATCGTGGCCACTGCGCAGCGTGGACTCCACATCGGAACCATAGAAAGGATATACGTCCACAGCATAGTCGGCTTCCGTCTTCTTTGCGGCATCGATCAGTTTGCCGACTACGTCGTAAGAGTAGGGACCGCCGGAGTCTTTCGCACAGATGGAGACCTGCTTTTCTGTACACTGCAGGCCGTTACCAACACAACCCATATCCACGGAAATCGCCTCGGTAACACCGGTGGGGACGGAGGCAGAGCCGCCGTGGCCCACTTCTTCGTAGACGGTCACGTGAACATAGACCTGGCGCTCGGGGGTAATGTGATTGTCGCTGAGATATTTTGCAAAGCCCAACAGAATGCCTACGCTCAGCTTATCGTCCAGGAAACGGCTCTTCAGATAGCCAGAGGCGGTGCGACGGGTACGGGGCTCGAAGCAGACGATGTCGCCGACTTCAATGCCCAGTTCACGTGTTTCTTTGGCGGAGGTGACATCTTCATCCAAAACGATTTCAACGGTGTCCCATTTGCGTGAGGTGGAGGAATAGTCGCCGTTGACGTGGACGGAGGCGTTGCACAGCTGGCAGGTGCCATCGATGATGTTGCCATTACGGGTGTAGATGCGGACGTTTTCCGCCTCGGCGTTGTTGGGGTTCATGCCGCCGAGAGGGGTCAGCTTCAAACGACCGTTGCCCTTGATTTCGGCAACCATGGCACCCAGGGTGTCGGCATGGGCTTCCAGCAACAGTGCATCGCTCTTGTTTTGGCCACCAAGGTCGATCAGTACGCCGCCTTTTGTGGTCACTTTGGCGTAGAAACCCAGATTTTCAAAGGCGTTGCGCACCCATGTGGCGGCTTTTTCCGTGTAGCCGGAGGGGGAGTCGATGGCCAGCAGACCGGCGGTCATGTCCCAGGCGTAGTCAGCATAGTTTCTTTCAATCATGATTCAATCTCCTATCAACAAATATTTCCACAATACAAAAATCTCCCGAACGGTATATCCGATGCGAGTGGCGGTGCCGGTGGTGGGAGCGGCCACAAAAACGGCATCCAGGTCGTTATCCTTGGCGATCAGGCTGGAACGCAGCAGGTGAAAATCGTTGGAAACAACGGCGACACTGGTGGGTGCTGCGCCGGTTTTTTCTTCGATCAGTGCCAGAGAATAGGAAAAATTTTCCGAAGTAGAGGTGGAGCGGTCTTCGATCCAGATACGTGTGCCGGAAATGCCCATGGCCGTCAGCTCGTTATAAATGCACTGGGCTTCGGAAATGTTATCCTTGTCAGCCTGGCCGCCGGAAGCAATGCAGATCGCATTCGGGTGCCTGGCGAGATAATCGTAGGCAGTGTTGATCCGATCCTGCAGAGCGGAGGAGGGCTCGGCATTTTCGACCTTGCATCCCAGAACGATCAGATAGTCGCAGGTCTCATCCGGTTGACTTGCAACGCAAAGCTTGATGGGAATGAGGGTGATCAGCATGGCAATCAAAACGATGACCAGCACGATATACAGCGGTTTGCGAATGATCTTCCAAATCGCTTTTTTAACACAGCGTATCAGGAAGCATACACCGAAAATACCGCCGAAAACAAAACAGAGGATGTTCAGCGGAAACATTTGGGCGGTAATGCTCAGATACACACCTGCAAGCAAAAATCCAATGGCAAAAATGAGTGTCAACATAAATATACCTCCAATATAACCCATTGTAGCATATCCTAAGGGAGAAAACAAGCCGTTCCTTTCGGAACGGCTTGGATTTTTTTAGACATCTCTGCTCTTGGAGGCGATTTCTTCCTGGCATTTTGCCATGAATTGCTCCATGGTCATTGCGCCGAGATCCTCACCGGTACGGGTACGGACGGAAACGGTGTTGTTTTCCATGTCGCGGTCACCGACTACCAGCATATAGGGAATTTTTTGCATCTGGGCTTCACGGATCTTGTAGCCCAGCTTTTCGCTGCGCAAATCGGCTTCGCTGCGCATATTGGCATCGTTGAGCTGTGCGTTGAGTGCCTTTGCGTATTCGTGGGCACGGTCGGTGACAGGCAGAACTTTCACCTGCACGGGAGCCAGCCACAGGGGGAAGGCACCGGCAAAGTGCTCGGTGATGACACCGATGAAACGCTCAATGGAGCCCAGAACCACACGGTGGATCATGACGGGACGGTGCTTCAGACCGTCTTCGCCCACGTATTCCAGTTCGAACCGCTCGGGCAGCTGCATATCCAGCTGAATGGTGCCACACTGCCAGGTTCTGCCCAGAGAGTCGGCCAGGTGGAAGTCCAGCTTGGGACCGTAGAATGCGCCGTCGCCCTCATTAATGACGTAGCTCTTACCCATTTCTTCCACTGCGGTTTTCAGCGTTTCGGTAGCAAATTCCCAGTCCTTCTCATCGCCCATGTGATCTTCGGGCATGGTGGACACTTCAATTTGATAGCTCAAGCCGAAGACGGAGTAAACCTCGTCAAAGAGCTTGACAACGTTTTTGATTTCGTCTTTCATCTGATCCCAGGTCATGAAAATGTGCGCATCGTCCTGGGTGAAGCAGCGAACACGGAACAGACCGTGGAGAGCGCCGCTGAGCTCATGGCGGTGTACCAGACCCAGTTCGCCCACACGCAGGGGCAGATCACGGTAAGAGTGGGGCTCGGAAGCGTAGACCAGCATACCGCCAGGGCAGTTCATGGGCTTGATGGCGAAATCCACATCGTCAATGACGGTGGTATACATATTGTTTTTGTAGTGGCCCCAGTGACCGGAACGCTCCCACAGCTGGCGGTTCATCATCATGGGGGTGGAAACTTCCACATAACCGTATTTTTTGTGTACCTGACGCCAGTAGTCGATCAGGGTATTGCGCAGGACCATGCCCTTGGGCAGGAAGAAGGGGAAGCCAGGGCCCTCATCACGGAGCATGAACAGCCCCAGCTCTTTGCCGAGTTTGCGGTGGTCTCGCTTTTTGGCCTCTTCAATGCGGGTCAGGTAAGCATCCAGCTCCTCTTTGGTAGGGAAACCGACACCGTAGATGCGCTGGAGCATCTTACGATTGGAGTCGCCACGCCAATAGGCACCGCAGGAAGTGGTCAGCTTGAAGCCGTTGTGCTTGACACGGCCGGTGTGATCCAGGTGAGGGCCGGCGCACAGGTCGGTGTACTCGCCCTGGGTATAGAAAGACAGTTCCGCATCTTCGGGCAGGTCTTCGATCAGCTCGCGCTTATAAGGCTCGTTGTGCTCGTCTGCCCAGGCCAGTGCATCTTCACGGTTTTTGACGGAGCGCTCCAGGCGCAGGCGTTCCTTGCAGATCTTCTTCATTTCGGCTTCGATTTTTTCCAGATGCTCGGGGCCGAAAGTGAAGGGTGCATCGAAATCGTAGTACCAGCCTTCGTCAATGGCAGGGCCGATGGCCAGCTGGACCTCCGGCCACAGGCGCTTTACGGCCTGAGCCATGATGTGGGCGCAGGTGTGCCAGTAGGTCTTGCGGTATTCGG
>CAZVMK010000031.1:0-15027 GCA_964628315.1 uncultured Oscillospiraceae bacterium
CAGCATCATGATGATTTTTCTATCCTCCATGTGGCACCTCCTTACCCATTACCTAGCATTTTTTCACCCCAATCTTACCACATTACGCAAAATAAATCCATCCCGATGCCAAATAATTCATTTGTCCGTTTGTCGGAAACGTTTTTCCTTGACAGGCAACTCTATTTGTGGTAGAATTGTAGCAGGAAAGTTATAATTTCACCATATTAGCAAGAAATGGAGGTACTTTTATGAATCACCCAATCAAAATCATCTCTGCGGTCTTAGCCCTCATTTTGCTGCTTTTCTGTTTCTGTGGGTGCTCCAATTCGACTGATTATGTTGAACACTTTTACGTTGGCTTGACAATGGACGAAGTGAAGTTGTCCCGAAAAGACAGCCAAGAGCTTTGTGATCTCATTCAGAACTATCCATTACAAGAAACCTCCGGCGAGCTACCCGATGTTTTTCACATTCTTGTCGGAGGGCCCTATTATGAAATTTATATTCGTACCGCTGATGCTACCTATAGATGGCATTTCGGAGGAAATTTCATAACCCGTACTCTCATAGAAAATGACACTGAAGTCGAAAAAATATATTACGAAGACGACGAAACTTTAACAAAAAAAATCAGAGAATACACGTAACAACGCAAGAAAGATATTCGACAACACATAAACAGAGGTACCTTTATGAATCACCCAATCAAAATCATCTCTGCTGTCTTAGCCCTCATTTTGCTGCTTTCCTGTTTCTGTGGGTGCTCCAATTCGACTGATTATGTTGAACACTTTTACGCCGGTCTTGCAAGGGACGAAGTGAAATTATCCCGAAAAGAAAGTCAGGAATTGTGTGAACTGATCGTCAGTTATCCGTTGCAGGAAACCACCTTGGAAGAAATACGCGCACAGGAACTATATTATGGTGGATACCCTTATCTTGTTGTGATGCACTACGATAATTCCACATACGAATGGGACTTTGCCGACAACTGCTTTGTCCGCACTCGAATAGAAAACGGCACTGAAGTTGAAGTAACATACTATGTACATGATAATGACCTTATCAAGAAAATCAGAGAGTATAATAACCTGTTTGACTAACACAATGCCCACCGGACTGCACCGGTGGGCATTGCATATCAAAAGCGGAAACGGCCTGGGCCGCTTCCGCTTAAATCATCATCCATATCCAGTAAATCAGACCGTAAACCACGCCGGTCGCCAGGCCATAGACGATCACAGGCCCTGCAATGGTGAACAGTTTCGCCCCCACGCCCAGCACAAATCCCTCTGTCTTAAACTCGACGGCAGGTGCGGCAATGGCATTGGCAAAACCGGTGATGGGAACCAGCGTTCCGGCGCCGGCACGTTTGGCGATGTCATCGTACCAGCTCAGGCCCGTCAGCAATGCCGAAAGGGCCACCAATGTCATGGAAACGGCGGTGGAAGCCTCATCTTTTTCCAGCCCCAGCGCCATATATCCATTCATCATCAGCTGACCCAATAGGCAAATCAGTCCGCCGATCCAAAAGGCATGGAAACAATCCTTCCCCATGGGCGACTTGGGTGCCAATTCGCCAACCAGATTTTGGTATTCTTTTTCCGTCATGTAGATCCCTCCTGCCCTATTTTACCCGAAAGCAGGAGAATTATGTTTTTTTCAGTACCAACCGTCCATCAACAGACGCCAGGCGACAAAGCTAAGAACATTGAGCACCAGCACCACCACGTTGGTCACGGCGATATGCCGCATTTCACACTTGGGCTTCCAACACCCTGCGATCCACACGATGGCAGACAGGGCAAAGGGCGACAACCACAGCATCAGCCGGCCGGTGACAAGCAGCAAAACGCCCAGAAGCATCCAGCTATCCGTTAAAATTTGGAGCAGCAGCAACTGTGCCATCAGCAGTGCCCAGTAAATGCCGCAAAAAATCCCAGCTCTTTTCATCATTCTTTTCACAAAAACACCCCCTCCAGAATGGTTTTATGATACCACAGGGGGCATTTTTTGTCAACGGCGCATCATTTTTGCGTTCCACCACCCCATTCGGCACTTGACAAATGGGGAAAAAGTATTATAATTGCAATGTACATTCGGGCCCGTAGCGCAGCTGGGAGCGCATTACATTCGCATTGTAGGGGTCGGGAGTTCGAATCTCCTCGGGTCCACCATAAAAAAGTCATCCATCAGGATGACTTTTTTATACGGTATTTGAAGCAGGAGATTCGAACTGTCAAATGCAACAGTCCGGTGGACTGTTGCTCACCGACGGCTTGACGGCGGTGACACATTGATTAAACGAATCTCCTCGGGTCCACCATAAAAAAAGTCATCCTGATGGATGACTTTTTTATAAGGAAGCCATCCACGCGGATGGCTTCCTTTTTATCAGATATTTACCAAATCTTTCAGCACGGGAGCCAGATCCAGCTGTTCCCAGGGGCGGTCGGCAATGCCGAAGTGGCCCTCGGCCGCAGTGGGGGCATAGATGGGACGGCGCAGATCCAGCTTGCGGATAATTCCGGCAGGAGTCAAGTCGCAGGTCTTGCGCAGCAGAGCGGTCATCTCTCTGTCGGAGATCTTACCGGTTCCGTAGCTATCCACACGGACGGAAACAGGCTCGGCCACGCCGATGGCATAGGCCAGCTGTACCTGAACTTTTGTCGCCAAACCGGCGGCAACCAGGTTTTTCGCCATGTAACGGGCCATATATGCACCGCTACGGTCCACCTTCGTGGGGTCCTTACCGGAGAAAGCACCGCCGCCATGGGAGAAATATCCGCCATAGGTATCCACGATGATCTTACGGCCGGTCAAGCCGGTATCGCCATTGGGGCCTCCGATGACAAAATTACCGGTAGGATTGATATGGATGTGTGCCACGCTGTCAATATCAAAGCCATATTCGGACAGGACGGGAGCGATGACTCCCTCACGAATGTAGCGGCGCAGTTCGCTCATTTCAAAGTCGGCGCTATGCATAACGGAAACGACTACGGTGTCGATGCCGACCACTTCGCCCTTTTCGTCATATTCCACGGATACCTGGGTCTTGCCGTCGGCACGGAGCAGGTCATTGGAGCGAATGCACTCCGTCAGGCGGTTGCTCAGAGCACGAGCCAGCGCCACGGGCAGAGGCATCAGCTCGGGAGTCTGGGTACAGGCGCCGCCGAACATCATGCCCTGATCGCCGGCACCGCCCACTTCGTCGTTGGTACCCATGGCAATATCTGCACTCTGGGTATGGATACGGCACTGGATTTCCACAGTATCGGCATCAAAGCCGTCATTGGGATAAACGTAGCCGATGTTGCGGATGGCTTCACGTGCGACTGCCGGATAATCCACCTTGGCGGTGGTGGTGATCTCGCCGCAAATCAGGCAGAAGTTGGTGGTGACCATGGTCTCGCAGGCCACACGGGAGTTGGGGTCCTGTGCCAGGCAGGCATCCAGGATCGCATCGGAGATAGAGTCGGCAACTTTGTCGGGGTGTCCGTTGGTGACACATTCAGAGGTAAAGAGATTTTTTTCCATTTTTGTTTTCCTTTCTTGATTACACGCATCTTTCATTACTTCCATTCGTCCCAAAGGGACGAAAAAACCGCACACCGAAGATTCGATGTGCGTTATATCGAATCCTCATCTCTCGTTTTTGCCGCCGGATTTAGCACCTTGAATAAACAGGTTGCTGGGTTTCATCGGGCCGTTCCCTCCACCGCTCCTGATAAGGCTTTATGCAGTTCGAATATATATTTTACTCGAATTTTGTAGAATGTCAAGAACTTTTTTCATTTTTGTTTACAATTCTATAGTAGACTTTTGCGGCAAATGCTGTTATAATCATTTTTACCAAAGATATGGAGTTGAATCGTATGAAAAGTCTTCGAACCCGATTTGAGCGGTTCTGTTTTAAGCATCGGGATCAGGGCATTCCCAACCTGATGATGTATATTTCCATTGGCGCAGCCCTGACTTATCTTTTTGCTTTTGCCAGCGGAAATGACATTTTGTATTCCTATCTGTGCTTCGACAGAGCGGCAATTTTGCGCGGTCAGGTCTGGCGCTTATTTACCTATCCTCTGGTCTACGGCACCGGAAATACCAATTTCCTGCTGGTAGCCATTTCTCTGCTGTGCTATTACTCTCTGGGCCGTGCCATGGAAAACGCCTGGGGCACCTGCCGATTTAATCTGTTCTACCTTTGCGGCGTGGTGCTGATGGATATTTACTGCTTGATTTTTAACTGTTATGCCGATGTCTATTATTTGAACCTGAGCCTGTTCCTAGGCTATGCCACGCTGTATCCCAACACCCATTTTTTGCTGTTTTTCATCATCCCCGTCAAGGCATGGATCTTCGCCCTGTTTGACCTGGCGCTGACCGCATTGGACGTCTATCTCTACTCGATGCAGTACGGCTTTATTCCCTATGGCCTGTTCCCGCTGATTGCACTGGGCAACTACTTCCTGTTCTTCGGAAAGGATGTGCTCAATGTTGTCCCGATGAGCTGGCGTGTCAACGCCCGTCGACTGTTTAAGAAAAAGCCCAAGAAAGAGAAGACTGCTCCAAAAACCGGCACGATTCCCTTCCCCAACGCCGGATCTTATCAGGCCACCACCGCCCAGCCCAAAGCGCCCTACACCCACCGCTGTACCGTCTGCGGTCGGACGGACGTTTCCAATCCGGAGTTGGAATTCCGTTACTGCTCTCGCTGCAACGGTTATTACTGCTATTGTGAGGACCACATCAGTAATCATACCCACATCGAATAAACGTAAGTTCATAGATCTGCACCAAACATCAGTTTGGTGCAGATTTTCTATTTTCCGCAAGGTTGCTCCCTTTTTTGCAACTTTGCAGAAATTCCGCCCTGATTGTGCAAGGCCTTGCACAATTTAGTAAAAGGAGTGGATCTATGACAAGTATTCAGCTGACATTGAACGGTGCCCTGGCAAAGGCTACCGTATCGGGCATTCTGACCGCCGGAATGGGCGGCATTCCGGTCACCATCGACTACGATGACCAATGGGAAAGCCTGACAAAAGTGCTGGTTTGCCGCTGTGGTACGGGTTCGGTTTTCATTGAAAATGTATCAACCCATGTCACCATTCCGGTAGGTGCGTTACAATGGGATGCGCTATCCGATAACCGACTGTTTTTAGGCGTGGAAGGTCGCAACACCGAAGGCGATCTGGTGCTCCCCTCTACGATGGCCTATTGCGCAGAGATCCTGCCAGGTGCCCGTTGGGATAAGGGGCAATCCAAAAGCACAGGCTCTTCTTCCATCGGTAAAAGCACGCCGGAAACAGTTACATGGCACCAATGTCCCGAGGCCGTCCGTCTGTTTCTAAATCAGGTAAACTACGACCCTGACGACAGCCAAACATCCCGCATAGCGGAATATGCCCCCGAAACAGCACTTCTTTCCAACTGTCAGCCAGTGGAAAAGGCAGTAGAAAATCTGGTCTTTTGCAACGAGCAGCCCCATACCGCTACCGTCTTCGTTGCAGACTCCCGTTGCGGATACGCCATTGCCCAGGACCGAATGCGCTATATTCGTACTACGGATGCAAGAAATGTGCGGGATTTGGGTGGCTGGGACTGTGATGGCGGCACTGTGCGATACGGCCTTCTGTTTCGCGGCGGCCAGCCAACAGCCAACGATAGAGCCGTTCTGGTAAACCAGCTTGGCATTCGCCACGATTTGGATCTAAGGGGCAGTGAAACCTCCATTACCGCTTCCCCACTGGGTTCTGACATTTACTACACCCGTGCTGCGGCCTACAACTGGTATTCCATTTCCAACAAAGACGCATGGAAAGAAAATCTGGCCTGCATTTTTGATGCCGTGACCCACGGTCTGCCGGTCTATTTCCACTGCACCGCCGGTGCTGACCGAACCGGAACACTGGCCTGTGTGCTGGAAGGTCTGCTGGGTGTCAGTCGCAGCGATATTGACAAGGATTATGAACTGACCTGTTTTTCCACCGGAACGGGAACGGATAATCAGGCACGGCGGCGCAACGAGTCGGAATGGCAATCCCTCATTTCCGCTATCAACGCCAAAGGCGGCGACTCTTTTCGGGATAAATGTGTCAGCTTTGCGGTGGAATTGGGCTTCACCGCCGCACAGATCAACGCCTATCGGGCAGCGATGATCGACGGTGATCCGGAAATCCTTGCCCCCGATATTTCCATGTTGGAAGTCATTCAAGTGCTGGACGAGGGCGTTTGCAGTGATAACAATGCCACGCAGGTCGCCGAATATCAGCCTTATCGGGCTGTTATTTCCTGCCAGTCCGGATTTGTGATGGATTCCGTAATGATTTCCATGGGCGGCACGGATATCACCGCCGACTGCTGGCAGGGTACCGCAGTGGAGCTGACCCACGAGATCAGCTTTTCTCTGAGCAACTGTCACGTTACCGATCCTCAAAGAAAAATCGTTGACGGTCAGGCTTATGTGACTACGGTCGTGGCAGACGAATACTATACATTGAAAAATGCGCAGATCACAATTATGATGGGAGGAAAAAATGTGTCAAACTATTATTCAGACGGCGTGATCAACATCCCCCAGGTTACGGGAAAAGTCGAGATCACCATCAGCGCAGTGGATGCCGCCCCCACCACCGCCAATCAGATGACCGTTCCGGAAAGCGGCCTGAACAAACGCATCTCCGGCACCACGATCGTTGCCTATAACGGCTGTTTCATTACCGATGCCATTGCCGTTGACCTGACGAATTCCTGTGCAGTTACGTTCAAAGGATTTGGGGCCCTATGGGATGATGTGTACGTCCGGTCGGACGACATTTTCGGCCAGTCGAAACTGGCTTTTCTGGACAGCGATCAGGCAATTCTCGGCGTTGTGCGCATGGGCAAGCAGCTCAGCGACCGTTGGATCCTCACCGCCGGAAACAACAATTACACCGGTGATCTGCGTGCCGCACTGAGCATCGCAAATTTGTCCGCCGATCAGGTCGCTTATGTTCGATTCTCGCCCCACATCGGCACCACAGCCCTGACAAGCGACGATCTTGCCGATTTGGAAATCCAAATGCCCATTTTGTAAACAAATTTCGAAACCGGCTCTGCGAAGAGCCGGTTTTTTGCAATTTAACTGTCAGGAAAGTTTTTTGTCGTGATGTTCGATTGTCAAGCAGCGCTTTATCTGGTACAATACAGTCAACAAGGGCCCCGAAAACATTTAGGAGGTAACAACATGAACCTTGGCAAAACGATTTTGGATCTTCGCAAAAGCAAAAATATCACGCAAGAAGAGTTGGCCGCCCAAGTGGGCGTGACCGCCGCCGCAGTATCTAAATGGGAAAACGGCTACACGTTGCCCGACATTCTCATGCTCAGCGCCTTGGCTGATTTCTTTGAGGTCACCACCGATGAGCTGTTAGGCAGAATAAACGGCAAAAAATACGCTGTCATTCTGGCCGATAACGTGGAATTAGGTGAAAAAATCGAGGCACTGATTGCAGAATTTCATTTTGAACCCTGTGGCATTTTTACGGACGAACCCTCCGCTCTGGCCGCCACCGCAAAAGATTCACGCATTCAGTATATCATCGTCGGCAACTACCAAAACGGCTTCTTTGGCGATACAAATCTGCATGTAATCGCCAGTTGCCATCCCACCGACGAAAGTATCATCGACGGTCTGAAGTGGGCCCTGGAACACTGTCTGGACGACGAAGCGCGTATCAAAGTTTTGAGCTGATGTAACGCAAAAAAGCGATGCCTGATGTTGCTATCGGCATCGCTTTTTCATATTTTACAGCACCTGGGTAATGGTTCCGCCACCAATGACCTGATCTGCAATATACAGCACCACCGCCTGTCCAGGGGTGATGGCACGCTGAGCCTCGTCAAATTCCACACGGGCAAAGCCGTTTTCTTCGGGATAGACGGTGGCCGGTTGCTCAACCATGCGAGAACGGGTCTTTGCCCAAACCCGCAGGGGGCCCTCCGGCTGCGCAAAAGGCATCCAGTTCCAGTCGTTCGCGCGGAGACTACGATGGAACAGGGCATCATTGGGACCAACGGTCACGGTGTTGGCGGCCATATCCTTATCGCAGACATAGACCGGCTTACCCAGCGCCACCCCCAGACCCTTCCGCTGTCCCAGGGTATAGCCCACAGCACCGTGGTGCGTACCAACGACCTTGCCGCTTTCATCCAAAAAGTTTCCGCAGGGGTAGTTTTTTTTCGTATACCTCTCCAGGAAAGCGAAATAATCCCCATCGGGCACAAAACAAATATCCTGAGAATCATGCTTGCGTGCATTGATAAAGCCCTGCTGCTGGGCGATTTCCCGCACTTGCGACTTGGTCAGGCCACCCAAAGGGAACTGGGTATGTGCCATCTGCTGTTGGGTCAGGGCATAGAGAAAATATGTCTGATCTTTTGCAGCATCCGCCGCTTTATAGAGGCTGTATCGCCCATTCTCCCCCTGACGGATCTGGGCATAATGGCCGGTAACAATATAGTCGCAGCCCAGAGTCAATCCACGGCGCAAAAGCAGATCAAATTTCAGATATCGGTTGCAGTCGATGCAGGGATTGGGGGTCAGGCCACACTCATAACAGGAAACGAATTTGTCCATGACCTGTTTTTCAAAATCTTCCGTAAAATTGAACACATAGTATGGCATTCCCAATCGGTAGGCCACACTGCGTGCATCCTCCACATCATCCAAAGAGCAGCAAGCGCTTTCCTTATCATTGAATTTCTGATTGTTATACAGACGCATGGTAGCGCCCATGCAGTCGTAGCCCATGTCTTTCATCATCCACGCCGCAACGGAGCTATCCACGCCGCCGCTCATGGCGATCAGTGCCTTTTTTCTGTCCATGGCACATTCCTCCCGATCATATTTGCCTCTATGTTAGCACAGGATTTTAAAAAATGCAACGGAATTTCATGGTTGCACGGGAAAATGCAACCTTTCCCCTATATATGAACCCCTTTTGGGGGAAAACATCAGGAGGAATTTTATGAACAAGGAAAATTGGATCAGAAAATTGACCAGCCGAAAACTTTGGCTGGCTGTGGCGCTGTTCGTCTCCGGACTCATCACCGCCTTTGGCGGTAGCGGTGCGCTGGCGGAAACCGTATCCGGCTCCATCATGCAGCTGGCATCGGTCGTAGGATATTTGCTGGCCGAGGGGCTGGCAGACGGTAGCCACCGATGAAGAAATTGCCCGAAAGCAAAGACTTTCGGGCGATTTTTATGAATTTGCATGGGCTTCCAAGCTGTTCATCCAGCCGCGTTTACGGAACAGGAACAGAGAAAGAGCAAAACGAACACATTCCTCCAGAGACAGGAAGAAGTAGACATAGGGAATAGAAAGTTCAAACACAAAGGCTGTCAACAACCCCAGAGGAACGCCGAAGCACCACGTTCCGATGATGTCTATAAACATGGTGATCTTCGTTTTCCCTCCGCTACGGATGATACCGCCGCCCAGAATCATATTCAGCACCTTAAAGGGTGCGACCAGTGCGTAGGCATAGAGGATCCCACAGGTGATGGTTTTTACCTCCTCTTCTACGTGATAAATATTTACGTAGTAAGGAGCGGTCAATGCCACGATGATCGACAGCACCGCAGAACCCACTGCGCCGTATATCATCAGCTTTTTAGAGGCAGAATATGCCTGCTCGAATTCTCCGTTGCCCAATCGTTTGCCTACGATCACTCCGGCGGCCTGAGATAATCCGCACAATGCACCAATGACCAGTCCCTGCACGGGGTTTATCAGGTTCATTGCGGCGGACTCCGCGGTGCTCATGTGACCATAGATCGCCGCATAGACGTTCTCACCCAGACTCCATGCCGCCTCGCAGATCAGTAGTGGCAACAGCATTGCCCCGTACTGCACCCAATCAAATGCCGCCGGCCGACCGTCG
Source organism: uncultured Oscillospiraceae bacterium (assembly GCA_964628315.1). Taxonomy (GTDB): domain Bacteria; phylum Bacillota; class Clostridia; order Oscillospirales; family Oscillospiraceae; genus Faecousia. The sequence goes on from CAZVMK010000031.1 coordinate 9,913, forward strand.
GAAACGCCTTTGTCCAGCAGGTGTCGCTGTCTCAGGAACATCAGTAGCATCAGCAGCAGGTTAAAAAACTGGGAAACAGTGGTGGCAATAGCCGCACCTTGGACCCCCATGGCCGATAAGCCAAAGGAACCGAAAATCAGGACATAATTCAGCACCGTGTTGAGCAGTGCCGATGCAATGGTCGCAACCATAGGATAGACCGGTTTTTCCGCACAGCGGAAAAAGGTGGAAAGCATTGTGGCACCGGCCATCGGCAGCGCTCCCAAGGCGATAATGGACAAATACTGCGCCGCCACTTGCCGTACAGCCGAATCTTTTGTATAAAGGCTCATCCAGAAATGCGGAAAGCACAGGCTGAGCACCGTCACCAGCAATCCCAGCCCCAGCGCAAGCCACAAATTCAGGTAAAAACTGCGCCGCACCTCTTCCCTGTTTTTCTGTCCCAGATATTGGGCGATCATAATACCCGCAACCGCACCGATGGCAGAAACGATCACGCTGAAAATAGAGAAAAACTTTCCCGCAAAACCGACAGCGGAAATGGGCACGCTGCCCAGCTGGCCGATCATGATCTGGTCAACGATGCTGAAAGAAGACTGAAGCATGGATTGCAGTGCCACGGGAACGGCCAGGGCGCAAACGGTGGAAAAGAAAGACTGCCTTGTTTTCATAAGGGTACCTCCTGAATCGTTGGTACTCTTATCTTACAAGGCAGATGTGAAAAATGCAAAGGTTAAACGCATAACCTATCACAAAACTTTCCATATAAAACTGTTAAAATTGTACAGTCCCCACCATTTTTGTACTTTTTCGGGGCACCAGTTCCACGGGCAACATAACGGTAGAAGAAACTTCCACTCCGTTTTTCAGCGCCAATAGCCCTTCAATGGCGGTTTTGGCACGCAGGGCACCGTCCTGTCTGACGGTAGTAAGTGTAGGAGAAATCAGACTGCAAAGGGGAATATCATCAAACCCCGCCACACTGATGTCCTCAGGGACGGACAGGCCGTTTTCCTGCAAAAAATGGATCAGGTCGATGGCGTAATAATCCGAAACGGCGAAAATTGCCGTCACTGCACAAAGGGATGGAAGATTTTCCCGATAAAAGTCCCAGCGTTCCCTCTGGTGCATGGGAATGACCAGCGAAGACGCACTTCCCTCAAAACCGGCGGCAAACCCGTCGATACGCTCTTTATCCACGCCGATGAGGTTATCGGAAATGCACAGAGCCTTTTTATGGCCCAGGCGGCGCAAATATTCTCCCATTTGGCGGCCGCCATCAAAATTGTCAATGGTGGTATTGATAAGCCGCTGAGGATTTTCGCAAAAGCCATCGTAAATCACAAAGGGGATGCGCATATGATTACGCAGATAGGTGTAATCCTGATGGCAAAAGCCAATGACTACCAGCCCATCCATATTCCACATAGAGGCAAATTGAAGAATTTCTTCTGCCTTTTTCGCCTTTTTCACCATCATAAACAGGCCATGCGCCTCGATCTGCGCCGATAAATGGTTCAGCGACGATGCAATAAACACATCCTCCAAAGTATGCCCCTCGTATTTTTCGTGGTCGTTGACAAAAATGCCGATGATTTTCGAGGCATTTTGCGCCAGCAAAATACCTGCCATACTGGGAATATATTGCCGCTGTTCCAGCAATTGCTGAACCCGTTTGACCGTCTCATCCGAAACTTTTGAGGTTTTTCCATGGATGACATTGGACACAGTCGCAGTGCTCAGCCCCAGCTCATCGGCAATGTCGCTGATCCGTATTCGCTGCATAATGCTCCCCCCTTTTGCCTTATTATAAATCAGACGTTCCGATTTGTGAAGATACCAAAGTAAAAAATCAAGGGTGCCACCGACGTAGCACCCTTGATTTTTATTGGGAAACCGTAAACAGAGAGTAAAAATATCCTCTTTTTTCCATCAGGCTGTCAAAATTGCCGTATTCCTCGATCATTCCGTTTTTCATCGTCAGGATGCAGTCATAGCGCCGCAACAGATTGCCGTCCAGCGCATGGGTAACGACCAATCGTGTCAGCTCATTCAAATTTAAGATGGCATCGGACACCTGAAAAGCGGTCTGTGCATCCAGTGCGGCAGTGGCTTCATCCACCAGCAGCACCTGTGATTTTTTCAGCAGACTGCGTGCAATGGAAATGCGCTGCTTTTCACCGCCGGACAGGCCGTTGCCGTTTTCACCGCAAAGGTAGTCCTCTCCCTTTTGGTCGATCAGCGACGACAAGCCGGAAAGTGCGATCGCACGGTCAACCTCTTCTTTCGGGAAATCGGAAAACATGGTGATATTATCCCGAATGGAGGCATTGAAGACGAACACGTTTTGCTGAATGAGGGAATTCATCTCATACAAGCTTTCGCTGCTGAGCTGCCGCAATTCCATATCATCATAGCGGATAGAACCGCTGTAATTGCCGTGAGATGCCATAAAAAGATTCAGCAAGGTACTTTTTCCGCTGCCGGAGGCGCCGACAATGGCATAGCTTTTCCCTTTTTCAAAGGTGAAATTCAAATTGTGTAAAACGGTTTTCTCCGCCTCATAGCCGAAGGACAGTTTTTCAACGGTAATCCCCCGTTCCAGCGTTTGTTTGGTCTGCGTTCCCTCTTCCCGAACATTTTCATCCAGTGCCTCGGCAATTTTATCGATCAGCGCACAGGCGGCCTTTCGCTGCGCCAGATATTGAGGAATGGTGCCGATTGGACTGACCACCGAGTTCATCAGTTGTACAAAAAGAATCAGCGTACCGCCGGAAATGCTCTGTCCGTTCAATGCCATGGCCGCACCCACCAGAAAAACGCCAAATTGGGCAATACAACCGGTGATAAGTGCAGTGGCCTGCACCACAACAGCCATTTTTTCCCGCATTGTCTTGGAATTGGTCACCTCTTTGATCTTCTGTGAGAACTGCCGGCACATGGCTTTCTCCGCTTTGAAAGATTTGACCACGGAAAAACCGGAAAGGTAATCGGACAATGTAGACATATATTCGCTGTTTTTCCGAGACAGGTTTTCCTCCGCCTTTGCTACTCGGTTGCCGGCCAACAGTGAAGCGGCGATAGGCAACAGGGACAAGCCCATGCCCACAGCAGTCAGCAGCGGAGAATACCACAGCATCACGGCAACAGCACTGACAAACTGCAAACTATCGCTGACCAGCTCAAAAATATTATTGAGGTAGCCGTTTTCGATGGCGTTAGCATCATTGCTCAAGGCGGATACATAGAAAGCGCTATTTTCACCGGAGAAAGCGGAAATGCCCTTTTGGGATATTTTCTCGAATATATATTCTTTATACCGGCCGATGGCTTTGGCCTTGAACCTGGGTCGGGACAGGTAATAAAGGCCCATTCCTACCGTCCAAATCCCGATGCACAGACCACTCATGCCCACCAGTTGCCCCAGCGTATACCTGGTTTCCGCTCCGGTGCCCACGTCCAGAATGACCTGAAGCAGCCAGGCAACCATCAAATTGCCTGCCACCAAAATCAACGTTTGCAGGAGGGCAATGGTGAAAAGCAGTTTATTTCCTCTGTAAAACTGTTTGGTATAGTGACGGCGCAGCTTTCTTTTACTCATAATGTGTACACCAACCTTTCTCATTCCTCACGCTCATTGTGGCTGTTGATCTTTATTCATCTCGGATCCGTGCCCAGAGTGGGCGCAGATTTTTACCTGCAAGATCATCGGCCATGTAATTGTCGATCATCGCCATACCGGTTTCCCCCATGTCATCATAGGATGTCGCCTGGGTTTCCCCGTGGAAATATTTCATACCGTAAGAGCTTTGGTAATGCGGATCGAGATCGAATTTTTGGGCTGAGGCCTTTGCCTGCCGCAGAAATTCTTCAGCAGCGGCGGTATCGCCCTGCAATAGGCGCACCTCTGCCAGTATGGTGTACAGGCGCACATTGGTTTTGTCGATGATATTGACGGAGTCGGGCGTCTTCAGGACACTGCTCATATCCAGAAGCCAGTGCATCAGCTCTTCGATCTTCCCCAGTTGCTCTAGCGTGCCATAGGCATTGGCATAGCCGATGCAAATCTCATATATTTGAGCGTAATCGTTATACAATGCAGCGGACAGGTATTCCAGTGCCTCCTCTGCCTTTTGGGGATCTTGAGACATCAGCAGGCCGATTTTGGCATTGTTTTGTCCGCCAATATTGTTTTTCTTCAAAATATCGATGGCTTTTTCCATATCGTTCAAATAGCAATAGCAGCCGGCAATGTGATTTTGAATGGTGATAGTGCCGATGGTTTCATCGGTGTTCTGGTCAATCAGATCCATGGCTCGTTCAAATAATTCGATGGCTCTGGTGGCACTTCCGTTCGGGAAAGCAACCACGGACATAAAATAGAGCAAGGCGCTTTGATAGGCCACAGGGAAGCTGTTGGGGTACTTTTGAAGAGCTCGCTCGGCAAAAGGGAGCCCTTCTTCGAAATTACGCTGATTGCGATAGGCGTTCAGCCGATCGGCAGTCTGCCCCATACTCTGCTTTTCCCAACCATAGTCCAGCAGGGTGTCTACAGATATTTCAAAGAACTGAGCGATCTGCACCAGCATGGTCAGTTCCGGTGCCGCCTTGCCGGATTCCCATTTGTAAACGGCGCCGGTGGTTACCCCCAGCGCCTCGGCCAACTGCTCCTGGGTCAGGGCCATGGCCTTGCGATGGGAACGGATGCTTGCACCTAGATTAAGCTGCATATCATCACTCCTTTTTGATTTTGTACCCTTATTGTAGTCGGAAACATTCAAAAAGTCCACACACTAATTGTATAACCGGTATAATTTCTTTTCTACCAATAGTACGGGTAGCAAAACCGCCCTGCAACAGCAAGGCGGTTTTGGTCATTTCATAGGCGTATGCAAAAATCGCCCTGCAACTGCAGGGCGATTTTGAGCATAAAATCAAGAGGGATGTTAAATTAATAGAACTTTCTCTTGTTCTTACGGGCAGCTTCAGACTTCTGCTTACGCTTCAGGCTGGGGCTGACGTAATGCTCGCGCTTCTTCACTTCAGCGATGACGCCCTCCTTGGCACAGCTACGCTTAAAACGGCGCAGAGCGCTTTCCAGAGTTTCGTTTTCTT
>CAZVMK010000032.1:0-14713 GCA_964628315.1 uncultured Oscillospiraceae bacterium
ACAGGTAGACATACTTGTTCATTGGTATCGTAACCCCTTTCAATTTCTAGGGCAGGAAACTGCCCAAAGTTGGCATAAAAACTGCATTGTATAATAATGCCCAGATAGTATAGCACAGCAACCGCCAAAAAGCAAATATTTTTCCTGAAAATCCATTATTTTTTTCCAAAACCGCCTAAAAAGGGTCATCCCGACCCTCATTCGGGGCAAAATTTCCCCTTTGAAAGCGAAAAGCCGCCGAATTCGGACCGATTCGGCGGCTAAGATATGCTCAGTCTTCCAGCGGAATGCCCCTGGCATCCACACGGTATTTTTCTTTTCCCATCAAAATCAGGATTCCCTCGATCAGGCCCCAGACGGAGGTAACGACGGAGCCGATGCCGCAGGTCAGCAAAGTGATGAGCAGCTGTGCTATGGCTTTGTTGGTATATCCCAGATAGAAATTATGTACGCCCAGACTGCCCAGTAAAATGCCCAGAAGTCCGGCCACCAGTTTGCTCTTGCGTTCCTGTCTGGCTCCAGTGGACTGCTGTGTAGACACGTCATAGGCTACAGCCTGACCGCAACTGGGGCAGAAAGAAGCATCATTATCCAACTGGGCACCGCAATTTTTACAATACATATCTATTTCCTCCTAAAATTGTGTTTTCTCAAAAGACAGCATTGCCGTTGAACCACGCTGTCAGACGGGCGGCATAGCACAACAGATAGGCCGCAAGCAAAAGGATATACGCCCATTTTTCCGCCAAATGCAGAGGCTTATCCCACCGCAGCAGATAAATTCCCAGCACGGGCACTGCCCAGAACATGGGATGGTAGGAAAACGCAGAGGCGAAGTCCAGCCGCAGCACGGACAGCCACGCGCGGCTCAAGCCGCAACTGGGACAGGGCACGCCCGTAAAATGTCGCACCAGGCAAGGCCAATCCATCACTACCCAGAAAAGCAATATTCCGGCCACCAGAACCGGCAACCACCAGTTATGTTTCTTCACGGCTACCCCTCCAGCTTGGATTTATTGTAGCACAGCAGCCATAAGATTGCAATCTTTTTTCATTGAAACGACATTTTAACCGGAATATTTTTCAAACTTAAGACTTTTTTAATATTTACCCTTTTTTTCTTCAAATTTCTCTTTTAGAATATAGGTAATGAGTTTCGTATGTTTCATCTTTTTCATTTTTCCTCTCCTCTTTTCTGAAAATGCAAAATCCGCAGGTGGTTCTGCGGATTTTGCATTTTTTGCGTTCTTTGGGGCATTCTAGCCTCTGAGGTGATTTTTTGCTGTTATCCTACATTCGCACCGTGATCCTCTATCTCATTCTCATTGCCGTGGTCCGGCTCATGGGCAAGCGGCAGATCGGCCAAATGGAGCCGACAGAATTCGTTGTTACCATGCTGGTCGCCAATCTGGCCGCCATTCCCATGCAGGACGGTGGCATTCCCCTGCTTTCCGGTCTGGTCCCTATTTTGACTGTGCTCGGAGTAGGGATGGTACTGTCCTCTCTGTCCCTGCGGTGGATTCCTTTTCGGCGCTGGCTCTGCGGCAAGCCGGTGATTTTGATCGAAAACGGAAAAATCATCCAGCAAAATCTCCGCCGCACTTCCATCACCATGGATGAGCTGACCGGTCATCTGCGCGAAAAAGATGTACTGCGCATCGATCAGGTGCAATTCGCCATTCTGGAGACCGACGGCAATTTTTCCGTCTTTCCCTATCCGAAACACCAGCCTGCCTCAGCGAAAGATGCAGGCATTGAAGCCACTGCCCAGTTTCTTCCCTACACCATCGTTGAAGACGGCTATCTGTTCCGAAAAAATCTGGCGCTGATCGGCAAAGACGAAGCCTGGGTCTTGCGCATTCTGGCAGAACATCAGGCCACATTGTCCGGCACCTGGCTTTTGACCGTTGACCGTTCCGACCACATTACCTTTGTACGCAAGGAGGCGGATGTATGAAACGACTTTGGATCGGCCTGATCATTTTGGCTCTTTTGCTTGCAGGCTGTTTGGCCATCAGCACCGCCATGACGAATATCCATTCTCCCATGGCCGCAGATTGGGATCTGGCCGCTCAAAAAGCGCTGCTGGGAGATTGGCCCACTGCCTTGAGCCTGATGCAACGTGCCAACGGGCGCTGGCACAAATATCACAACTTTATTGCCGCCTTTGCCGATCACACCCCTATGGACGAAATCGACACTCTGCTGGAAGAACTGGGCGTTTACGCCCTTTCTCGGGAAAATCCCCATTTTTCCGCCACCTGTACCCATCTGAGTTTCATGGCCGAGGCCATGTCGGAAAATCATCTTCTCCGCTGGTGGAACTTACTTTAGCATCCTATGATGCGGCGACTGCCCCATTCATCAGTCCGATCAGCCCGTCAGCCAGGATCGGCACTGCCGCCATTGCCTGCTCCAGTGTGTTTCCGGCCGTTCCCACTTCCACAATGAGTGCGCCTGCGGACAGGTCCTGATTGTATCGCTGGGGGCGCAAAATGGTAGAACGGGTGATCCCAGGGGCGGCATTTTCCAGCATGATCTGCAATTTCAGGGCTGCCGCCAGATTTTCCTGCCAGTGAGGATGATCTGTGCCCGAAGCATCACTGCCTACCACCAGCATCAAAAGCGCCGCCTCATTTCCATCCACCGAAACCGTTGGTGCATACTGGCTACCATCGCCAAGCAGTACCGCATCCCTGTGCAGATCCAGGACCACCTGAATGCTGGGATAGCGCTGCAAATATTCCTGCACCGAAAGTCGGGAATTATCGTATGCGCTGTTATAAGAGGGATAGTCATGGATATTTCGGTCGTGGAGTACGGAAATTCCGGCTTGCTCCAGCAATTCGACCAGCGCATCCCCCACCGCCACCATATTGTACTGGGTATCCAGTGTTCGATATTCCGAGCTCTCCGTGTAATTCTGTCCCTGCGCTCTGGTATAGCTTTCGCTGGCATGGGTGTGGACGATCAGCACGGTCGGCTTCTGGCCGGTCAGGTCCCAATCCAGGGCTTTCATGACCAGCTTCTGTAAATCGGGCCTGTAGTCGCATCCATCCCCGTAACGCAAGCTCACTTTTTCGGCATCCCGTGCCGAAAAGGCTACCGCCAGCGGATTTGCCGGTCCCACTGCCACGTCCCCTGCGCCGCTCTGTTCCGGTTGGGAAACGCTGTTGGTGGGAAGCTCCGCCCCTCCTGTCTGCGTTAATCCGGCCGCCAGCAACGTTCCGGCCAAAATTCCGACAAAAATCAGCGCAGCACCTGCGACGGTGCTGCGTTTGTTTCTTTTCATAGTTTGCCCCTCCCCTGTTTTAGAGGGCACTTTGCTATTTCACGGTTTTTTCCATTTGGGGCGGGAGCGAAGTTGCACGCGCAGATCCTGAAAAAAATCCTGCAACAGTTTTGCCGCTTCTTTCTGCCGCACACCGGAAACCACCAGAGGATGATGATTAAAATCCATGGTCGTCAGATCACAGACGGAGCCGCAGGCACCGCATTTGCTGTCAGCGGCACCATAGACCACCCGTGGAATTCGGGCGTTGATAATGGCACCGGCGCACATAGGACAGGGTTCCAATGTCACATACAGGGTACACTCCCACAGCCGCCATCCCCCCAGTTGGGTGCAAGCTTCGTTGATGGCCTCGATCTCTCCGTGACCCAGTGCGTTTCTTGCCCGTTCCCGACGGTTCCTGCCACGGCCAACGATCTCCCCGTTGCGCACGATCACACAGCCCACAGGCACTTCCCCGTCTGCGGCCGCCTCTTGTGCCAAGCGCAGTGCTTCGTCCATAAAAACCTCGTCTGTCATCTGTCTCACCTCGGTACTTTTCTCCTCTTTTTGACTATATAATAGCGAAAATACCCATCCTTTGTCAAGCTTCTGTCAACACGGCGGCAAAAAGCACCGCCAATTCCTCCCTGGAAAATCCGCCCCGTCCCTGCTCCAGCCCCGCAAGGCTCTGCTCCAGCGCCTGTTTCACCGTTTGGGCATCCTGAGCTGTCAGGGGTTTTCCCGTCAGCAGATAGTCCACACTTACGCCAAAGGCGCGGCTCAATTCCACTGCGCCCCATAAGGAAGGCTCCCGTCTTCCCTGTTCGTACATTCCGACGGTGCTTGGGCTGACCTGCATCCTCTGTGCCAGTTCCGCTTGGCTCCACCCCTGCCGTCTTCGCAACAATGCAATTCTTTGGCCCAGCATCTTCCCCCCTCCTTTTGCCCCATCATAACACGGGGCAGCTACGAAAAATGTTGAAAAAAGGCATCTACACGTTTCGAGCAATTCCACACGGAATGTGTAGTATACTCTTTTCTGGAAAAGGTTGGTATCCCGTTCGCATTTTTCTACTTTTTTCGACATTTTACCAAGGAGGAACCATCATGTGTATTATTGACTCTCTTTTGTTCACAGACGTCCAACGCCGACCCGAAAAGCGCTGTCCTCGCTGTGACGGTTGCGTTTATCCGCCCGATTATTTCTGCATTCGTTGCAAAAGGAGGGGCTTTCATGACCCTGCCTGAACTGAGCCTCTGCTATGAGGAAGCGGCCGTTCCTCTGCGTGCGCGGCTGCGTGAACTGCGGCAAGCACTGGCTGCGGAGACCGACCCCGACCGGATCTGGCATTTAAAGCGGCGCATTGCAGAGCTGACCCCCATGCTGACCCAGATGAACGAACTGGCAGATCTGACTGCCCACTACTACGACAGGGGGTACTATCGCAGTGAAAAATATACTGTATGACGGCTATCTGGGGCCACGGTTGCCGCGGCAAATCCAGCTGGAACGGGTGCAACGGGTCATCCGTGAAGAATTGACCCCTCTTCAGCGGCAAACCCTGACAGATTACTATTTCAACCGCATGACTATTCCGCAAATCGCCGCCACCCGTGGGGTACATAAAAGCACCGTCAGTCGTACCCTCCACCGTGCGGAAGACAAACTGCGCCGTTACTTAAAATACTGACGGTTTACTTTTTCCTTAAAAAATGGTATAATAAACCCATGATTATTGTGCAATACGAAATTTGCCGTTTTATGAGGAATGAACCATGGAAAATTATTTTCAGATGAATATGAAAAAGTCGGAAATTGACGGTTTTTCCAATTTGGCCCTGGCCCACATCGGCGACGGTGTGTTTGAACTGCTGTGCCGCAGTTATCTGTGCCGCAAAGGCGTTCAAACCGTGGATAAGCTCCATCGGGACACCGTCAGTCTGGTAAAAGCCACCGCCCAATCCCGTTTTGCCGACCAAATGCTGTCCCATTTGGATGAAACCGAACTTTCCTATTACCGTCGGGGCAAAAACGCCCACGTCCACGCCGTACCGAAGGGGACGTCCCCTGCAGATTACGCCAAGGCCACCGGTCTGGAAGCCATGTTCGGCTACCTGCACCTGAGTGGGCAGGACGGCCGCGCCAACGAGATCTTCGGCCTCGTCATGGAGGAACTGTATGGCATTTGACGCATTTTACATGAGTGCGGTCCTTCAGGAGATCCGTGCCCTGGGAGATGCCCGCATCGATAAAATTCATCAGCCCAGCCGTGACACAGTGATCCTTCATCTGAAAGGGCGGGAAAATCGGGCAAAACTGCTCATTGCCGCCAACCCCTCGGCCCCTCGGCTCCACCTGACCGCCGCCAATCCGGAAAATCCGCCGGAACCGCCCATGTTCTGTATGCTGCTGCGCAAGCACCTATCCGGCGCACGTCTGGCAGAAGTTTCCCAGCTGCCTATGGAACGGGCCGCCGTTTTTACATTCGACTGCATCGATGAGTTGGGTGATGCGACCCAGAAACGATTGCTGGCAGAACTGATGGGCAAAACCTGCAACCTGTATCTTTTGGACAAAAGCGGTCGGATCATTGATTGTCTGCGCCGTATCGGCCTGGATTCCGGTGCAAAACGTACTGCCCTGCCTGGAATGTACTATCAGTACCCCGATGCCGTAGATAAATCCGATCCGCTGGGCATGGATTTTACTACCCTTTTACAGGATAACGGTGCCGATCTGCTGTCCGATCGACTGATGGATCGTCTTGGCGGACTGTCACCGCTGGTCTGTCGGGAAGCCGCACTTTATGCCACCGGCGATGTGGATGCCCGTGTTGAAAATCTGGACATCACCGCCACCGGTGAAAAACTGCAGCTGTTCTTCACGGAGCATCTGACCCACCCTGCCCCCTATTTCTACTGTCAGGCAGACGGCACTCCAAAGCAATTCGCTTTTTGCCCCATCTGTCAATACGGAGCCTGTCAGCAGGCGGAAAGTTTTTCCGCATTGCTTGACAGCTACTACACCCTCCGTGACCGCAAGGATGCCATGCGGCAAAAAAGTCAGGCCGTTCGCAAGACCGTCTCCAATCTATGCCAGCGGCTGAACCGAAAAATCGCCATCCAGCAAAAGGAACTGGCCGCCACCTATGATCGGGAACGCTTGCGCCAGCTGGGCGACATTCTCACCGCCAATATCCATCGCATTCGAAAAGGCCAGACCTCTGTGCAGGTCGAAGATTTTTACGATGAGGAAATGACGCTCATCGACATCCCCCTTTCTCCCCTGCTGTCCCCGCAGCAAAATGCGGCAAAATTCTACAAAGATTATGCTCGCATGAAAAATGCGGAAAAAGAATTGACCAGGCAAATTTCCCTTGCCGGAGAAGAACTGGAGTATCTGAGCAGCGTTCTCGACGAGCTGAACCGTGCCCAAACGGAGGCAGAGCTGGAAGAGATCCGCCAGGAATTGCAATCCACCGGTTATCTCCACGGTGATAACGGCAAAAAGCGGGCAAAAACCGCAAAACTGCCCCCCATGCGCTTTGTTTCCACCGATGGCTATCCCATTTATGTCGGTCGGAACAACCGCCAAAACGAAGAACTTACCTTTAAAAGCGCCCGAAAGGACGATTTGTGGCTCCACGCATCCAAGGTGCACGGCAGTCACGTGATCATCGCCTGCGCCGGTGTGACACCCCCCGATAACACGGTCACGCAGGCCGCACAGCTTGCTGCCTATTATGCCGAGTCCTGCGGTGGTCAGAACATTGCCGTTGACGTGACACCGGTCAAGCAGGTCAAAAAAATCCCCAACGGAAAGCCTGGCATGGTCATCTACCACAGCTACCGCACCGTCATCGCCAATCCCTATCCCGACATCGTCATCGATGCCCTGAATGCCGAAACTGATTAAGCATATCGCCGGCGCGGAGATCCAGCGCCGGCTTTTCTTTCCATTTTCCGGCAAAAAATTGTGTTTTCCTATTTACATTTTGGCACAAATAGTGTATAATGCGTGGCGAACAGAGTAGGAGACCCTGCGTAAAGTGCTGCCAAAATGGGGAGTTGTCTGGCAGACGAAGGATTTTTTCCGCGATGGGGATTCCGCACCCGCTGCCCATAATGGACATTCTCCTTTATGAGAGGCGATACTCAGTCGGGCATCCGGCTTTGTTGCCGCGCTCGCAGATCTGCTGATTTTCTCCCCAACGGTGTCGTTGGGGAGTTTTTGCATCATCTGTGGCGTTTGGCTTGCCGTTGCCGCACAAAAGGAGGATTTTTATGTATCAAACTACCCCCAAAATACGCAACATCAAACGCATGGTCGTCAACGCCATGCTGGTGTCCGTCTACGTGGCCCTGTCCTTTACGGAGATGACCTTCGGCGGCATCAAATTCAGCTTTTCCGCCCTGCCCGTGGTCGTCTGTGCCCTGGCTTTCGGCCCTCTGGACGGATTTGTGGTCGGCTTCCTGGGCGAATTTATCTCCCAACTGCTGGGCGCTTACGGTCTGACCCCCACCACATTGCTGTGGGTCGCCCCAGCCGCCGTGCGTGGTCTGTTTATCGGTTTCTGCGTGAAACTGCTGCGCGGCCGTCTTTCCGCAGAAGGGCTGAAAAAGTTCAAAAATCAGGTATTCTTCTACATTATCTGCATGGTTTCCGGCGTGATCGTATCCTGCATGAATACTTTTACATTCTACGTTGACTCCAAAATGTACGGTTACTACAACTATTACGCCGTTTTCGGTGTTTTCTGGGGACGAATCGCCATCGGCCTTGCCTCATCGCTGGCCATGGGTCTGGCGACTGTGCCCGTGGTCACCGCCTTGCGAAAGGCACGATTGATTGAAAACGCCCCCGCTGCTCCAAATAAAAAATCTTTTGCACAGAAGGAATTTGAAAATGAACGTCAATGAAGCATTGGAATACATCCACAGTGTCTGCTGGAAAGGCAGCATTCCCGGCCTTGGGCGGACTCAAAAGCTGCTTTCCCTCATGGGAAATCCCGAAAAAAAGCTGAAATTCGTCCACATTGCCGGCACCAACGGCAAAGGCAGCACCGCCGCCATGACTGCCTCCATCTTGCAGAAAGCCGGTTATCGGACCGGCCTGTACACCTCCCCCTACATCTATCGTTTCCACGAGCGGATGCAGGTCAACGGTGTGCAGATCTCGGACGAGGATCTGGCCGCCGTTACCGAATGGGTCCGTCCTCTGGCCCAATCCATGGAGGAATGCCCCACGGAATTTGAACTGGTATGCTGTATCGCATTTGAGTATTTTTACCGCCAGAACTGCGACATCGTCGTTCTGGAAGTGGGCATGGGCGGCGCTCTGGACTCCACGAACGTGATTGAAGTGCCGGAGGTAGCCGTCATCACCAACATCGGTCTGGACCACACGGAAGTGCTGGGCGACACACTGGAGGCCATTGCCGAGACCAAAGCCGGCATTTTCAAAGAGTGCGGCAACGCCGTGGTCTATCGGGGCATTCCTTCGGTGGAGAACGTATTTGAAAGAATTTGCAACGAAAAACACATTTCCCTTAAAAAGGCCGATTTCAACTCCCTCGTCCTACACAGTCACGGTCTGGAGGGACAGGTTTTCGACTGCGGCGATCGAAAAGGTCTGGAACTGCCCCTGTTGGGCGGTCATCAGCTGAAGAATGCCGCCGTGGTGCTCTCCGTCGTCGACACCCTGATTGAAAAGGGCTGGCTCATTACGGAGCAGAACATTCGGGAGGGTCTGCGTGACACCCAATGGCCTGGACGTTTCGATATTGTCGGCCGTGATCCTCTGTTCATCATTGACGGCGGACATAATCCCCAGTGTTTTGAAGCGCTGATCAAAAACATTCAGGACTATTTGGCCGATCGAAAAATCATCGCCCTGACCGGTGTGCTGGCTGACAAGGACTATGCCGATATGTACAAGCCGGTCCTGCCCTATGTGGAGCAGTTCGTCTGCATCACCCCTCCCAACCCCCGAAAGCTGGAAGCAGCTCAGCTCGCCGCTTTCCTGATGCAAGGCGGCGCTACCGCTACCGCCTGCGACAGCATTGAAGAAGGTGTGCGCAAGGCCATCGCCCTTGCCGGAACCGACGGTGTCGTGCTGTGCTTTGGGTCGCTGTATACCATCGGCGCCACCCGTGATGCACTGCTGAAAATCAAATGACGAAACGCTCCCCGACGGTGGTCGGGGAGCGTTTTTTACAGCTCTTTCAATATTTGCGGCAGTTGGCGGATATCATCTATTTTTGCGGCGGCGGTTTCTACATTTCCGAAGCCATAGGCGGCCCAGATGAAAGGGATCTTTGCCACCTCGGTCGCTTCCAGGTCTCCCTGCGTATCGCCGATATAGACGGCCGAAGTAATGTGATGCGCCGCCATCAGCCGTTGAATGGTCAGTCCCTTTTCCGTTCCCGTATCGCCGAAGCACAGGTGGCCGTCAAACAGATGACCGATTCCCAGTTTTTCCATGCACAGCTCACAATAGCCCTTCTGGGCATTGCTCACAATAAACAGACGGTACTCCTTTGCCAGTTCTTCCAGCGTTTCTTTCACGCCCGCATAGCCGATGTGGCAGGGATTTTCCGCCAGATAGCGGTTTTCCCTTTCCATACAGCGTTCCATCAGCCCATAGCGGCTTTCGGTGGGTATCTCTGCCAGAATGCTGTCTGCGATCTGCGTCATCACCTTTCCGAACAGAGGACGCAGATCCTCCGCCGTCACACACAGGCGGTCAAGCCCCTCCTGCCGCAGTTGGATATTGTACCCCTCCGCCACCAGGGCCCGTGAGTCCCAGAGGGTGCCGTCAATGTCGAAAATCAGACTTTCAGTCTTCATAAAGCGCCCCATCCAGATGCCGCTGAATATGGCCGATGATCATGTCCAGCGCTACCGGATTTTTGCCACCGATGGGCACAACCACGTCCGCATACTTTTTGCTGGGCTCCACATACTTTTCGTGCATGGGTTTGACGGTGGTCTCGTACTGTTCCAGCACGGACTCCAAACTTCTGCCACGGTTGGTCACATCTCGCTTGATTCTGCGACATAGGCGCACGTCCGCATCCGCATCCACGAAAATCTTCATATCCATCAGATTGCGCAGCTGCTCATTTTCAAAAATCAGAATACCTTCTACAATAATGACCTGCTTGGGCACGATGGAGACGGTTTCCTTACTGCGGTTATGGATGGTAAAATCATAGACCGGACAATCAATGGCCTGTCCGCGGCGCAACTGCTCCAGATGATAGACCATCAGGCTGGTATCCATGGCATCGGGCTCATCATAATTGAGTTTGCACCGCTGTTCAAAGGCCAGATCATCCCGACACTTATAATAGTTATCATGGCTGAGCATGGTCACCTTGCCGCCGAAATGTTCCGAAATACGCTTGACAAGCGTTGTTTTTCCGGAGCCGGTTCCTCCGGCAATGCCGATCACCAGTGTGTTTTCCATATCTTTCTCTCCTTATTTTATCAAGGCTTCTATCCGCTGTGCAAAACAGGGGTTGTTGCCGCTGTGTAAAATCGTCAATCGGCCTGCCCCTTCTTCTGTGCAACGCTTTCCTGCCTCAGCAAGGCGACGGCAGGTCTCCCGTGCGGTCCCCTCGCCGCCGTCGAGCAGCAGCGTTCTCTCCCCCAGAATCTGAGCAATGGGCTCTCGGGCAAAGGGATAGTGAGTGCAACCCAAAACCAGGGCATCCAGTTTCCCCCGATAGGGGGACAAAATCGGCTCCAGCAGCTGACGGCATTGGTCCGAATTTCCCAGTCCCTGTTCTACCAGCTCCACCAGCCCAGGGGCATGAATGCCCACAAATTCACACTTTCCGTTAAAGCGTTCCATCAGGTCCCTAAGTTTCTTCTCGCGGAGGGTGGCCTCCGTGGCCATGATCCCCACACAGCCGCCTGTAAAACGGTCAGCCGCCGGTTTCACCGCCGGTTCTATTCCCACCACGATCAAAGCGGGATAGGCTTTTCTCAGCTCCTCAATGGCGGCGGCAGTGGCCGTATTGCAAGCCACCACCAGTGCTTTTGCCGGATACCGATCCAGCAGATTTCCGATGGTCTCCAGTGTCAACCTGCGGATCTCCTCGGTGGAGCGAACACCGTAAGGGGCATTGGCATCATCGCCGAAATAGAGAAAATCTTCATGGGGAAGCATACGCCGCAAATGGCAAAGCACACTGGCGCCGCCAACGCCGGAGTCAAATACGATGATTTTTTCCCGAACCATTCGTTTGCCTCCCCTTTGGTTCAGTTTTCAGCCGTCTTTTCCTGACGGATCTGCTGAATCAGCCGATAAAAGTTAATGCCCACCAGGCATCCGTTCATCACTGCCACCTGAACATTTGCGGTATACACGCAGAAGATCACCGACAGCGTTGAGCCGATAATATTTACCAGCCGCAGTTTTTTCATAGAGGTCATCAGCATGGAAGCCACCACAAGAATGGTGCCGCACCAGCCGATAATATCCATTGCAAGTTCCATTTCTTTCCCGTTCCTTTATTTTGTTCCGAAAATACGATCGCCCGCATCGCCCAAACCAGGGATGATATAGGCATGGTCATTGAGTCTTTCATCCACGGCTGCCAAATACATTTCCACATCGGGATGGGCTTCCTGTACAGCTTTCACGCCCTCAGGACAACCGATCACATTCATCATGATGATATTTTTACAGCCATGCTTTTTCAAAAAATCAATGGCTGCGATGGCACTGCCACCGGTGGCCAGCATCGGGTCGACCACGAATACCTGACGGCTTTCGATATCCTCAGGCAGCTTGCAGTAGTATTCCACAGGCTGATGGGTCTCGGGATCCCGATACAGTCCGATATGACCGATCTTTGCGGAAGGGATCAGGTCGACCATGGCATCCACCATGCCCAAACCGGCTCTGAGGATGGGAACGATGGCCAATTTTTTACCAGACAGGGTACGGCATTTGGCAATGGCCACAGGGGTCTGGACTTCCACTTCCTCCGTGGGCAGATTACGTGTTGCTTCGTAGCACATCAGGCCGGAGATCTCTCCGATCATCTCGCGAAATTCTTTTACGCCGGTGTCTTTGCTACGCAGGATAGACAGCTTATGCTGAATCAGGGGGTGATCAAGTACGTGAACAGTTGCCATTTTCAGTTCTCCTTTGCTTTTCTTTCTAATTTTTCCCGCTCCGCCTGGCTCAAGCGGAGATAATTAGGCTCTAATGTTGCGGCATCTGCCGTCTCCCCAGCCTGGATTTTTTCCACGGCCACCAGTGCTACACCGGCCGCCCGTTGCTGACGGCGATGCTCCGCCGGCAATATCAGGCCAGGGGTTTTCAATGTATTGTAGGCCAGCACGCTCCCATCACCCACCAGATAGATCGGTTCGGTTATTTTTTGCAGTTCCGCATCCAGATCCGCCAGTGCAATGGCACGGTCAGCGCACAGAGGCGTGTATATCCCGTTTTCCACATGGAACAGGGCATTGTATACCTGATTTCTTCTGGCATCCATCACCGCACACACACAGCCGCTGTAAATGCCCAGATTTTTAGACATGGCCTCCAGGGTGGATACGCCGTAACAGGGAAGCTGTCTTCCCCAGGCAAATCCCTTTGCCGCGGCCACGCCGATGCGCACACCGGTAAATGATCCTGGTCCTGCGGCCACCGCCACAGCAGTTACATCCCGAGGCGTAAATTCGCACTGCTTTAAAATATCCTCTGCCATGACCATCAGCGTCTGGCTATGGGTCATACCCGTGTTTTGATAGGCTTCTGCCAGAAGTTTTGTGCCGTCATGCAGTGCCACGCTGGCCGCTTTTGCAGATGTTTCAAATGCTAATATCAGCAACGACGTTCCCTCCTTCTATGGTGATACGTCTGGTTTGGTCGCCTAGTTTTTCAATGGTGATCAGAATGGGGTCTTCAAGACCATCGGCCACATTTTCGCTCCACTCCACGGCGCAAACGCCTCCCCGTTCCAGATAATCCTCCCAGCCGATATCCCATAGATCATCGGCCGAATGCAAACGATACATATCAAAATGGAACAGAGGCAATCGGCCTCCCAGGTATTCATTGACGATGGTATAAGTGGGACTGGTGACAGGTTCCGTATATCCCAGCCCCCGTGCAAGCCCCCGTGTAAACGCAGTTTTTCCTGCGCCCAGGTCGCCCCGATAGGCCAGCACCGTTCCAGGCTCAACGACCTTGCCCAGGGCCGCTCCCACAGCCTCGGTCTGTTCCGGTCCATTGGTCAAAAATTCCATATTTTATCCTCTCCGAAAGTCCAGCGGCTTATTGGCTGTTCTTCAGCTTTTCGGCCTGATCTGCCGTGGCAAGGGTATTGATGATCTCATCGAGATCTCCGTCCATCACGGCATCGATTTTATACAACGTCAGTCCGACCCGATGGTCCGTCACCCGTCCCTGTGGGAAGTTATAGGTACGAATGCGTTCGTTTCGCATACCGCTGCCCACCTGGCTGCGGCGCAGACCGCCGTGTTCACTTTCAATGCGCTCCTGCTCCATTTCATAGAGCTTGGAGGCTAGCATTTTCATACATTTTTCCCGATTTTGCAGCTGACTGCGTTCCTCCTGACAGGCCACCACGATCCCAGTGGGTCTGTGTATCAGCCGCACCGCCGAGGATGTTTTGTTGACGTGCTGGCCACCAGCGCCGGAAGCACGATAAACCTGCATTTCAACATCCGCCAAATTCAACTGCACGTCCACCTCTTCCATCTCGGGAAGCACCGCAACCGTGGCGGTAGATGTGTGGACCCGTCCGCCGGACTCGGTCTCCGGCACCCGTTGAACACGGTGAACACCGGACTCATACTTCATCCGAGAATAGGCGCCGCGTCCCTCAATGATAAAATCTGCTTCTTTTACACCGCCCAGCTCCGTTTCATTGTAGTTGAGCAATTCCGTCTTCCAGCCCTGCTTTGCGGCGTACATTGAGTACATTCTGAACAGACTGTGGGCAAACAGGGCACTTTCTTCACCGCCGACACCGCCCCGAATTTCAACGATCACGCTTTTTTCATCGTTTGGATCCTTCGGTAACAGCAGAATTTGCAGTTTTCGAAACAAATCTTCCTTGTCGGCCTTGGCATGCTGAAATTCCTCTTGGGCAAACTCTTTCATTTCCGCATCGGCCATCAGTTCCTGGGCATCTGCCATGTCCCTTTCAGCCTTTTGATATTCCCGAAAGGCCTCCACAATGGGTTCCAGATCATTTTTCTCACGCAGGAGCGCCGCGGCTTTCTTCGGATTGGAATAGAAATCAGGCTGTTCCGATTTTGCGCATAATTCCTCAAAACGGTTGACTACCGCCTGCAATTTGTTCAGCATTGCTCCTACTCCCCCATTTTCTTCTATCTTTTAGTATATCATTTTTTCGACCTCTTGTAAAGGCCTTAATTATCAAAAAA
>CAZVMK010000033.1:0-14641 GCA_964628315.1 uncultured Oscillospiraceae bacterium
TGGCAGCCTATACGTTCACGACCATGACCATGGCCATCGTCAACATCTTCCGCTACCGCAAATACCACAGTCCCGTCATTTCTGCCGCCCGTGCGGTATCGCTGAGCGCCGCCTGTGTTTCCATGCTCTCTTTGGAAAACACCATGCTGGTCACATTTAACAGCGATGAAATGACCGATCAGACACGGCAGATCTTTTTGAGCCTCAGCGGCGGTGCCGTGGCGCTGTTCATCCTTGCCATGGCGGTATATATGATCGTCACCGCCAACAGAAAATTGAAATTTACGGAGAATTGATATGGAAAACAACGAAACCTTTAAAATGACCTATTCCGCCCAACAGCAGGCGGAAGTGGAGGCCATTCGCAAAAAATATATCCCCCGCGAAGAAGATAAAATGGCGCAACTTCGGGCATTGGATGCATCCGTCGGCAAAAAAGCCACCGCAGTGGCGCTGATTTTAGGGATCGTGGGTTCCCTGATTTTGGGCATCGGTATGTGCTTCGCCATGACCGAGATCGGCGATGCTTTCGGACTTTCTCAGGAAATGTCCATGGTGGTTTGCATTATCGTGGGGCTGGCCGGTATCGTGCTGGTATGTCTGGCTTTCCCTGTTTATCGCTGGGTGTCGGAGCGGCAACGGCGTAAAATCGCCCCCCAGGTCCTCCGCCTGACCGAAGAACTGATGAAATAAGCAAAAAATCCGATGCCATAAGCATCGGATTTTTCCTTATCATTTTGTGAGGGCAGGTTCTTTTTTCTGCCAGGACAGGCCTCTGGGGTAGAAGAAGCGCACCTTTTTATCGACAACGGACATGGTCACGTCCTTTTCCATCCGCAATTCGCCGTCCAGATTGATGGGGGTAGGTTTATCGCAATGAATGGTAATAGATCTTGTGCGGTAATGGCGGATATACTGAGGCAACTGACGATAGCCGCCTTTTTTATAGATACCCACCACCGAAGCCACCTTCAGTCGGGAAACTTTCTCCACGATCAGCACATCCAGCATACCATCGGAGGGATCGGCTTCCGGTACTGGATTAAAGCCGCCGCCGTAATAGCGGCCGTTGCAGACACAGATCAGGGTCTTTGGGCCATCGATGGCCTGTCCGTCCAGCTCCACCACATAATGCTCGCTGATTCCCCTGATGACGTTAATGACCGTAGAAGCGGCGTAGGCGCGGAACCCCGACAGCAGCGGTATCCGCTTATAGTGGGACACATCCGTGCCGATTCGGGCATCGAGTCCCACGGAGCAGATGTTCAGCGCCAGATCGTCATTGCAGGCGATCATGTCGAAAGAAACCTCCTCGGCATCCAACAGCCGTTCCAGCTCAAAAAAAGCTTTCGGCTCGTCAAAAAGTTTCACGAAGTCATTTCCGCTGCCACCGGAGAACACGGTGACGGCGGCATTTTCATATCCGGCTGCGCCGGAGGCCACTTCGTTCAGTGTGCCATCGCCGCCGCAGGCGTAAATGCGACATTCTTCGCCCCTTTCGGCGGCACGGCGCGCCAGTTCCCGACAATCCCCCGTGCCGCCGGAAACATGGATCTCATAGTCCAGCCCCTGGCAGGCTGCCTGGATTTTTTCGGTGTAGTCGGCGGTGCGGTCTTTGCTTCCGGCCGCCGGATTGATAATAAAAACGTGTTTCATAATTTTTTCTTTCTATCTGCTTTTATAGTATTGCGGAGGTGCTTATATAACGGTCAGGCGGTATAATATTGGGCCTGAGCATTCCACAGGCAATGATACTTGCCCTGAGTGTCGGTCAGAAGACTTTCGTGGGTCCCCTGCTGAACAAGTCGACCATTGTCAAACACTGCGATCTCGTCGCAGAACTTGCACGACGACAGCCGATGGCTGATGTAAAGGGCGGTTTTATTTTTCACGATCTCGTTAAACTTGCCGTAGATCTCCGCCTCGGCCAAGGGGTCCAGCGCCGCAGTGGGTTCATCCAGGATGATGAACGGAGCATCCTTATACAGCGCACGGGCAATGGCTATTTTCTGGGCCTCGCCGCCGGATACATCTATTCCCTCTTCATCCATGTTCTTGTAGATCATGGTGTCCAACCCTTTTTCCAGACTATCCAGCCGTTGGCCAAGGTCGGCATCACGCAAAGCCTTTTCGGCTTTGCGGCGGTCGTACTCTTTTGCACCGGCAACGTTACTGCCCAGACTTTGGGACAGCAGTCGGAAATCCTGAAACACCACGGAGAAAATGCTCATATACTCGTCATAGCGATAGGCGCGGATATCCTTACCGTTGAGCAAGATCTGCCCCTCCTGGGGGTCATAGAGCCTGCACAGCAATTTGATAAACGTGGTCTTGCCGCTTCCGTTTTCGCCCACGATGGCCAGCCGCTTGCCCACACGGAACTTCATGCTCACATGGCGAAGGGCCCATTTCTCCGTTTCAGGATAGCGGAAAGACACATCCCGAAATTCCACTTCATACTGCATATCGGGTCGCTTTTCCACAGTCAATTCGCCCTGACACATTTCATCGGGCGTGTCCAGAAGCTCATAGGTAATGGAAAGGAAACGATGGTTATTGCGCACGCTGTTGAGCGACTGCATCAAGGTGCTGATATTTCCCGAAAGGGATGTGACCGCACCGACATACTGGGTCACGGAACCGATAGAGAACGCGCCTGCCCACGCTTTCAGGCAGGTGAACACATACACAAATCCGGTGAAAACAGCCCCCAGGGCCTCCCCCACGCCGCTGAGCAGTGCATAGGGGCCTTTATAGAGCTTATCGAACACGCCGCCCACAGAAAAGGGAGTTTTTCGGAAGCCATCTATCACATTTCCCTGCTCATAGGTCCTGATATCCAGACGGCGACTGCTGTCCTCTGCCATTTGGCAGTAAAAAGTGAATTGGCGGTTGCCAAGGGTTGCCTCATCTGCCAGTTTTGTCTTTTTCTTGCCCAGCAAATTCATCAGTTTTGCGCCGCACCAGCTCAGCAGCATCATCAGCGCCAGCAGTGCCAGGATCAGCAGTGGGGAATTGAGAAATTCCATGTTCCCCTGAGGCACTTTTTGGGTGAACAGGCTCACCGTCAGGGCAATGGCACCGATGATGCTCAGGGCAGATTTTAAAATCTGATCGCTCAGCTCCAAAGTCATGTTCATGCCCTGCCCCGACCAGTTCTGGAACTGCTCCATCTGGGCATTGAGATCACGGAATTTTCTGCTTTCCACATTGGCATAATCGGTGGTCAGGAATTTTTCGATGAATATCCGATCTTTCATGGCTCCGTGTCGGGAATCCAGACTTCGGTTCCAGCTGTTGAGCAGTGCTTTTGCAATGCCGCAAAGGGCCGTTGCCGCCACCGTCCAGATGATCCATTGGAGCAGCACCTCTTTTCGGCGGAGGGTGGCCAGTTCATTGATAAACTGGGCGGACAGCCAGATGGTCAGATAGGGGCTGAGGGCTTCCACCACATTGCGAATAAACATGCAGGGCAATCTGCCTGGCACATATCGTTCCGTGTCTTTCAAAGCCCGAAAATGCAGGGACAGGATCTCTTTCCAGCTGTCTTTCTTATTCTTCGCCACGGAAATCAGCTCCTTCCTGATAGTATCGGCTCTGGACCTCGTAAAGAGCGGCGTAAGCGCCCTTTTTCGCCAGAAGCTGCTCGTGGGTGCCTTCTTCTGCGATTTTTCCGTCCGCAACAAAGATGATGCGATCGCAGAATCGGGTGGAGGCCAAACGGTGGGAGATGAAGACGGAAGTCTTCCCTCCTGACATTTGGCTGTATTTTTCATAGATATCGCTTTCGGCAATGGGGTCAAGGGCAGCAGTGGGCTCATCCAAAATCAGCAACGGGCCGCCCTTGTACAGGGCACGGGCCAGCATCAGCCGCTGGGTCTGGCCGCCGGAGAACAGCACGCCGTCCAGATAAACGTCCCGTCCGACGTGGGTATTCAGTCCCTCGGGCAAACCGCGGACAAAATCCGCCAGACCTGCCATTTCCAGACAATTCCAAACCCTGTCTTCATCGATGGCGGCCGTGCTCTGGGCCACGTTTTCTCCCACAGTCACATCCAAAACCGAAAATTCCTGATACACGGCGCACAGCAGTTTATAATATTCCTGCCGATCAAATTCCCGAATATCGATGCCGTTGAGAGTCACCTTTCCCTCGGTGGGGTCATAAAAGCCGCACAGCAATTTTACAAGGGTGGTCTTTCCTGCGCCATTGAGGCCGACAACCGCCAGCTTTTCTCCGGCATGGACCGTCAAATTCAGATTTTCAAACAGATTTTTCTGGGCATTGGGATAGCGGAACGTGACATTTTCCAGCCGCAGTTCGCACTTTTGCGTATCGGGCAAGGGCCGGCCCCCTTGGGTACGGAACTGCTCCGGCCCCTCCACATAGGCGATCACCGCGCCGATGCCCTGGGTCTGGATGTAGAGGGTACTGCAATTTCCCAAAATACCGGATATCCAGGTGGTAAATCCTGAAATGGCCGTGAAATACAGCAAAAATTCCGATGCGCTTAAATTTCCGTCCAGTGTCATTTTCAGCAGATAGGCATAGGCGATGCCGTTTTGCAGTACGGTCATGACCACGCCGAAACAGGCGGAAAATATCAGGCTTTTTTCCCGTCGGCGGATAAAGGCCGCCTGAAGCCGTAGCACATCCTCATAGATCTGCCGCACCCAGTTTCCCAGGCCGAAAATGCGAATGTCCTTTGCCGTTTCCGCAGACTGGGCGCGGTCTTTTATGTACCAGAACTGGGACCACAACTTTCCGTATTCCGTGTTTGTCTTGTATTTTTTCAATGCCCTCAGGCGCACCAGAGAAGCCAGCGTGCAGGTAACGACGGAAATGAGGATCAATCCGGCGCCTACATTGGCCAGCGTGAACAGATACAGCACGAAACAGGCAATATTTGTCAGCAGTTGGGTCATGGTGGTCCAAATGGCTTCGGTAGACTCATCGTTGCCGCTGGTTTCATCCATGGCTTTTCCCAGCAGCTTTTTCCGCTCGGGGTCAAAGCAGTTGGGATAGGAGGTCGAAAAGGACTTGCGGTGGATCTGATCGATGATAGCCGTGCGGACACTGACTCTTGGCATGGCGCACACATTATCAAAGTAGCGGTTGAAAGCCGTCAGCAGGAAGATCAGCCCCGAAAAGAAAGCAATGGTCGCAAACATCTGCCCCAGCGGTGCGCCGATCTCCACCTTGTTCAATATCCGTGGAGCAATGTACAGCTGTGCCATGTTCAGTCCGGTCTGTATCGCGGCGAGAACAAAGCAGGCGGCAATGACCAGCTTGCCGTTTTTCCATGCCATGGACAGCATATAGCGAATGCTTTTAAAAGCACTGTATTTCGGCGTTTTCTCCTTTTCCATAGGCGTTTCTCCTTTCGCAGCAGGCGGAAATTATTTCTTCCGTCCGGTGTCGGTATACATATAGTAGTCACACTTTATCATGCCGTTGTAGAGTTTCCGCTTTTTGTCCGCCCGACGGCCGAAATAATGCTCAAACTCCGGCTCGGAAGTAATGATGAATTTTTTCCAGCCGTCGGCATATTTCAGGTGGCGGCCCAGTGCGCCGTAGAGTGCCTGTGCGCTTTTCTGTTCCATCATCCGCTGGCCGTAGGGCGGATTGCAGATGATCACGCCGGTCTGGGCAGGCAGACTCATCTTGGTGGCATCGCCGTCCCTGAACTCGATGAGTTTCTCCACACCGGCCTTACGGGCATTGCTCATGGCGGTGGAAATGCACTTGGGGTCGTTGTCGGAGCCTAGGATATGATATTCCCCTCGGAATTCCTTATCGATGGCCTCTCCCCGTGCATCACGCCAGGTCTGTTCCTCCATCCAGCAGAATTTTTCCGCAGCAAAACGGCGATTCAGGCCAGGGGCACGGTTTTTGGCGATCAGCGCCGCCTCAATGGGGATGGTGCCGCTGCCGCAGAACGGGTCCCAGACAAAATCCCGTCCACGGTATTTGGTCAGCATGACCATGGCGGCGGCCAGGGTCTCACGCAGGGGGGCATCGTTACCGATGGCACGGTAGCCACGCTTGTGCAGGCCCACGCCGGAGGTATCCAGATACAGCGTTACCCTGTCCTGCATGATGGAAAACTGGAGCTGATACTTGACGCCGGTCTCCGGCAACCACTGAACGCCGTATTTTTCGCCCAGACGGCGGGAGGCCGCCTTTTTGATGATGGCCTGACAGTCGGGCACGCTCATGAGCTTGCTGTTGAGGCAATGTCCCTTGACGGGAAATGCGCCGTCAGCGGGGATATAATTCTCCAATGCAGTGCGATACACACCCTGAAACAGTTCTTCAAAGCTTTCCGCCTGAAACTCGGCCAAAATCAGCAACACCCGCTCGCCGGTGCGCAGGAACATATTGGCTCTGGCCAACGCGGTCTCATCACCGGAAAACAGCACACGGCCGTTTTCCACCCGAACATTTTCGATATCCAGCCGCCGCAGTTCATCGCCGGCAATGCCTTCCAGTCCGAACAGGGTGGGCACGGAAAATTCAAATTTCGACATAATTACCTCCGAAAAAACAATAATAAAATCTGATAAGTTGGGAAAACCCAGGTGCGGCCGAAATCAGCGAATGATCTTCTTCGCCTTGATGTAACGCTCTTCTTCGGAAAAAACACAGCCGCAATATTTTTGCATATAGAAACCGTGTTCCCGTGCAAAATCCTGACCATCACGGAAATAGGGGCGGAAATCCCGATACAGAAATTTCACACCGTATTCCGCCGCCGCACGCTCCGCCGTCTCACGCATCAGCTCGTGGTTTTGGTAGGGGCTGATGAACAAAGAGGAGGTAAAACTGTCAAATCCCCCCTCTGCGGCGGTCTTTGCCGCCTCAAACAGGCGGATCTCATAACATTTGCGACAACGGTGGTCGATATCTTCGGCCACCGCCCTGACAAAGGGGCGCAGGGCATAATCATTTTTTTCAATGACAGGAAGCTCGATCTCGGTCGCATACTGCCGCAGGCAGTCCCGACGGCTGCGGTACTCCGTAAACGGATGAATATTGGGATTGAACCAGAAGCCGGTGACTTCGATCTTATCTGTGCGCAGGATCTCGATGGGCTGATTGGCGCAGGGCGCACAGCAAATGTGCAATAGTGTTTTCATAACATACCTCGAAAAGGAATAGAAATCGGGAGCGATCGTCACATTTTTCGCTCCACGGGCGCAGTCCCGTTTACAGGATCCGGCCCAACAAGCCGTCTTTATAAAGGCCTGTGACCTTGACGGCACAAATGCGGTTATGCAGGGCCGTGCCCTCGGCATAGATTTTGATGTAATTGGGCGCATGGCCGGCAAAGAGCCCCTCCTCCGCCTCCTCGAACAGTACCTGCTGGGTGGTGCCGACGTGTGCCTGCAAATAGGCCGTCTTCATTTCCTCGGCCACAGCGATGGCCGCACGGCTACGGGCTTCCTTGGTGGCGTTATCATGCTGGCCGGACATTTTGTCGGCCGGTGTGCCAGGACGACGGGAATAGGGGAAAATGTGCATATCCGCAAATCCGCATCGGCGGATAAAGGCCAGACTTTCGGCAAATTCCTCTTCCGTTTCCCCAGGAAATGCCACGATCATATCGGTGGTAACGGCACAGTCGGGGAAAGTCTCTTTCAGCAAGGTCACACTTTCCATGTAACGGGCAGTGTCGTACTTGCGGTGCATCCGTTGCAGCACCGTGTCACAGCCGCTCTGCATGGAAAGATGGAACTGGGGACACAAATTGGGCAATTTTGCCATTTCCTGACAGAATTGTCGGGTAATGATCCGCGGTTCCAGACTTCCCAGCCGCACCCGAAGCTGCGGCACCGCATTGCAAATGGCGGTCAAAAGCAGGCTCAGCTGAGGCTTGTCCGGCAGATCCGCACCCCAGGAGGCAATCTCGATTCCGGTGACGACGATCTCCTTGTAGCCACGGCGCTCCAACTCGATAGCCTGTTCCACCGCCACATCCAACGGTGCGGAGCGGATGGGGCCACGGGTATAGGGAATGATGCAGTAAGAGCAGAAATTCACACAACCATCCTGCACTTTCAGCATGGCTCTGGTCCGCTCTTCCAGACCGCCGGCCGGAAGAACTTCAAATTCACGGCGGCGGAGGGCATTGTCGACTTTTTCCTGTTTTTGTCGATTTTCCACGGCGGCCACCAGCATCTCCACGAAGCTCACCCGATCACCGCTACCGCCGATCACATCGGCGCCCAGCGCTTCCACCGCCTCTTTGGCATGCTGACTGTAGCAGCCGCAAACGGCGATGATGGCATTTTCGTGTTCCCGACGGCAACGGCGGATCATGGCACGGTTTTTCTTGTCGGCCACAGCCGTGACCGAGCAGGTATTGATCACGTAGCCGTCACAATTTTCATCAAAAGTGCCTATCTCATGGCCACGGCCGATCAACAGCTGCTCCATGGCCTGGGTCTCATATTGATTGGTCTTGCACCCGAGGGTATAAAAAGCAAATTTCATAGTTTTCACCCATTTTCATAGCTTAATGATTTATTATACACGATAAGTTCAAATTTGTACAGAAAAATATTGACTTTCTGCTCCCCTGATTGACATTATCGGGGGAACATGGTAAAATAGTTTCAAGTTTTCGCAGGCGCAACCCGTCCCTCAACAGTCGGTTGCCCCCATGTATCATCTGTCATCATTCTGAAAGGGTTTTCATTATGCAATTTTTATGGTTTTGCCTGTTCGCAGTTGGCATTGTCGGTCTGGATCAGTGGACAAAATATCTGGTCATGGAAAATATCCCCCTGTTCGGCCAGGTCGATGCCATCGACGGGCTGTTCCACCTGACCCATGTACGCAACACCGGTGCGGCTTTTTCCGCATTCGAAGGTGCCCAGTGGCTCTTTGCCATTATTTTTCTGCTGCTGACCGTGGCGATTTTTTACGAATACTTCAAAAAGCCTCTGCCCTTTTCCGCCTTTGAGCGGTGGTGCATTGCCGCCATCTACGGCGGTGGCATCGGCAATATGATCGACCGCCTCCGCTTCGGATACGTGGTGGATATGATCGATGTGGATTTCATGAATTTTGCGGTTTTCAATGTCGCCGATTGCTTCATCACCTGTGGCTGTATCGCCATGGTGGTCAGTCTGGTCTTCTTCAATAAAAAATTCTGGAAGGACGATAAAAATGGAACTGACCGTTGAGACCGAGGGCACACGGCTGGATGCTTTCCTTGCCGAAAATGCGCCCCAGCTGAGCCGTTCCGCCGCCCAAAAGCTGATCGAAGAGGGGCTTGTTTCCGTCAACGGCCGTCAAGGCAAAAAAAACGATCGGCTCCGCATGGGCGATCGGGTGTGCTACACCCTGCCCGAACCGAAAGAAGTGAATATCACTCCCACCGAAATGCACCTGGAAATCGCCTATGAGGACGAGGACGTGGTAGTCATCAACAAGCCGAAAGGGCTGGTGGTCCATCCGGCCGCCGGTCATCAGGACGATACATTGGTCAACGGCCTGCTGTATGCCCTGGGCGATGACCTGTCCGGCATCAACGGGGAATTGCGGCCTGGCATCGTTCATCGCATCGACAAGGACACTTCCGGCCTCTTGGCCGTGGCGAAAAACGACTATGCCCACACCTTTCTGGCCAGCCAGCTGAAAGACCACTCCATGCATCGGGTATACGAAGCCATCGTGTGCGGTTCTTTCCGTGAGGACAGCGGCACGGTGGATGCGCCCATCGGCCGCCACAGCTCCGACCGCAAAAAAATGTGCGTGACCCAACGCAACTCCAAAGAGGCCGTCACCCACTGGGAAGTCGTGCAGCGTTATCGGGGATACACCCACATCCGCTGTAAACTTGAAACAGGCCGCACCCACCAAATCCGTGTTCACATGGCCTATATCGGCCACCCGATTTTGGGCGATACGGTCTACGGCCACAAAAAACCGGAACTGGGGCAGGACAGCCAGTGCCTCCACGCAGGGACCCTTTGCTTCCAGCATCCCAGAGACGGCCATCCCGTCATCGTTCACGCACCCCTGCCCGATTATTTCCGCTCCGTTCTGGAAAAGTTGGAAAAAATGGGCTGAGGGTATCGACACATCGAGGAACCCTATGTTGACCTACGAACTGAAAAAGACATCCGCAGTTCCCTTATATGAGGCGCTTTACCGCTGTATCCGCCAGGATATTATCTCGGGAAAGCTGAAAGCCGGCACAAAACTGCCCTCTAAAAGGGCATTGGCCGCCCATCTTGAAGTCAGCAAGATCACCGTAGAGGCAGCCTACAATCAACTGGCCGCCGAGGGCTACATCAGCGCCAGAGAAAAAGTGGGCTACTATGTGGAAACGGTGGAAACTTTCACCGCTCCCGTCCGGTCTCCGCTCCCCACCGTTATTACCGAAGCGCCGCCCATGCTGGATCTGACCGCCAATATCCCTGCCTCCTTTCCCTTTTCCGTTTGGAGCAGGCTCCAGCGGCAGGTTCTGCTGGATTTCGGCCACGACCTGCTCCAGCCGTTGCCCAGTTGCGGCTGTCCTGCCCTGCGGCAAGCCATCGCCGACCATCTGAGCGGATTTCGCGGTATGCAGGTAGACCCCGAAAATATCATCATCGGTGCCGGTACGGACTTTCTGTATAATTTAGCGGCGCAGCTGCTGGGGCTGGAGAAGACCTATGCACTGGAAGACCCTGGCTATCAGAAAATTCGACAGATCTACACCGCCGCCGGTGTTCGTACCGTCCCTGCGGCCATGGACAGCCAGGGCGTTCTGCCCGAAAGCCTTGCCAATGCTCAGGTGCTCCATTTTTCTCCGGCCCATCACTTTCCCACCGGCATCGTCACCCCCATGGGGCGGCGGCAACAACTGCTGAAATGGGCGGCGAAAGGCAACTGGATCGTAGAGGACGATTACGACTGCGAATTTCGTTTCGATACCCACCCCCTGCCTGCCCTTTACGGCCAGAGCGATCGGGTGATCTATATCAACAGCTTCAGCAAATCCATGGCGCCATCCATCCGTCTGGGCTACATGGTGCTCCCCCCTGCCCTGATGGCAGTCTTTCGGGAAAAGCTGGGCTTTTATACCGGTACCGTTTCCGGTTTTGAACAGCACACTCTTGCACGTTTTTTAAATCAGGGCTATTTCGAAAAACATCTGAACCGGATGCGAAAATTTTACCGTCTGCGGCGCAATCAACTGCTGGAAATGATCGCCGCCTGCCCTCAAAAGGACATTCTTACCATTGAAGAAGCGGATGCCGGCCTCCATTTCCTGCTAAAAGTGGACACCGACCTTTCCGACGAGGCGCTGGAACGGCACTGCGCCGCCAGAGGACTGCGTGTCCACACCCTGAGCCACTACTACCACAGCGATGTTCCCCAGGACCGCCGCCACTGTCTGGTGGTCAATTATTCGGGGCTCCGCGAGGAAGATATGGCCGCATTTTCGAAAATTTTGAATGAATTTTAATAAAAAAGTAGGATTTTTTTCGAATTTCCTCTTGCAAAATCAAATTCAGGGTGCTATAATACAGGTAATCTAGCGTATACTATACGAAAGAGAGGGGAGCTTCCCCTCTCTTTTTTCTAAGATTTTTTACCGAAGAGGAGGACGACCTATGAAAATCACAGAACAGGTCCAGCTTCTGGTGCAGCCCATCGTGGAAGCAAACGGCTGCTCACTGTGGGATGTGGAGTACGTTCGGGAGGGCGACCAGCGCTTCCTGCGGCTGTACATCGACAAAGACGGCGGCGTGGACATCACCGACTGCGAGGCCATTTCCAGAGCCTGCGACCCCATTTTGGACGAAGCTGATCCCATTGCGGAAAGCTACACTTTCGAAGTTTGCTCCGCCGGTATCGAACGGGCACTGAAACGTCCCTCCGATTTCCAGCGCTTTATGGACAGTTTGGTCCTGGTCAAGCTGTACCGCCCCAGAAACGGCATGAAAGAGATCCCAGGCATTCTGCGCGGCTACGAAGACGGCCGCGTGACCGTGGAATACGCCGGTGACACCATCACTTTGGAAAAATCCGAAGTGGCACTGGTGCGTTTAAGATTTGAATTTTGATCCATTGACATAGGAGGAATAAACGACAATGGCACAGACCAAGAGAACCAGAAAAACCGCCGAAGCCCCCAAGATCGATATCGGCGCAGAGATTTTTGCCAGCCTGCAGGATCTGGAAAAGCTGAAAGGCATTCCCGTGACCTACATGGTGGAGCGGCTGAAGCAGGCACTGACCAATGCTTACCGCAAAGACAGAGAAGATCATCGGGATGTTCCTGCCGATAACGTCATCGTTGACCTGAGCGAAAAGGGTCTTTCCATGCACCTGGTCAAAACCGTGGTGGAAGAAGTGGAAGACACTGCGCTGGAAATTCAGCTGGATGCCGCCCGCAACTACAACCCCGACGTCCGTGTGGGCGACACGGTCAACATCCCCGTGGACATCAACAAGTTCGGCCGTATCGCCGCACAAACCGCCAAGCAGGTGGTCATCCAGGGTATTCGCGAAGCCGAGCGTGGCATGGTCTACGAAAGCTATGCCGACAAGGCTCAGGAGCTGCTGACCGCCACCGTTCTGCGCAAGGACCCCAACGGCAACATTTTTGTCAGCATCGGCACCGGCAACAACACCTCCGATGCCGTTCTGCGCACCTCCGAGCAGATCCCAGGAGAGCAGTATCCCGAAGGAAGCATGGTGCGTGTTTACGTATTGGAAGTCCGTCAGGCCAACCGTGGTCCTCTGGTTTGCGTTTCCCGCACCCACCCCAATCTGGTGCGCCGCCTGTTTGAGCTGGAGACTCCCGAAATTGCCGAGGGTCAGGTGGAAATTCGCAACATTGCCCGTGAGGCCGGTTCCAGAACCAAGATGGCCGTTCGTGCCGCTGCCGAGGGCATCGATCCCGTGGGTGCCTGTGTCGGCCCCAGAGGCGGCCGTGTCGGCGCCGTTGTGGAAGAACTGCACGGCGAGAAGATCGATATCGTGGTCTGGTCCGAAGATCCCTGCGAATATGTGAAAGCCGCTTTGAGCCCCGCCGACGTCATCAGCGTGGAGCCCATTTCCGGCCAGAAAGCCTGCCGTGTCATCGTGCCCGACGATCAGCTGTCGCTGGCCATCGGCAAGGAAGGCCAGAACGCTAGACTGGCCGCCCGTCTGACCGGCTATAAGATCGACATCAAGCCTGCATCTCAGGCTGAAGCAGAATAATTTCTGATTTGGAGGTAGTCTGATGCAAAAGAAGATCCCCCAGCGGCAGTGCATGGGCTGCCGAGAGCGGATGGACAAGCGTAGCCTCATCCGTGTGGTACGTGGCACGGACGGCACCGTGAGCCTGGACTTTTCCGGCAAAGCCGCCGGTCGGGGCGCCTATATCTGCCCCAAGGCCGAATGCCTGAAAAAGGCGCAGAAATCCAAGGCCCTCGATCGCAGTCTGGAAGTGACCATCCCCCAGGAGGTTTACGACCGTCTGGAAAAAGAAATCGAGGTGCAGCATGGATAAAGCACTGAACTATCTGGCACTGGCCCGAAAAGCCGGTTTTGCGGAACTGGGCGAGGAGCCCGTGGGTGCCGCCGCCCGTGCCGGTAAGGCCTATGTGATTTTGGTGGCCCAGGATGCCTCCGAGCACACATGGCGCAGAAGCCTCAGCTTCGCCGCCGGAACGGAGCAACAGTGCATCCGCCTGCCCTATACCAAGGACGAGATGGGCCTGT
Organism: uncultured Oscillospiraceae bacterium; assembly: GCA_964628315.1. Taxonomy (GTDB): domain Bacteria; phylum Bacillota; class Clostridia; order Oscillospirales; family Oscillospiraceae; genus Faecousia. The sequence goes on from CAZVMK010000033.1 coordinate 13,715, forward strand.
CCATCGGACGGACATCCCTGGCCGTAGCCGCCGTGACCGATGTGGCGCTGGCGCTGGCACTGGTGTCTGCCCTGCCCCAGCCGCCGGCCAAGGCCGTGGAGATCCTGGGCGCAAAGGCCCAGAAAGCCAGGAAGCGGAAAGCCGAGGCAAAGGCCCATCAGAAGAACGTCCGCAAGGGCAAAAAATAAATTGACATCCACTGATCGTCAATGCTCAACTGTTTGAATTCCCAGCATTTTGGAGGTGCGTTTATAGTGAGTATTCAACCGAAGTATCGTGTAAAAGATGTAGCCGCCGATTTTGGCGTAGCCCCCAAAGATATTTCCGAAATCGTCGGAAAATATTATGAAAAACCCAAGTCCTACACCCAAGCTCTGACTCAGGAAGAGCTCAATGCGGTGTTCGAGCACATCACCCGTAACAACCAGATCAAGGACATTGCTCAGGTTTTCGATGTGAAGCCGAAGACCGAAGCTCCCAAAGCGGAAGCCGTCAAGGCCGAAGCCCCCAAGACCGAGGCAAAGAAGCCTGCCCAGAGCAAGGCCCCTGCCAAGGAGCAGCCCAAGGCCGAAGCTCCCAAGGTCGAAACCAAGCCTGTCGAACCCGAGCGCAAGCGTGAGCGCCGCATCGTGGACACTTCCGCCGTTCAGGTCAACGCCAACCGTTTTGCCGACGTGGACAATCTGGTTTCCGAACGAGTCCAGAATTTCCAGGGCGGCAAGCAGCGCATCGGCGGCAAGAAAGGCCAGCAGCAGAAGCAGCAGAAAAACAACTTCAAGGGCAACAAATCCCGCAACGAAGAGCAGGAAAAACTGCGCCGTCTGCAAATGGAAGTGGCTCGTAAGGCTCCCGTTGTGGTTCGGATCCCCGAGGAGATCACCGTCGGCGAACTGGCTTCCCGTATGAAAAAGACCGCCGCCGAAGTCA
>CAZVMK010000034.1:0-14028 GCA_964628315.1 uncultured Oscillospiraceae bacterium
GCTGAGCTACTGGCGCATTTCTATGGAGCGGGTGACGGGAATCGGACCCGCGTATCCAGCTTGGAAGGCTGGTGTTCTACCATTGAACTACACCCGCAAATCCTCTGTCTCTTGCCTATTCAGCTAGAGCATTCTACCATAGAATTACACACTTGTCAAGCGTTCTTTTTCAAAATCTCGGGGATTTTTTTATAAATCACGTCTGCGATGGCACCGTCGGCGCAGGGACAGACATTTTCATATCGATCGGCCACCATACCGTCACTGGGACAGAAAGCATAGTCCGCCGCATCCAGCATAGCCACATCGTTGCCCTCGTCTCCCACGCAGATCAGAATCTTTCGCTCCAGCTTTTTTTGCAACGCCAGAGCGGCATTACCTTTGGAGACGCCCTTGGCATGGACATTGATGATCCGCGGTGTGGCACGGAAAATCTCTGCTTTATCGCCGAATTCCTCTGCCAGGAACAGGGAAATTTCGTCAAAAAGGGCTTTTTCTTCCATTTCGTCAATGCCCAAACCACCGTGAACGTCACCGTAAATTCCGACTTTTACAAAATCCAGCGGCTGGGGCTCTAAACGCAAAATGCCATGGGGCAGGTCACGGTGGCTGTAGTACTCGGCATAGGAGGGACTCGGCTCCACCAGATAGTGCATATCCGGCGCCTGAAGCTCCAGGTTGACATGGGGGTATCGCTGCTGCAGCCGCTGGAGTGTGGGCCAAATGTCGAATGTCAGGTTTTTGACGTCATAAAACTGCCCCTTTTCCCAGACGGCACTGCCGTTGAGCAGCAACAGGGGACCGTTGACGGGCACTTTCTCCAGAAATTTTCGAAAACTGATGTAACTACGGCCGGTGTTGACCGTAAAAATACCGCCGTGATCGGCGAAAAAACGGATGGCATCCAGATTTCGCTGGGGGATAGAGCCGTCGCGGGCGGTGAGGGTGCGGTCAAAATCAACGGTAAGTAAAATATCGGAAAACATAAGGGTATCCTTTTCTGTGAAATATGATAAAATCATGGCCTCCCCTTTAGGGGAGGCACAAAGCTCGGGGTCAGGTGCCTGCCTTACGCCTCGGGAGGGCACTGATAGACCAGTGCTTCGCCCAGGTCGTTGGCCATCATCTCATAGACCTGATTGGAGATGTCTACGGTGGTTTTTCCTGCAAACACCGATGGCTCCACCACGCCCACCAGATGCAGTTCTACACTGCTGGAACGCAGTTTTTTGATGCTGGGGATGACGGTGGCGGTATCACGCACGGTGCACACCACGATGGGAACCTGGGTTTTCTGGGCGATCTTGAACACGCCGGAGCGGAAGTGGCGTAGCAAACCGTCGTCACTGCAATAGCCCTCGGGGAAAACGGCCACGGAAGCACGGTCCTCTTTCAAAATCTGAATGCACTTGATGATGGTCTTCAGTGCGGCACGGTCATTTTCCCGATCGATGAGCTGACACTGCAGTTTGTGCATGACCTCGCCGACGATGAGCATATCGTCGTTTTCCTTTTTGGAAATAAAGGCCAGCTGACTGTGGGGAAATGCGTACAGCAGCACCACGGGGTCAACGATGCACAGGTGATTGCACACCAGAAGATACCGCCCCTCTTTGGGCAACTGATCCAGTCCCTGCATTTTTACTTTGACACGGCAAAGCCTGACCAGACCTCGCACATAAATATCCGCCATTTTTCGATAAAAAGGGCTGTCCTGTTCCTGAGGGACGGTTTTGTCGACCCGTTTTGCCATGACAAGCAGAAAAAGAAAGGCCAGCACGATGCCCAAAAGGAAAAAACCGATCAGGCTCAGGATCCACAAGATCGGATTTTTTGCCCCTGCCAGCAGGCAGGTCAGCACGGTGGCACCTGAGCTGAACAGGGTGATGATGCTCAACAGCATACTATATCCTCCAAAATTCACATATTAAATTACAGTATACCTCATTTTTCTCCCATAGACAATAAGAAATTTTAAAAAACGGATTTTTTTACAAAACAGTGGAAATCCAGTCCTATCCTATGGTATAATAAATCAAATAAGCACCACCCTTTGATCTTGCACACCCTGACCATGAAAGGATGTTTTCTATGCCACTTTCTTCCGCCACCCCCTGGCTGGCTTTTTACGGCAATACACCTGCCACTCTGGACTATCCCGAAATGACCATGTATCAGCTCCTGGCGCAGACCGCCGGACAATATCCCGACCATATTGCCTATACCTTTATGGGCAAGAAAACCACCTATGGGCATTTCCTGGAGCGGATCGATGCCACTGCCCGAGGCCTTTTGGCCATGGGGATAGGGAAGGGAGACCGAGTTACCATCTGTATGCCCAATACCCCCCAGGCACTGCATTGTTTTTATGCGCTGAATCGTCTGGGGGCCGTGCCCAATATGATCCACCCGCTGTCGGCGGCAAAAGAGATCGCTTTTTATCTGAACGTATCTCACAGCAAGGCGATTTTGACGTTGGATCAGTTCTATGACAAGGTGGCCGGTATTTTACCGGAAGTGAAGCAGGAGGTTCGGATATTCATTGCCAAAATTGCCGATGAACTGCCGTTCCCACTGAACCTGCTATATCCCCACACCAAGGACGGAAAGCACCCCCTGCCCAAAGAGGGCTATACCCTGTGGAAAGAGGTGGCATTGGCCACTGCGGAGGGGGCTCCGTTGCCTGCCGATGAGGGAAAGGCCGATGACTGCGGCGCAGTTCTCTATTCCGGCGGCACCACGGGCGTCAATAAGGGAATCATGCTCTCCAACCGTAATTTTAACGCGCTGGGATTGCAGACCATTGCCGCATCGGGGTATGAAAGCATTGCAGGTATGAAAATGCTGTCCATTATGCCGGTATTCCACGGATTTGGGCTGGGCATCGGCATCCACACTGCCCTCATTGGCGGCGCTACCTGTATTCTGGTGCCGCAATTCTCGATAAAAACCTACGCAGATATCCTGCGCAAACAGAAGCCGGAAATCATTCCAGGGGTTCCGACCCTCTTTGAAGCCCTGTTGCGCACCGAGGGACTGGATGATGTGGACCTGAGCTTCCTCAAGGGAATTTTCTGCGGTGGAGACAGTCTCTCTCCCGAACTGAAAAAGAAAGTGGATGCGTTCCTGAAAGCCCATAACTGCACCGAGCAAATTCGGGAGGGCTACGGCACCACCGAGTGTGTTACCGCTTCGTGCCTGACCCCCAAGGACTATGCACGGGAAAAATCCATCGGCGTTCCGTTCCCCGATACGTTCTATAAAATCGTCGGGGTCGGTACCACCGATGAAGTGCAACCCCGTATGGAGGGCGAGATCTGTGTCAGCGGTCCGACGGTCATGCTGGGCTATATGGACAACCCCGAAGAAACCGCCGCTACCTTGAAACGCCATGCCGACGGGAAGATCTGGCTTCATACCGGCGATATGGGCTATATGGATGAGGATGGTTTCGTTTATTTCCGCCAGCGTATCAAGCGGATGATCGTTTCCTCCGGTTACAATATTTATCCCTCTCAGCTGGAAAATATCATCGACAGTCATGAAAAAGTGCTGCTCAGCTGTGTCATCGGCGTTGCCGACGACTATCGGGGGCAGCGGATCCGCGCATATATCGTCCCCATGCCCGATGTGGAGCCGACGGAGCGGCTGAAAGAGGAACTGCTGGAGTATTGCGCCCAGCGGATTGCAAAATATGCCATGCCACGAGAAATCGTTTTCCGTAAGGAACTGCCCAAAACCCTGGTGGGAAAGGTGGCCTATCGGAAACTGGAAGAAGAGGCCGCCGCGGAGAACTGATTTTCCCTGAGAAGGAGCAAATTTATGAAAAAACGAATTTGGGAACTGGATGCTTTTCGGGGACTGTGCCTGCTGGGCATGGTCATCGTACATCTGATGTTTGACCTGGTGTATCTGTATGGGATCATCGATTGGACCTATCCTGCATGGTTTTCCTTTGTGCAGGACTGGGGCGGTATTTTGTTTATCCTGCTGTCCGGCATTTGTGTCACTCTGGGGCGGCACCATATCAAGCGCGGACTGGTCGTATTCGGTTGCGGACTGGTGGTCAGCGCCGCCACGGTGGGAATGTATCTGCTGGACTTTTCCGACAAGAGCATCATCATCTATTTCGGCGTGTTACACTGCCTGGGAGCGTGTATGTTGCTGTGGGGCCTGTTCCGCCGCCTGCCCGACTGGGCGCTGGCGGTGCTGGGCGTGGCCATGGCGCTGGTCGGTTTGTATTTGAAAAAGGGACCGGTGCTGGATATTCCGTATCTGCTCCCTCTGGGCTTTCGGTTTCACGGCTTTGTCAGCTCGGACTATTTCCCTCTGTTGCCCCATCTGGGATTTTTCCTGCTGGGAGCCCTGATGGGACGGCGACTGTATCGGGAAAAGGAAACGTTACTGCCCAATGTCAACGACAGAAATCCCGTCATTCGCTTCCTCGGCTTCTGTGGCCGCCAGTCCCTGTGGATCTACATGGGACATCAGCCGATCTTGGCCGGTATCTGTATGCTGATCGCCGCTTTCAAATGAGGTTTTATCTATGAAATATTTACGACCTTACACCGGATACATCGCCGCCTCCATGGGCATTCTGGGGGGCGCTCTGCGAATGTGGACCCTGTCGGTGGGGGAGGATGCCAAGGGACTTTACCCTGCCGGCCATGTCGGCTGGCTTTGCTACCTGGTACTGACCGCCGCAACGATCCTGTTCTGCTTCCTTGCTGGCCGAAAGCAGGCACAACGGCATTGCCCCTCATGGCTGCCCCCTGTGGGAAACTGCGTGGCGGTTGTGGGCGTACTGCTGTACAGTCTTTCTTTTTTCGGAAAAACGGACCTGTTTTCGCTGCTGTGCATGGGCCTCGGCCTTGCCACCGTCTGCGTGCTGCTGTATGACCTGTACCGTCAGGCAAAGGGCGGTGGGCAGAGGGAGCTGTGCTATATGATCCCCTGCCTGTTTTTCGCCGTGGAAATGTTCCGCCTGAACCACAACTACGGCGGCGAACCGGAGTTGATCCGATTTCTGCCCCAGTTTCTGGCCGTATTCAGCGCAACGCTGGCCTGCTATCAGTTGTGGGGCACCGCTGTAGAGCTGGATGATCGGCGGCGGAGACTGTTCTGGCAGCGCACGGCCGGATATCTGTGCATTGCCGCGGCGCCTGGCGCACACATCATGTATGCCTGCGTGGGACTGTGGCTGCTGAGCGCTCCCTGGGAACAACCCGTTGCCTCAAACGGGGAAGAACCGACCTGACGGGGGAGGGGAGAAAAGCAATGTACTTGCCCGAAAATGCCCTGTACTGCATTTGCGCACTGGAAAAGGCAGGCTACCCCTGCTATGCTGTGGGAGGCTGTGTGCGGGATGCCCTGTTGGGATTGTGCCCCCATGACTATGATCTGTGTACCGCCGCACCGCCCGAACGGATCAAAGAGATCTTCGGAGAACTGCCTCAAATACACGCCGGAGAGAAACACGGTACCATCGGTATCATCTTTCCTCGGGGAGAGGTATATGAAATTACCACATTCCGCACCGAGGGAGCCTATGCCGATAACCGCCATCCAGACTGGGTGGCTTTCGTGTCCGACATCGAACAGGACCTTGCCCGACGGGATTTTACCGTCAATGCCATGGCTTATTCCCCCACACGGGGGTTCGCCGATCCGTTCGGCGGCCGACAGGATCTGAAAGACCGTGTCCTTCGAGCGGTGGGAGCGCCCGAGCGGCGCTTCACTGAGGATGCTCTGCGGATATTACGGGCGGTTCGATTTTCTGTGACTTACGATCTGAGGGTGGAACCGACCACGTTGCAGGCGATGTTTGCCCTGGCACCCAACATGGACTCCCTGGCCAGAGAACGGGTGCTTGACGAGTTATGTAAACTGATTTTAAAGATCAACAGCCGACAGTTGGCGGATTTTGCCCCCATTCTGACCCAGATCATACCGGAATTGGCGGCAACTGTGGGCTTTGACCAGAAAAATCCCCATCATTGTTATGATATTTATACCCACACCGCCCATGTGGTGGAGCAAATGCCGCCGATTTTGCACCTGCGGTGGGCGGCCCTGTTGCACGATGTGGGAAAACCGATGACATTCACGGTGGACGAGGGGGGCGTTGGCCATTTTTACGGCCACGCAGAGGTGGGGGCAGATCTGGCACAGCAAATTCTGCGGCGGCTGAAAGCCCCCAATGAACTGCGTGAAAAGGTGGCGTGCCTTATCCGTTGCCATATGAGCCCTGTGGAGCCTGATATCAAGGCTGTTCGCCGTCGGTTGAGCCGCCTGGGCGCAGAAGTTTTTAATGATTTGCTGACTCTGCAGGAAGCTGACCGCCGTGGCACGGGAACGGCCGCGGAAGACGAAAGCTTTGCCCAGGTGCGCCAACTGGTCGCCCAAATCCAGGCGGAAAGGACCTGCCTGTCACTGAAAGATCTGGCCGTCAACGGCCATGACCTGAAAGATTTGGGCTATGATGGCGCCCAGATCGGTCAAATATTGCACCGCCTTTTGGAAGCGGTGCTGGATGGGCAACTGCCCAACGAAAAAGAGATACTGCTATCATACGTACAGAAAGGAATTTGAACATGGCAAAGAGAAAAAAGAGCAAGCGTTTAAAGAAAAAGCTGCAAAGAAGATTTTTGAAATTCACCATCGGCCTGCTGACTGCCATTTTGGTGGCGCTGTTGGCTTTCCTGCTGAAGGATATGTTGCCCACCGATGATAACGGCGGCGCTACCACATCCGGCGGCACCCACCAGAAACCCACCGGCAACGGCGTGGACGGCGCACTGGCCGATGTTCCGTCGGTGGAGGAGTCCGGTTATCTGGAAGTCCATTATATCGACGTGGGGCAGGGCGACAGCATTCTCGTTACCTGCAACGGCGAATATATGCTCATCGATGCCGGCGAAAACGGAAACGGCGACACCGTCATCGATTACATCACGGATCTGGGCATTTCCAAACTGGATCTGGTCATTGCCACCCATTCCCACTCGGACCACATCGGCAGTATGGATGAGGTGCTCAACGCCATCTCCGCCGAAGAAGTGTGGTACCCCGAGTATCGCCACGGCACGAAGACGGAGACCAATTTCCTGACCGCGGCCACCAACTGCGGTGCGACCATCCGCCAGCCGGCTCTGGGAGAGAAATACGATCTGGGCGGCGCCACCGTCACGGTGTTGGGACCTGTGAAATGCGACTACAGCACCGATGACCCCAATGATATGTCCATCGTGGTGATGGTGCAGTACGGCGACAACAAATTCCTGTTCACCGGTGACCTGGAGAAAACGGACAAGGCGGAGACCGACATGGTGGACTATTGGGATGGGGATGTTTTGAAAGCCGATGTGCTGAAAGTAGGACATCATGGCAGTGACACTTCCACGAGCTACTATTTCCTGCGCACGGTCGACCCCACATGGGCTGTCATTTCCGTGGGCGAGGGCAATAAGTATAATCATCCCAAACAGGATACGATGGATATTTTGGGCGATGCTGAGGTAACAGTCTATCGCACGGACTACATGGGTAGCATCGTTGCCGTCTCCGACGGTACGAATATCAAGTTCTATCAGGACAGCGAGACGAAAGCCTATATTCCCGATTGACGGGGACGCATCCTCAAATCTTTATCGGAGGTGAAACCATGGCTCGTTTGTCAGACCCGATCACACTGCTCAAGGGCATCGGCCCTACCAGGGCCGCCCAGTTCGCCGCACTGAATATCCACACGTTGGGAGATTTGATCTGCCATTTCCCCAGAGGTTATGAAGATCGCACCCAGCTTGTCACCATCGACAAGCTGGAGGTAGACAAACCGGCCTGTTTCCGTGCGATGGTGATGAATTCCCCCAGGACCCACCATGTCCGCAAGGGACTGGATATCACAAAAGTGCAGGTGGCGGACCATACCGCACGGCTGAATGTGACCTTTTTCAACCAGCGATTTACCGCAGACCAGCTTCAGTACGGCAAAGAATACATCTTCTACGGTGCCGTTTCCGGCGATTTCATCGGCTATAACATGACCTCGCCCAGCTTTGAAGCGCCGGATGCACCGGCGGTCAATACCCGACGGGTCCTGCCCATTTATCCGCTGACCGCAGGCCTGAGCAATGCCGCCGTGGTGAAAGCCGTGGCACAGGCACTGGCCATCTGCCCCATGCCGGAGGAGATTATCCCCTTGCCGGTGCGACAGCAATACGATATTCTACCGGCGGAGCGTGCCTATCAGGCCATCCATCAGCCGACCTCCATGGCGGAGGTGGAGCAGGCGAAAAAACGACTGGTTTTTGAGGAATTTTTCGTTTTTTCTGCCGGACTTTCCCTGATGCGCGCCGGTCGAAAGGTAAAAACCGCCATTCCCTACGAAAATACGGACATTGCCCCGTTCCTGAATGCACTGCCTTTCCGTTTGACCGATGCCCAGATGGGCGCTATCAACGAAATTTTAGCAGATTTTCGCCGTGGCACGCCGATGAACCGACTGGTTCAGGGCGATGTGGGTAGCGGCAAAACCATGGTGGCCGCGGCGGCGGCCTATGTGACTGCAAAAAACGGCCACCAGAGCGCCCTGATGGTCCCAACGGAGATTTTGGCCGAACAGCATTACACGTCCCTGTCCAAATTGCTGAACCCTCTGGGGATTCGTGTCAGCCTGCTGACGGGATCTATGAAAGAAAGCGAAAAAAAGGCTGTCCGTGGGCTGATCGCCGACGGACAGTCGGATCTGGTCATCGGCACCCATGCACTGCTGACGGACAGCACCGTTTTTCGGGATCTGCAGCTGGTGATCGCCGATGAACAGCACCGTTTCGGCGTGGCGCAGCGCTCCAAGCTCAGTGCCAAGAGCAGTGACCCCCATCTTCTGGTCATGTCCGCTACGCCCATTCCCAGAACTCTGGCGCTGATCATGTACGGAGATTTGGACGTGTCGATTTTGAACGAATTGCCCCCTGGCCGCCAAACGGTGGACACGTTTTTGGTAACGGAAAGTTATCGCCCACGGATCAATGCCTTTATCCGCAAGCAGGTGGAGCAGGGGCATCAGGTATTTGTGGTGTGTCCGGCGGTGGAAGAAAACGAAGAACTGAATATCAAATCCGCCGAACTTTGGGCGGAAACCCTGCAAAATTCCGTTTTTCCCGATTTAAAAGTATCAATGCTCCACGGCCGCATGAAAGGGGCGGAAAAAGAAGCTATCATGGGCGATTTCGCCCGTTGGCAGAGCCATATTCTGGTGTCTACCACCGTGATCGAAGTGGGTGTAGACGTTCCAAATGCCACCTTGATGGTCATTGAGGATGCGGACCGATTCGGCCTTTCTCAGCTGCACCAGTTGCGTGGCCGTGTGGGTCGGGGCAGTGCAAAGAGCTACTGCATCCTGACATCCCATAACCGCAACACGGAAACCCTGCAACGGCTGAAAGCCTTCTGCAAGACCAACGATGGATTCCGTATCGCCGAAGAAGATCTGCGCCTGCGTGGACCTGGAGATTTCTTCGGGTCACGGCAATCCGGCTTGCCTGTATTCCGCATGGCAGATTTGAGTAGCGATTTGCAGACATTGAAAGATGCGCAGGCCGCTTCTGCTCAGTGGATCAACGATTTTGGCACTGCCCAAACGCCGGAGGCCACCGCCCTGCGAAGCCGTATTGCGGGCTTGTTTGCTACCGTTGACGGCAGTCTGAATTGAATTACCTGCTCAAACCAAAAGCCCCGAATGGCGTTTGCCATTCGGGGCTTCTTCGATTTACTTACCGGCCACGCTCAGGCCTTCCACCAGCACGCTGGGGGAGCCGAAAGTGGTCATGCCCGTGGCGTTGGGCAGCTGGCAGTTATCGGCCAGTGCCACCACGTTTTTCAGCAACTCATAGAAGTTACCGGCCACGGTGAAAGATTTGACAAAACGGGTCTTTTCACCGTTTTCGATCATATAGCCCTCGCTCTGCAGGGAGAAGTCACCGGAAATGGAGTCTGCACCGGCGTGCAGGCCGCTCAGATCCGTGATGTACACGCCATTGCCGGCTTTGCGCAACAGCTCCTCTTCGGTGCAGTTGCCACCCTCCAGATACATGGTAAAGGGGCGAATGCCGACGGAGGCGTTGTAGCCGCCCTTGGAAGCGTTACCGGTGGTTTCCTTGCCGGCAACGGCTGCGGTTTTCAGGTTGTACAGCAGGGTATTGAGTCTGCCTTTTTCAATGATATTTTTCTTGTGGGTGGGACTACCCTCGGCATCGAAGTTGGCAGGTTCGGGATTTTCGGGATGGAAAGGATCGTCCACCAATGTGACGATCTCCGAAGCGATCATCTCGCCCTCCTTACCGGCCAGCTGGGACAGTCCCTTCTGGGCGGCTTCGGAATTGAAGATGGAGGAATAGACACTCAACAGGCTGTACATGGCATCGGGATTGAAGATCACGGGGTACTGGCCGGTGGGAGCGACTTCACCGCTGAGTTTGACCTTTGCGGTATCGATGGCCTTTTTCACCATCTTGTCGGTATCGATTTTGTCCAGCTGACCCAGCTTGATCTGATAGTCGTTGGACATTCCCTGACCATCGGATACCACGCCTACCACAATAATGCCGGCGGCACTGCTCTGGCGATGCAGATCCAGTCCCTTGGAGTTGTAAATTGCAACTTCATCGGTCGAAATGAGACCATTGGCCTGACAACCGTCTACGGCCATGGGGTCGGCCGCGTAAAGTTTCTCTGTTGTTTCCAGGGTTTTCTCAATCAACTGCTCCACGGTGGGCAGGGGATAGCTCCTGTCGGGCAGGGGCTCGTAAGTCTGACCGCCCTCGCCAAGGAAAACCTGTTCTTCGGTTTCCAAATTTTCGGCGTTGTCGATGGCCTTGCACACCACGGCTTTCGCCTGTTCGGCAGACAAATCTTCCGTGGAAGCATAGCCCATCCGTCCGTTGACGATACAACGGAAGCACAGACCGCCGGAGAGGGAAGAAGAAAATTCGTTGATGCTGTGCTGGAAAGTGTCCACGCTGGTGGAAGAACTGGCTTGATAGTACAGCTCGTATTCGGCGACGCCCCGTGCGGCGCATTCGGCGATGACGAGTTCTTTAAATTCGTTGAATTTCATGGTAATGCCCTCCTTATCTGCCGCCGACGGTGATGGTGGATACACGGATCAGGGGCTGACCCACGTTGGTGGGCACACTGCCGCTGGACGAGCCGCACATACCCTGACCCATGTCCATATCCGTGCCTACCATGTCGATATTACGGATCACTTCGCTGCCCTTGCCGACCAGAGAAGCACCGCGGACGGGCTCACAGATCTTGCCGTTGCGGATCATGTAGCCTTCGTTGACGGAGAAGTTGAATTCGCCGTTCACGGGATTGACGGAACCGCCGCCCATGGAGGCGGCATACAGGCCGTACTCGATGGAGGAGATGATGTCCTCGTTCTTGTCCTGACCGGCTGCGATGTATGTGTTCGTCATACGGGAGGTGGGGGTGTAAGCATAGCTCTGGCGACGGGAAGAACCGGTGGAGGCCATGCCCATCCGGCGGCCGTTGAACTTGTCCACCATGTAGCCTTTCAAAATGCCGTTTTCAATGAGAACATTTCTCTGAGCAGGGGTGCCCTCATCGTCAATGTTGATGGAGCCCCAGGCGTTGGGGATGGTGCCATCGTCGATGGCGGTCACTTTCTCGTTGGCGATCTGCTGTCCCAACTTGCCTGCGAAAACGCTCTGGCCGTAAGCCACGGCGGAGGCTTCCAAACCATGGCCGCAGGCTTCGTGGAAGATAACGCCGCCGAAGCCGTTGTCAATGGCCACAGGCATCACTCCGGCAGGGCAGTAACCTGCACCGGCCATGGTCACAGCCTGCTTGGCGGCCCGAATGCCCACGTCTTTGGGGTTGATGATGCTGTCGAATACTTCCATACCCATCCGGCGGCCAGGCCCGAAGAAGCCGGTCTGGGTGCCGCTGCCCTTGTCCGCAACAGCGGAGATGGCGATACGGGTACGGATCTGCCGATCCTGGGCATAAATGCCGTCGGTGGAGGCAATCAGAATGTTGTGGTCTACATCCAGCAGACTGCCGGAAACCTGAACAACGGATGTGTCGTATTCTTTTGCGGCGAAGTAGCCTTCTTTCAGAATGGCCACTTTTTCTCTGTTGCCGCAGGAGGAGGGGACGACTTTTACGGGATGGATATCGCCGTACAGTCGCTCTTTCAGCACAATGTCCATGGCGGCGCTGCCTTGACCCAGTGCCTCGGCGGCCTGCTCGGCACAGCGGATGAGGCCGGCTTCGCTGGTGTCGACGGTGGAGGCCATCACGGAACGCATTCCCTTGTACACACGCACGGATGCGCCTGCAACAACGGTGTCATTAATGGCATCGACCTTGTTGGCGATCATGGAAATGGAATGGTTGACGGTGTTCTCTGCAAAGATTTCGGCATAATCCGCGCCGGTGGAAACAGCCTTTTGCAGGACACGTTGGCAAATTTCTCTGGAAATCATAGAAAACGCTCCTTTTTCACGGAATAACATTATTCTATCATGTTCACTTTTGAAATACAACTGTTTATTTTTCAAAGACTTGCACCGAAAAATTGTGCAATTTACACAAAATGACCACCTGTATCCTCGAAAAAGCGTTTAACTTGCAACCCTTTATCGAAAAAAACAGGGACTTATTTCAGGAAAATTTAAAAATTTCCTCTTGATAAATGTCGCCGCTTGTCATATAATGGCGACGATGTTAAAAGGTATTACCATTTTTAGACGGAGGTGTTTGTGTGACTGATTTTAAAGATATTTATGCCAAACAGGCCCATGCACAGCTGATTTGGGAGATGCGCTCCGGTGCATACGCCAACGAACCCCATCTGCCGCGGGAAAGCGAATTGGCCAAGACCATGGGCATTTCCAGTACCCAACTGCGAGATATTCTGGCGGTGCTGGAATGCGAGGGATTTATCACCCGTCGCCACGGCGTAGGCACCATTATCAACCGCCATGTGCTCAATGTTCATAACCGTGCGGATATGGAGCAGGAATTTCTGGAAATGATCCATGCCGGTGGCTATACCCCTGCGGTGGCATTTGTGGAGACCGAAGAAAGCCCTGCCACGGCCGAGGAAGCGGCTAAGCTGAATTTGGCAGAAGGGACACCGTTGGTCCGCTGTAAAAAACTGTGCACGGCCGACAAAAAACCGGCTATTTTCTGCCAGGATATGTTTGCAAAGGATCTGCTGAAATCCGAAGTGACCATTCAGGATTTCCGTGCACCGGTATTCCAGCTGTTGCAGAACAAATGCCGTGTCAACTGCTATATGGATATGGCACGCCTGCGCCCCATTGCGGCGGATGCCACCCTGGCCGATGTTTTGCAGGTTCCTCAGGGAACACCTCTGCTGTATGTGGAGGAAGTGGACTATGATGTGGACGGCAATCCCATCTTCTTCTCCCGTCAATATTTTGTTGATGACTATGTCCAGCATAATATCCTGCGCAAGCGGCTGTAATGGCACTGTCCTAATTGCATAAAAAGTATATTTTTGAAGTTTTGTGCCGGCCAAAGGCCTCCCTTGTGTAAAGGGAGGTGGCAAAAATCTATGATTTTTGCCGGAGGGATTGTAATGCAGTCAAAACATAATAAAGAGTTGGTTCCATTAGCCAAACAACTGCGAAGAGAAATGACAAAGGAAGAGCGCCATCTCTGGTATGATTTTTTGCGTTTCTATCCGATCCGCTTTTCCAGGCAAAAGGTACTAGGGAAATACATTGCAGACTTTTACAGTGCAGAAGCAAGACTTGTGATTGAGCTGGATGGTTCCCAGCATTATGAGGATGATAATGCTAAGAAAGATACGGAGCGAACAACTTTTCTTGAAAATTACGGGTTAAAGGTCATTCGTATACCCAATAACGAAGTCAGCAGAAATTTTCGTGGAGTTTGTGAGTATATCGATTATGCGGTAAAACAATCCCTCAGTCAGCTGCGCTGACAGCTCCCTTTACACAAGGGAGCCTT
>CAZVMK010000035.1:0-14008 GCA_964628315.1 uncultured Oscillospiraceae bacterium
TGTGGATGAAATTCTTGCTTTCGGTGATTTCAGCCATATATAATCGATCCTCTCTAAGTCTAAATTCAATACTTGCTCACATTATAACCGATAAACGCAAATAATGCAACTAAATTCGGAGAAAAAAGTTCTTCTTGGATTGCTTCACAAGAAAATAGCCTCGGGCTATGAGGAAATTGTAAAAAATCAGAGAACATTTTGCAAAAAAACGAAAATTGTTATTGTCATTTTCCGTTTCATCATATAAAATAGTGGGGATAAGAGAGAAAGGGGGACTTGAGTTGTCCGAAATCAAATATAAGCGCATTCTCCTGAAAGTCAGCGGCGAAGCTCTTGCAGGCGGAAAGCATCATGGTCTGGACTTCGATATCATCAACGATGTTTGCGTGAGCATCAAAACCTGTGTGGAACTGGGGGTCCAGGTAGGTGTTGTGATCGGAGCCGGTAATTTCTGGCGTGGGGTAAAAGACGGCACCGATAAAATGCAGCGTAGCCATGCCGATGCCATGGGTATGCTCGGTACGGTGATGAACTGTATCGCAGTGGCCGATGCTCTTGGAAAGCAGGGAGTGGATGCCCGTGTACTCAGCGCGGTGGAAATGAATAAGTTTTGCGAGTATTATACCCGTGATACGGCTGATCGCTATCTGAATGAGGGAAAAGTTGCTCTTTTTGCCGCAGGTACGGGAAACCCCTATTTCTCAACCGACACGGGTGCGGTGCTCCGTGGTGTCGAGATCGAGGCGGATGCAGTACTGATGGCCAAAAATATCGATGCTATCTATTCTGCCGATCCCCACAAAGATCCCAATGCGGTCCGTTATACCCAGCTGACTTACGGCGAAGCTTTGGCGAAAAATTTGAAAGCCACGGATATCACCGCTATGGCACTGGCAATGGACAATGACATGACTATGGTTTGCTTTGGACTGGATGAAGAAAACAGCATTCTTCGCGTGGTCCGCGGCGAAGCCATCGGAACGACCGTCAAAAACAAGTTTTAAGGAGGAAATATTAAATGAGCGTTGATTTTAAGGAATACGGAAAG
Organism: uncultured Oscillospiraceae bacterium; assembly: GCA_964628315.1. Classification (GTDB taxonomy): domain Bacteria; phylum Bacillota; class Clostridia; order Oscillospirales; family Oscillospiraceae; genus Faecousia. The sequence continues at coordinate 1,049 of CAZVMK010000035.1, forward strand.
AAAATGGATAAGACCATGGAACACCTGGGCGAGGAGTTTGGCGCCGTTCGTGCAGGTCGTGCCAATGCAAAGGTTCTTGACCGAATTACGGTTGAATATTATGGTAGCGAGACCCCTCTGGCGGGTGTAGCCACCATTTCTTCTCCCGATGCACGCACGCTGGTCATCTCTCCCTGGGATACCAAGCTTTTGAAGGATATCCAGAAGGCCATTCAGATGTCCGATCTGGGCATTAATCCCCAGAATGACGGCCGTGTGATCCGTCTTACATTCCCTCAGCTGACGGAAGACCGTCGTAAAGAGCTGGTAAAGCAGATCAAAAAGTATGCCGAGGATGCAAAGGTGGCTATGCGCAACGTCCGCCGTGACGGTATGGACTATGTGAAGAAACTGAAGAAAAACAGCGAAATCACCGAGGACGAGCAGAAAAAGGCCGAAAAAGATCTGCAGGATATGCTGGATAAGTACATCAAAAAGGTGGACGACGCCACTGCAGTCAAGGAAAAGGAACTGATGGCCATTTAAACGGCTTTTATGTGGGGGCGTATAGCGCCCCCACTGCATTGTATCAAACAGAAAGGGGTATGGAATATGCCCGAACTTACTGCGCCTCAGCACATTGCCATCATCATGGACGGCAACGGCCGCTGGGCGAAAAAAAGAGGATTGCCGCGGAAAGCCGGACATAAAGCCGGTGCAGAGGCCTTTCGCCGAGCGGCGGCGCATTGCCATGAACTTGGTGTCAAATATCTGACGGTTTATGCTTTTTCCACAGAAAACTGGAAAAGGGAAGCGGATGAAGTATCCTCTATTATGCTGTTGCTGGAGAAATATCTGAAAGAAGCCTTGCGAGATATGGAAAAAAACCATATCCGTTTCTGCATTTTCGGAGATTTGAGTCGTTTAAGTCCCAATTTACAGAAGCTGTGTAAAGAAACGGTGGAAAAATCCAGCATATATAATGAATGCCAGGTGAATTTCTGCATGAATTACGGTGGCCGTGACGAAATCGTTCGGGCAGCCCGTGCTTTTGCGGCCGATGTGGCCGCAGGGAAGTGCAATGCGGAGGACCTGACAGAGCTGAAATTCGAAAATTATCTGGACTCTGCCAGTGTGCCCGATCCGGAACTGGTGATCCGTCCGTCGGGAGAACAGCGAACAAGCAATTTCCTGCCCTGGCAGAGTGCCTATTCAGAATATGTGTTTATGGATGTACTTTGGCCCGATTTTTCTGATGCGGATCTTGACAGGGCCATCGAAGAATATCATCGGCGAGATCGCCGCTTTGGAGGCGCAAAATAATGAAAACAAGAATCATTGCCGGATGCGGTTTCGGAATCGTAATGGCGTTGACATTTTTTATCGCTCCTGCGTGGGTGACAGCCATTACCATGGCTGCGATGACGGCTCTGGCATCCTATGAGCTGCTGCATACCACCGGTCTGGTCAAAGAACCGAATCTGAACATCTATTCTGCCATGATGGCAGTGTTTATCAGCTTTGGGAGCTATTTTGGCAGCAACCATGCAGCACTGGTGCTGGGAGTTCTGGTGTATACCATGCTACTGTTCAGCGAATTGCTTTTCTCCTCCGGTAAAGTGCCGGTGGAAAAGGTGGGCTATTGCATGCTGTCCGGTTTGGTGATCCCTTTTCTGCTGACGGCGCTGTTGCGTATCCGAATCAATGAGGGTTGGATCATGCTGCTGGTCCCTTTCCTGATGGCTTACTGCTCCGATACCGGTGCCTATTTTGTGGGTGTGTTTCTGGGAAAGCATAAAATGTGCCCCAGTATCAGCCCCAAAAAGACCTGGGAAGGATTTGTCGGCGGCATTTTGATCGCTTCGATCAGTATGCTCGTTTTTGCTTTCGTTTTGAGTCGTCAGGGATATGAGGTCAACTACCTGCTGGCCGCAGTTTACGGTTTGGTAGGTTCTGTAGCCAGTGTGTTTGGCGATTTGAATATGTCTGTTATCAAGCGGCAGACCGGCATTAAAGATTACGGAAAGCTGATCCCTGGTCACGGCGGCATTTTGGATCGGTTCGACTCTGTGATGATCACAGCACCTTTGGCAGAAGCGCTGATGCTGCTCATCCCGTTTGTGGTGAAAGTATGATAAAATGTGTTTCAATACTGGGCTCTACCGGCTCCATCGGTCGACAAAGTCTGGATGTTATCAGCAACTTGCCGGATGTGCAAGTGGTTGCGTTGACAGCCTCCACAAGCGTTGAGCGCATGGAACAACAGTGCCGCCAATTCAAACCGCTGCTGGCTGTCATGGCCACGAAAGAAGCGGCAACGCAACTGCAGGTTGCTATTTCGGACCTGCCTGTCCGTGTGACATGGGGAGAGGAAGGGCTGATTGAGGCGGCAACTTTGCCGCAGGCAGATATCGTTATCACTGCGGTGGTAGGTATGGTTGGTTTAAAGCCTACCCTTGCCGCTATTCGCGAAGGAAAGCGCATTGGCCTTGCAAACAAGGAAACTTTGGTTTGCGCAGGCGAATTGGTCATGGCGGAGGCGGAAAAATATAATGCGGAAATCATACCGGTGGATTCGGAACATTCTGCCATTTTCCAATGTTTGATGGGGTCAAATAGCGCCGCAGAAGTGAAAAAAATCATTCTCACCTGTTCGGGCGGCCCATTCTTCGGGCAGAGCAGGGAGCAACTGGCGGTTGCTAAAAAAGCGGATGCTCTGCGGCACCCAAACTGGAAGATGGGACCGAAGATCACCATCGATTGTGCGACCCTGATGAATAAGGGACTGGAAGTGATTGAGGCCATGCGGCTGTATCATCTGCCGTTGGAGCAGGTGGAGGTCGTTATCCATCGCCAGAGCATCGTTCATTCCATGGTGGAGTTTGTTGACGGAGCTGTGATGGCGCAAATGGGAACACCGGATATGCGGTTGCCGATTCAACTGGCCATGACCTATCCCCAGCGTTCGGTGTGCCCCGTGGCCCCGCTGGATCTCGTTCATTGCGGACCTCTTACTTTTTCTGCGCCGGATTTGGAAGTGTTTCCGTGCCTGAAACTGGCCATGGATTGCGCAAAACAGGGCGGTACGGCTTGTCCGGTCCTGAACGGTGCCAATGAAGAAGCAGTCGCACTGTTTCTGGAGGATAAAATCGGTTTTTATGATATTTACGCACTGGTTCGTGCGGCAGTAGAGGCCGTTCCTTTTATAAAAGAGCCTACTTTGGAGCAAATTTTGGAGGCCGATCGTCTGGCACGGAAATATGTGCAGACACATTCTTAATTTTCGAGGATTTTTATGAGCATCATTTTCGCAATCTTGATTTTTAGTTTTCTGATTTTCATTCACGAGTTTGGGCATTTTATCTCGGCGAAGCTTTCCGGCGTTCAGGTCAATGAATTTTCCGTTTTTATGGGACCTGCGATTTGGAAAAAGCAAAAAGGGGAAACCCTGTATGCCATTCGCTGCATCCCCATTGGCGGCTACTGCGCCATGGAGGGTGAGAACGATGACAGTGACAACCCCCGTTCTTTCGGCAAGGCAGCATGGTGGAAGCGGCTTATTATTCTGGTAGCCGGTGCTGCCATGAATTTTATTGCAGGTCTGGTGATCGTTGCACTGCTGTATGCACCTGCCACAGGATTTACAATGCCTGAAATCGACCATTTTGAAGATTTTGCCACGGTCAACGGAGAAAACGGCCTTCGGGAAGGGGACCGCTTTGTCGAAATCGATGGAGAGAAGATCTATCTTGCGTCTGATGTGAATACTATTTTGGCGCTGAATGCCGGGGATCATCATGATATTGTGGTGGAACGGGACGGAAAACTGGTCCATCTGGATGATTTTTATCTGGAACGACATGAATTTACCTACGAAGACGGTACGACTTCGAATTTGATTGGCTTTTCATTCGGTTATGCGGATGCAACTTTTGGCATGAAGCTGGAAATGACGTGGAAAACAGCCATAAACTGGGTGCGTTCCGTTCGTTTGAGTCTGAAAATGCTTGTGACCGGTCAGGCCGGATTGACGGATCTTTCCGGTCCCGTCGGTATCGTTCAGCAAATGGGGCAGACGGCTCAGGCTTCTGCCAACTGGATCGAAGCAATGGAGAATTTGCTGTATTTCGGTGCATTTTTGGCAGTCAATCTGGCAGTGATGAACCTGCTACCCATTCCGGCATTGGACGGCGGCCGTGTCGTATCTTTGCTACTGACAACGGTAATTGAAAAAATCAGCGGTAAAAAACTGGACCCCAAATATGAGGGCTATATCCATGCCGCAGGCATGGTGCTGCTGCTTCTGTTGATGGCGGTCATCATGCTCAAGGATATCATTTTTATTTTCAAATAAGGGGAGAAAAATATGACCAGACAGATCAATGTAGGCGGTGTGAAAATCGGCGGCGGGGCTCCAGTCGTTATCCAGTCTATGCTCAATACCAAAACAACCGATGTGGAGGGCTCTTTGGCCCAGATCCGTGCGCTGAAAGCCGCGGGATGCCAGATCGCCCGACTGTCTGTTCAAAATATGGAAGCCGCCCGTGGATTTGCGGAAATTTGCAGACAGAGCGATTTGCCGCTGGTCGCCGACATCCATTTTGACTATAAGCTGGCCATTGCCGCGGCCGAGGCCGGTGCATCCAAGATCCGCATCAATCCTGGCAACATCGGCGCGGAGGATCGGGTAAAAGCTGTTGTGGACGTGTGCAAGGACAGACATATTCCGATTAGGATCGGTGTCAACGGAGGAAGTCTTGACAAGCGCCTGCTGGAAAAATACGGCCATCCCACTGCCGAAGCATTGGTAGAAAGCGCCTTTGAGCATCTGGAATTGCTGGAAAAATACGGCTTTTATGATACCTGCGTGTCCATGAAATCCTCCACGGTGCCCACCATGGTGGAAGCGGCACGGCTGTTCCGCAGTAAAAGCGACTATCCACTGCACATCGGCGTGACGGAAACAGGCCCTGTAAAGATGGGAATGATCAAATCTGCCATGGGCATCGGAGCGCTGCTGCTTGATGGTATCGGGGATACCATCCGTGTCAGCCTGACCGATGATCCGGTGCAGGAGGTTTACGCCGCCAAGGATATTTTGAAAGCTGCCGGTTTGCGTAAGGACGGCGTGAACATCATTTCCTGCCCCACCTGCGGTAGAACAAGGATCGACTTGATCTCACTGGTCAATCAGGTGGATGAAGCGTTGAAAGACTGCCGCAAACCCATTACGGTGGCCGTTATGGGCTGTGTTGTCAACGGGCCAGGCGAAGCCAGGGAAGCGGACATCGGTATTGCCGGTGGCGATGGCTGGGGCATGATTTTTGAAAAGGGAGTACAGACGGATAAGTTGCCTTATGAGCAACTTTTACCGGCGCTGCTCCATAGAATAGAGAAAATGCAACTATGAACAAAAGTGTTTTATTTTTAGATATGTTTCCTGACTTTCAGCCGCCTGATGAGTTGCGCTCTGCGCTATCTCAGGCGGTTATCGCCGCTGCGGATATTGATCCCATTGCCCAGAGTGTGCAGGTGGCTGTCCACAGTCCCGACTATATCCCTCAGCGGTATCTGAAAGAAATATCCCGCCAGGTGCAGAGTGCTTACGGCTTGCGTAGGCTGGAATTGACTGCTACACATCCGGCTGACCAACTGGCAAAAATGGAAGCAGAGGAACTTCGAGATCTGTTCGTTGAACAAAATTCCATGAACAGAGGTTCTTTGGCCGGCGCCCAATGGATTTGGGAAGGGGATAGCCTGACGGTAAAACTCCGTGGCAACGGTTTGAAACAGCTGGAAGAAAGCATTCCTGTTGTCCAGCAGCGGCTTCAGCAGCGTTTTGCAGCTCCGGTGTCCATTCGATTTGAGGCCGGCCAGGCGCTGGAGGGCAAGGAGCTGTTTGTAGCCATGGAAAAAATGCGTGATAAGATCATGTCCACGGCCACCGCAACCGTGTCTGCTCCCGAGAAAAAGGCACCGGTACAGCAGGACACGTCTACCATCTACGGCAAACCCTTTAAGGGCGTGGCCGTGCCTATGGGACAGTTGAATTTGGACATGGGCAGTGTGATCGTTGAGGGCAAAGTTTTTGCGGTTGAACATAAGGAACTGAAGAAACGCAATGCCTGGGTCATCAATTTCGACATGACGGATAATACGGGCTCTATTCGTATCAATCGATTCATGGAGGCCAACGAGGCAAAACCCATTCTGGACAGTATCAACGTCGGATCGGTGGTTCGGGTCCAGGGCAAGCTGATGATAAACCAGTTTGATAACGAAACGGTGCTCAAGCCGTTTGCCGTGATGCCTGGTTCTATGCCCAAGCGGTTGGATACCGCATCCGGCGAAAAACGGGTCGAACTCCATTTACATACCACCATGAGCTCCATGGACGCGCTGACCGATGTGGGAGCGGCGGTAAAACAGGCCGCTGCCTGGGGACACCGTGCCATCGCCATTACGGACCACGGCTGCGCCCAATCCTTCCCCGATGCAATGAAAGCTGCATCGAAAGCTAAGGTGGCCGGAATGGACGAAAATATCAAGATCCTTTACGGTTGCGAAGGCTACTACGTCAACGATGTGGACGACCGTATTGTTGTCCACGGAAATCAGGATATGTCCTTTGAACAGGAATATGTGGCTTTCGATTTGGAGACCACGGGATTGTCCTCTCAAACCGACCGCATCATTGAGATCGGTGCCGTTCTCATGAAAAACGGAGAGGAGATCGATCGTTTCCAGACCTTTGTGGACCCCGAGCAGAAGCTGGACAAGACAATTGTTGAGCTGACGGGCATTTCCGATGAAATGCTGGAGGGAGCGCCGAAAATCCATGAAGTATTGCCCCAGTTCCTTGATTTTGTGGGGGGGCGGGTTCTGGTTGCCCATAATTCCGAATTTGACACAGGCTTTATCCGCACAGCGTGTCAGCGGCTGGGCGTGGATTACACGCTTACATCCGCAGATACCCTGATTTTGGCGCAAAATCTGCTGCCCCATCTGGGAAAATTCAAATTGGATATCGTCGCCAATGCCTTGAGTTTGCCGGAATTCAATCATCATCGGGCTGCCGATGATGCAGTCACCTGCGGCATGATCATGGCCAGACTGATGAAACAGCTGGAAGAGGAACACGACATCCATAGGTTGCAGGCTGTTAACCCCGCCATGACCGCACTGCGCTCCAAAGGCAGAATTGACAACCGAAAGGCGCGCCATATTATTCTGTTTGCAAAAAATCAGCAGGGCTTGCGGAATTTGTATCACCTGATCTCCGATGCGAACCTGAAATACTTCAAGCGTGTGCCGAGAATGCCAAAGTCGGAATTGCTGGAGTTGCGAGAAGGACTGATTATCGGTTCTGCTTGTGAGGCCGGTGAACTGTTCCAGGCATTATTGGACGGAAAAAGCAATGATGAGCTGAAGCGGATTGCTTCTTTCTACGATTTCCTGGAGATCCAACCCATTGCCAACAACCGCTTTATGCTTGCCAGCGACAAGTACAAGGCACAGACGGATGAAGACCTGCGTGATTTGAACCGTGTGATCGTTCGGCTGGGCGAAGAACTGGGGAAACCTGTGGTTGCCACGGGAGACGTTCACTTCCTGAACCCCGAAGATGAGATATACCGTCATATTTTGTTAGCAACAAAGGGATTTGAAGATGCCGACAAAGACAATCCTCTGTATTTCCGCACGACCGACGATATGCTCAATGAGTTCTCCTACTTAGGGGAAGAAAAGGCCTATGAAGTGGTTGTGACCAATCCCAATCGCATTGCGGACATGGTAGAGAGCCTCAGACCGGTGCCCCACAATCTGTTTGCTCCGAAAATCGAAAATTCCGTGGAAGACCTGAAATCCCTTGTTTACGGAAAATTCCACAGACTATATGGAGATAATCCTCCTGAAATATTCAAAAAACGTGTGGAAACGGAGCTACACGATATCATTTCCTGCCACTATGATGTGATTTATATGTCCGCACAGAAGTTGGTCCAGAATTCGCTGGAACACGGCTACCTTGTTGGCTCTCGTGGTTCGGTTGGATCCTCCATTGTTGCGTATATGTCGGGCATTACGGAGGTAAATTCTTTCCCGCCGCACTATCGATGCCCCAATGCTTCCTGCAAACATACGATTTTGGATGTGCCGAAGGACATCAACTGCGGTGCAGACCTGCCTGACTTGGTTTGTCCTCTTTGCGGAACGAAGATGGAAAAGGACGGATTTAATATTCCCTTTGAAACATTTCTTGGCTTCGGCGGCGACAAGGTGCCAGATATCGACCTGAATTTCTCCGGTGAATATCAGGCAAGCGCCCATGCCTACTGTATCGAAATGTTTGGCTCGTCTCACGTTTTCCGTGCCGGAACCATCGGTACGGTGGCCGAAAAAACGGCCTACGGCTATGTTAAAAAATATCTGGAAGAACGGGGAAAAACCGCTTCCGCAGCCGAAAAAAATCGCCTTGCGGCAGGCTGTGTCGGCGTGCGCCGTACTACGGGACAGCACCCTGGCGGACTTGTGGTCATTCCGCAGGAAAATGAGATCTGGGACTTCTGCCCCGTACAGCATCCGGCTGATGACCCCAATGCCGACCAGATCACTACCCATTTCGAGTATCACTCCATGGAAGAAAACCTGCTGAAACTGGATATGCTGGGGCACGATGATCCTACCATGATCCGCTATATGGAGGATCTTACCGGTGTGGATGCGCAAAAAATTCCTCTGGATGATAAGGACACAATGTCGATTTTTACATCGTCCAAGGTGCTCGGCTATGAAGACGACCCGATTTTGGGACCGACCGGTGCGGTTGCGGTGCCGGAATTCAACACCAGATTTACCCGTGGCGTTCTTCTGGATACCATGCCGGACAAGTTCGATACGCTACTTCGGATTTCCGGTTACACCCACGGAACGGACGTGTGGCTGGGCAATGCAAAGGACCTTATTATGTCGGGAACGGCCAAGCCGCATGAAACGGTGGGCTGTCGTGATGACATTATGATCTATCTGATCTCCATGGGATTGCCGGAAAAACGTTCCTTTAAAATCATGGAAGCGGTTCGAAAAGGAAGAGGTCTGCCGGAGGGGGCAGAGGAGGAAATGAAAGCTGCCGGCGTGCCGGACTGGTATATCACTTCCTGTAAAAAGATCAAGTATCTGTTCCCCAAGGCCCATGCTGTGGCTTATGTTATGATGGCATTCCGAATTGCCTGGTTTAAGGTGTATCATCCTCTGGCATTCTACGCCGCATACTTCTACCGCCGCAGTCAAAAGGGCGGTTTCGATGCGGTGCTGATGACCAAGGGGATGGATGCCGTGCTGGCGAATATCAAGGCAATCGAGGGAAATGAGGATGCCACCGATAAAGATGAGGATTTGCTGACTACCCTGGAAGTGGCCTATGAATACTATCTGCGTGGGTTTGAGTTCCTGCCGATCAATATTTATGAGAGCCATGCCACACGCTTTCAGGTGAAAGACGGAAAGCTCCTGCCGCCTTTTGTGGCGATTTCCGGCCTAGGCGAAAGTGCGGCCTGGGATTTGATGGAAGGTAGAAAGGGCAAGCAGTTTATTTCCATTGAGGAAGTGACAGCCGCCTGTCCCAAGGTCTCCAAGACCCACATTCAAATGCTGAAAGAGGCCGGTGCCTTTGGCGACTTGCCTGATACCAGTCAAATCACGCTGTTTTGACAAACGCCCGACACGATCATCGTGTCGGGCGTTTGAAAATATTTGCTTTATTTTGCTTCTTCCTCGTAGGTCAAAACCTCTTTGGCAAGATACACAGGGCGGTTTTTGCTCTGTTCAAAGGTTCGACCGACGTACTCGCCGATAATGCCGATACACAGCAGCTGGATGCCGCCTAACAGCAGTATCAGCACGATGATGGTGGCATAGCCAGGAACGGAAATGCCCCAAATCAGTTTTTGAAGGATGACGACCAGCAAATAAATCGCAGATGCACCTGCGGTCAGAATACCAAGGTAGCTTGCCAATCGCAGGGGAGCGGTGGAAAAACCGATGATGCCGTCGATGGCATAGTTCAAAAGCTTTCGGAAGCTCCATTTTGTTGTACCGGCGTTGCGTTCGCAGGCGGTATAGGGGATGAATTCGGTGTCATAACCTACCCATGAGAAAATACCTTTGCTGAAGCGGTGATATTCATTCAGCTGCAGGATACTGTCACGTACACTGCGGCGGAATGTGCGAAAATCGCTGGCATCGGCGTGAAGTTTTACGGTTGACAGCTTGTTGATAATGGAGTAAAATGCTTTTTTGAAGAAAGAAAGCACTTTGCCTTCGCCACGGCGATCCTGATAGGCGGCAACCACATCGATTTCCGGCTTTTCGTCCAGAATGTTCACCATGTTACGGACAATTTCGGGACGTTGCTGCAGATCTGCATCGATCAGAGCAATATAGTCACCGCTGGCGTGCTCCAGTCCTGCAAATAATCCGGCCTCTTTGCCGAAGTTGCGGGAAAAAGAGACAACTTTCACGGGACATGCCTGCCTGGCGTGGAGTTTTTTCAAGTTATGCAACGTGGCATCTTTGCTGCCGTCATTGATAAAGACGATTTCGTAACTGTAGCCGCAACCGTCAAATGCGGAGATGACCGCTTCCTGAAAGGCGGCGACGTTTTCTGCTTCGTTATAGCAGGGGACGATCAGGGATAGCTTCATATTTTTGCGCTCCTGTTTCTTTTTTCAAAGAGTATTATACCACATTTTACACCATCGTCAAGTTATTCATGCCAAACATAGGAGAAATAGAAATGTTTAAAATCGAAACGCATCTTCATACCCTTTATACCAGCAGCTGCGCCATTATTTCGGCAAAAGAAATCGTGGACGGTTATCTGGCGGCCGGATACAGTGGCCTGATCGTCACAGATCACTATAGCCGTGACACTTTTCGCCACCTTCATACGGACACGACTGCCGGACAGGACAAGGTGGATGCCTTCCTCACAGGTTATCGCATGGTCAAGCAGGAGGGAGAAAAACGGGGTCTGAAAGTTTACCGTGGAGCGGAGGTGCGCTTTGACGGCAGCTGGAATGATTATCTGCTTTATGGTTATTCTGATGCATTGATCCAAAATCCCGAGGAGATCTTTACCATGGGCGTTGAAGCATTTTACAAACGCTGTCAAGCCGATGGGGCAATTTTGATCCATGCCCATCCTTATCGCAACGGCGGCAATCCCACCACGCCGATGGCTCTTGACGGAGTTGAGGTTTGCAATGCCAACCACGACCATGAAGAAAGAAATGAACTGGCGCTGGAGTTTGCGCAAAAATATGATCTGTTGCAGACGGCCGGTTCCGATTGCCATGGGCCGAAGCAGGTAGGAAATGCAGGCATTGAAGTAGAACATCTACCGGCGGATGAAAATGAACTGGTAGAATTGCTTCGTAGCAGAAATTACAAACTTTTCGGAAAATAATGATTGACATATCACTGCAAATATGGTAACTTTATACCATTAAATGCGAAGAAGGAGAGTTTTTCTCATCGTGCCTTTTCAGAGAGTGGACGGTCGGTGCAAGTCCATATCGGCTGGTGGAAATTGTCGCTCCGGAGCATACTTCCTGAAATGATAGTAGGGAAGTGCGGGTCAGCCCGTTATCGCTGTTGAGTGCCCGTATCGATCGGGAATTCAGGTGGTACCACGGAAAATGTCTATTTTTCGCCCTGAGAGTGTATACTCTCAGGGCGCTTTTTTCATGACAGGAGGGAATTTATGAAAGAATTACCGAAAATTTATGAGCCCCAGCAGGTAGAAAGCGAGATCTACCGTATGTGGGAAGAAGGTGGCTATTTCAAGCCCCAGGGCAAGGAGGGTGCCAAGCCTTTCACCATTGTTATGCCGCCCCCGAACGTGACCGGTCAGTTGCACATGGGTCACGCCATGGATGCTACCTTGCAGGACACACTGATCCGTTTTAAGCGGATGCAGGGCTATGATGCGCTGTGGATCCCAGGTGTGGACCATGCCGGTATTGCCACTCAGATCAAGGTGGAAGAAGAATTGCGTGTCAAAGAGGGTGTTACCCGTTACGATCTGGGACGGGAGAAATTCCTGGAACGGGTCTGGGATTGGAAGCATAAATACGGCAACCGCATCGTCGAACAGCAGAAGAAACTGGGTGCATCCTGTGACTGGGATCGAGCCCGTTTTACCATGGATGAGGGCTGTTCCAAAGCCGTTCGAGAAGTGTTCGTTTCTCTGTACGAAAAGGGTTTGATCTATAAAGGCAGCCGTATTATCAACTGGTGCCCCAACTGTGTGACAGCTCTGTCCGATGCGGAAGTGGAATATGTGGATAAGCCTGGCCATCTGTGGCATATCCGTTATCCGCTTGCCGACGGTAGCGGTGAAGTCATTGTTGCGACTACCCGTCCCGAAACCATGTTGGGAGATAGTGGCGTTTGTGTCAACCCCAATGATGAGCGCTACAAAGATATTGTGGGCAAGAAAGTCATTCTGCCTCTGGTCAATAAGGAAATCCCCGTCGTCGCCGATGATTATGCGGAGATGGAATTCGGTACCGGCTGTGTAAAAATGACCCCTGCCCATGACCCCAATGACTTTGAAGTCGGTCTGCGGCATAATCTGGAAGTCATCCGTGTGCTGGATGACAATGGTAAGGTCAATGAATTCGGCGGCAAGTATGAGGGCCTGGATCGCTACGAAGCCAGAAAGGCCATCGTTGCGGATCTGGAGGGCGGCGGCTATCTGGTGAAGATCGATGACTATGCCCATAATGTGGGTACCTGTTACCGTTGCCACAACGATGTTGAGCCTATTATTTCTGCCCAGTGGTTCGTTAAGATGAAGCCTCTGGCCGAAAAAGCCATCGAAGTTGTGAAAAACGGTGAAACAAGATTTGTCCCCGACCGTTTTTCCAAGACCTATATGAACTGGATGGAAAACGTCCGTGACTGGTGTATTTCCCG